>DASTML010000248.1:0-24077 GCA_035714175.1 Bryobacteraceae bacterium | reverse complement strand
ATCGGCTCTATACGGTGAATACCGTCAGCGCGACGACCAAGCGGAAGACGCCGGAGGAGTATCGCCGCGCCTATATGCAGGAGATGAAGCAGCGGTTGCGGCTTACAGACTCCCAGGCCGTGGAGATCGAAAAGGTATTGGACGCGACTCGCGACCGGTACCGGGAATTTCGCGAACGCACCAAACCTGAGGTGGACAAGATCCAGGCGGACCAGACCGGGGGCGTACGGCTGATTCTGAGCGACGAGCAGATGCAGGAGTACGACAAGATGCGCGCGGAGCGGGACGCCAAGCGGAAAGAAGGCTTCGGCGGCGGTATTTAGCCTTGGATATGTTTCGGAAGAAATAGAAAAAGCCGCATCCGGAGGGATGCGGCTTTTTCGTTTGCTGAAACTGTTGGGGAGGGTTAGTTCGCCGACGCGGTTTCGCGCGCAGCTTTGATAGCCGCCGATTTCTGCAACTTCTTCTGGAAGCGATCCACGCGACCTTCAGTGTCGATCAACTTCTGCTTGCCCGTAAAAAACGGATGGCAGGAAGAGCAGATTTCCAAGCGGATGTCTCCTTTGTGTGAGGAGCGGGTTTCGAACTGGCTGCCGCAAGCACAAATAACCTTGACGGCGTTATAGGCGGGATGAATTCCGGCTTTCATGACTTTCCACTGTCAATATTAGCACAGAAGCAGAACGCCCGCGGCAGGGACCAACCTGTCGCGGGCGTTTTCTGCTTTCTAGGGCTTAGTTCGTAGCGCAGGGAGGCACCGGTCCACAGGAACGGCGGCCTCGCCACTGATCGAAGCCTGAACGATTAAGAGGTCCGACTCAACTGTCGGCAACCTCCCTGCGCCCAGAAGAACTTTCAATTTCCATGTGACTGGACCACCTCCTTCCTCAGTGATACCGCCATAGTAAAGCCGGTTTGGCGTCGAGTCAATAGTTTTTCCACTGCCATACCAGATCTAGTGGTGTTCTTTTGCGCATGTCAACAAAAGGCGATTCCGACGCAAAAAGAAAGGGCCTCGCTGGGACGCGAGGCCTTTGTGAAGGAGACAACTCCCACCAGAGCGAGCTGGTGTACAATGACTACCCTTCTATAGCACGCCACGTGCCAAAGCCAAACTGTTGATTTTACAGAGAACAGGGTTTGGAATATGTGGTTTCTGGAAGATTTTGCTTCCAAATCCCGAATTGGGGAGGGTTACAATAGGGCGGATGCCGGCAACAACACAAGGTACACCGGTTTCGGCTACGGGACGTCAGCCCACGCTGCAGGCCGCGACGGGCAGGCGGGTCCTGGGCGGGTTTTTCCTGTCTGGCGTGTTGTTTTCATTTCTGGGAGCGGTATTGCCGGCGTGGGGTTATCACCTGCACTCCGATCACGGCACGGCGGGTCTCTATTTTCTTTTCCTGACGTTCGGAATCTATGTAGGCGCGCAGCTATGCCACTGGCTGGTGGCGCGGACGGGATTACGGATCTTGCTTGCGGCGGGCAGTGCGGTGGCCTGTTTGGGATTATTGGCGCTTGCCTACCTATCCGGACCGCAGCCGCCGTCGTTCCGCATGTTCGCCCTTTTCTTTGTCGGCGCCGCGGGGGCAGTGGTGAATACGGCGGTGTTCCATGCGATTGCTCCGTTTTACCGGCATGATCCTTCGGCGACCATCAACCTCTCGGGCGGCCTCTTTTTTCTGGGATGCCTGACCACCGCGCTTCTCACCGCCGGTACATTTGATTTCTACACCGTCCCAAGCATGTTGATCTTGCTGGCCGTGATCCCGTTCTTCTTCACCATCGGTTTTGCTCGCGGCGGCCCCTACTTTTACACGCCTCACGAGTTCCCCACATTCCAAAAAGCATTGGCCGATTTCCGTTCGCCCGGCGCCATTTTGTTCACGCTGCTGCTTTTTTTCCAGTTCGGCAATGAATGGGCCATTGCAGGCTGGCTGCCGCTTTTTCTTATCCAACAACTTGGGATGAGCCCCACCAGCGGAATATTGCTTTTGGCGCTCTACTGGGTGGCGCTGCTCGCGGGGCGTATTGTCGCGCAGGCAATGATGCCGCGGCTGAGCCATACAAAAATGCTAATGGGAAGCGTGCTGGCCGCTTTGTTCGGCTGCGTGTTGTTGAGCCTGACGGAGAAGATGGGCGGTGCGGTGACGGGCATTTTGCTCATTGGCGGCGGCTTTGCGTCGATTTATCCGTTAACGGTGGAATCGATTGCCCACAGATTCCCTTACTACCATCCCGGTTTCTTTGGCGGTATTTTCTCGCTGGGCCTTGTGGGTGGGCTCCTGACGCCGGCGTTGCTGGGGTTGGTGGCCCAGCAATGGGGGACGGGAAAGGTGATGTTGCTGCCGGCTTTGGGGAGCATCATGGTCTGCCTGCTGGTGTTGCTGATCTGGCTGGAGACGCGTTTGAGCCGCGGGCCCGACGGTTAGCTGCCGGTCCCGGCTATAATCGGGAAATTCCCACATGCTCCGCCGCAACGCATTACTGACGCTTGTGGGCTGTCTGCCGGCGGCCGGCGCCACGAAAAAGACTGGCCGGGCGAAGCGCCGGACTTTGGCCGAGAAAGTAGACGAAGCGATTGCCGCTTCGTCCGCTCTGTCCCGGTCGCACCTGGGTATACGTGTGGTGGACCTGGGAGGTACGGTCCTCTATGAGCGGAACGCAAAGAACTGGTTCGTTCCTGCGTCCAACACGAAGTTGTTTTCGACTGCTCTGGCTTTGTCAAGGTTTGGTCCCGATCACCGCATGAGTACCCGGGTGACAGCCGCGGCCGGTCCCGGGATAGACGGCATTCTGTCAGGAGATATCCGGTTGGTGGGCGGCGGCGATCCCACTCTTTCCGGCCGCACCTATCCTTACGATAAAGATCAGGAGTGGGCTGACGAACCGCCAGGGATTCGGACGCTGGCGGAGCAGGTTGCCAATCGTGGGATAAAGCGGATTACCGGCGCCGTAATTGGAGACGATACCGCCTACAACTGGGAGCCATTTCCGGACGGCTGGAGTATTGACGACCCGCTCTTTGAGTACGGCGCGCCCGTCTCCGCGTTGACCGTGCAGGATAACGCGATGCGATTGGAGGTCCGACCAGGCGCGGCGGCAGGAGAGTTGGCCGAGGTTTATTTATACCCGGACGCCGGACAGGTCACGCTGGTGCCTCTGGTGCAGACCGCTCCAGCAGGAGAGCGGACACGGATCAGGCTGGAGCGGCCAGTCAATACGAACGAACTGCGGGTCTGGGGCCAGATTGGCTTGACCGCCAAACCGTATTCCACGTTGCTGGCGGTGGCGGACCCGGCGTTATATGCGGCGCAGTTGATGACAGTTGCACTGGAGCGGGCGGGCGTTGCGGTCGGGGAGCCGGCCCGCGCACGGCACCGCGACGGGGGTGACGAAACCGTCCCGGCGTGGCCGGAAGAGTTGGCCGTTTTGGCTTCGCGCCCGATGCGGGAAGTTGTGCAAGTAGTAAACAAAGTGAGCCAGAATCTGCACGCGGAATTGCTATTGCGGGAGGCCGGGCGGCAGGATCGTCCGTGGGGAGGCCGGGAAGAAGGCGTTACCGCCTTGCGCGATTTTCTGGAAAAGGATATCGGGCTGGCTAAGGAGGACGTGAATTTCGTCGATGGTTCCGGATTGTCGCGGTTGACGCTTTTGACGCCAGAGGCAACGACCAAGCTCTTGGTCCATATGGCCAACGCTCCCGTAAAGGATGACTGGCTGGCTTCGTTACCGGTCGGCGGCGAAGACGGTACGCTTGGCAAACGGTTCCGTGGGGTGGCTGAAAAGGGGAAGGTACGGGCGAAAACAGGGACGCTTTCCCATGTCAGTGCCCTGGGCGGATATTTGGAGCATCCCCGCAAGGGGCGGCTGGCATTCACGATCCTTTTGAATAATTACAATACTCCGGCCGCGGAGGCGCGCAAGGGGATTGATAGACTGGTAGCAGCGTTCCTGGAGTAACCTTACAATGCCGATCTACGAATATAAGTGCGACGCCTGCGGAAACCGGTTCGAGAAATTGGTCCGCGGCAGTTCTCCGTCTGTGGCCTGCCCCGGTTGCGGCGGCGAAAAGTTGGAACAGCAATACTCTACCTTCGCGGCACAGATGGGCGGGACGGCCGGGGGGACTCAGGCCTGCGCGCCGATGCCTTCGGGCGGTTGCGGGGCCGGCATGTGTGGCATGCCCGGGATGTGCAAGAACTGATTTCGCTTTTCCTTCCCATTTTTTCTTGACCTTCGCTGTTCGTTCGCCCATACTGGTGCACATATGGCGCTGACTCGACGGCAAAAAGAAGTTGTGGATTTTCTGACGGGATTCATCGAGAAGAATGGCTACTCTCCTTCTTACGAAGAGATCGCCGAAGGCCTGTCGCTGAATTCATTGGCGACGATTCATAAGCATATCTCGTCCCTGGAATCGAAGGGTTATCTGCGCCGGGCCTTTAACCAGAGCCGTTCGTTGGAAATAGCGCCTCGCTATGCCGCCGAAATCGAGAAGAAAAAGGCGGCCGAGAGCGGATTGGCTGTACCGCTGATGGGCAAAATTGCCGCCGGTGCGCCGGTAGAGCCCGGCGTAAACCCCGAAATGCTGCATTTACAAGACTTCGCAGGCGATGCGGGTACCTATGCGTTACAGGTTCGCGGCGAGTCGATGATCGATGACCACATCTGCGACGGTGATTTTGTCCTCATCCAGAAGACCGACGCGGTGCGGGATGGCGATACGGTGGTGGCTTTGGTAGACGGCATGGAAACCACACTAAAACGTTTCTACCGGGAAAGCGACGGGCAAGTACGCCTGCAACCCGCAAACTCCGCCATGCAGCCGATTTTCGTTGCGGCGGCGAGTTTGCAGGTCCAAGGCAAGCTGATCGCAGTTCTGCGGAAATACTAGTCTTTCCGCTTGCCGAACGGCATGGTGGAGAAGATCGACACCATGAACGTGTGATTATTTTCGAATACGCGGCCATTGCGCTGTTGCAGCGTCTGTTCCATGAATCCTACTTCCAACCGTGACTTGCGCGGCAGGTTGTAAGTCAGCGCCGCGTAGGCGCGGTTCTGATCGAAGACGTTGTTGGCGACGTTCTTTCCGAAGTTGATAAAGAATTCGTCGTACAGTGCGACAGACCATTTACCTTTGATGGGGATCAGGACGCGATACATGTACCGGAAGCGGTTTTCGTGCCGCCAGCGTGTTACCGTGCGTTCGCCAGCAAGTCCAATGCTCAGCTCCCCTAGCTCCCGCTGCTCCAACCGGTAACGGTGGGACATATTTACGCGGCCGACCTTGTGGTTGATCTGGGCCTGTTGAAAGATGCGGTGCTCCGGGAAGGGAACGCCGACGGGAAAATCCCCGTAACGGCTGGTGGCAATGTAGCCGTAGCCGACGGTAAGCAGGATATTGGGGTGAATGGCATAGTTCACTCCGGGGCGCAGCAGCAACTGCTGCCATTTCGTGGCCACATCATGGCGTCGCCACTGCCCCTCCAAATGGAGACCCCACTTGGAATCTCCGATCGGGTGATCGCCGAAGTAATTCCACCAGCCGTGCAAGTTGTTGGTTTGGACCCGTTCTGCAGTCGATTGGCCGTAAACGGCCGGAAAAATGGCTAAAGTACAGAGAAGAAGGAGTTTCACTATGCTGTTTCGGTTGGTGTTTTTCGTTTCTGCCGGGCTGGCAGCCCAACATACCCACTCTACCGAGACTCAGGGACGCGGCGCAGCGCAGGCCTTGCCGGCCGCCGGCGCCTATTCCTTTCGTATCGCCACGAATGTAACTGCCGCGCAACAATTTTTCGATGCCGGGCTGGCGATGATTTACGGCTTCAATCACGACGAGGCGCAGCGTTTGTTTCTGCGGGCCGCCGAACTCGATGCCCGCTCGCCCATGCCGCACTGGGGCATTGCCCTTTCGCTGGGCAGCCACATCAACAACGAACCCGAAGCGGCTCGTGAACAGAAGGCGTGGAGCGCAATTGCCAAGGCCCGCTCCCTTGCGGCGGATGCGCCTGCCCATGAGCAACGCTATGTGGCTGCCCTAGCCGTCCGCTATTCACCCGATCCGAAGCAGGACCGTAAACAACTGGCCCGTAACTATGCCGCTTCCATGGCCGCACTCCACCGCGACTTTCCGGATGACCCGGATGCTGCCACCCTCTACGCCGAGAGCCTGATGAACCTGAACCCGTGGAAATTCTGGACGGCCGGAGGACAGCCCGCCGAGGGCACGTTGGAGTTCGTCGGCGTGTTGGAAGAGGTGCTTCGCCGCTGGCCCGATCATCCCGGAGCCAACCACTACTACATACATGCCGTAGAAGCCTCTCCGAACCCGGAACGGGCGCTCGCCAGCGCCAACCGCCTGGGCGCGCTGGTCCCTGCCGCCGGCCACCTGGTCCACATGCCCAGCCATATCTACGCCCGTCTTGGCCACTGGGAACCTGCCGCTTCGTCCAATGCGGCCGCTGTCGCCGCCGACCGCGCTTATTTACAAGGAAAGCCTGCAGATGGCCTGTATCCGCTGATGTACTATCCCCACAACATCCACTTCCTGCTCTATGCCGAAGCCGCGCAGGGCCGCTGCCAGGAGGCGTCCAAGGCCGGAGAGGAACTAGTCCGGCAGGTCGCTCCCGCGCTCGACTCCATGCCCATGTTGCAAGGCTTCATTGCCTATCACTATCAGCTCTCCGTGTGGTGCCCGTCCGTTCCCCTGCCTGCGGCCCCCGCCGCCAAGTTCGCACTCTCCAAAATGGCCTATGAGTTCGCCAAGGGCACGCGGGAAACGTGGGCGAATAATCTTCCCGCCGCCCGAGCGTCTTTAGTTGCGCTGCGGGCGGCGGCGAGGAAAGTCGACCCGGCCACCATCTATGAACCTGGTTATACGGCCGCCTACCTTACGCTGGCTGAATCGGCCTTGGAGGCTCGCTTGGCCGCGGCCGAGTCCCAATTCGATAGGGCCGCCACACACTGGAGGCGCGCCGTGGCCGCCCAGGATTCGCTCCGCTACGATGAACCGCCCATCTGGTTTTACCAGGTACGGCAATCGCTTGGCGCAGTCCTGCTTCGAGCGGGCCAGCCAGCGGAGGCGGAATATATCTTGCGGGAGGCTTTGCGCCTGCAGGCCCGCGATGGGCGAACGCTTTTCCTGCTTTGGAAGGCCGTGGCCGCGCAGGGCCGCGACCGGGACGCGGCACTAATAGAAACAGAGTTCCGCTCCGCCTGGAGGGGCGCGGCGCCGCCGAAAGTGGAAGAATTATAGCGATGGCGTACCCTACGAAATAGGGGGAAATTTCATTGCAGTTGGCGGTTGTCACCGGCGCGTCGGCCGGGATCGGGGCGGAGTTTGCGCGCCAGTTGCGGCAGCGGGGGTATTCGCTCCTGCTGATTGCCCGGCGGGAGGATCGTCTGCGGACCGTCGCCGAGTCGATGGGTGGCGCCGAGACACTCGCCGTTGACCTGGCCGATGCGGAAGGGTTGGAGCGTGCTGCCGCGCTTATCGAACAGCGTCAACCCCAAATTCTCGTCAATAACGCCGGCTTCGGCACACAGGGTCTGTTTCACGAAACGGAGTTAGAGCGCCAGATGGAAATGCACCGTCTGCATGTGTTGGCGACCGTCCGGCTTTCCCGGGCCGCGCTGCCGGCGATGGTGCGGTCCAATGCGGGCGGGATCATAAACGTCGCCTCAGTTGCCAGTTTCGGCCGAAGCGTGGGTAATGTCAGCTATTGCGCCACCAAGGCCTGGATGAGCGCCTTCAGCGAAGGACTCTACCTGGAGATGCGTCGCGCCGCGCCCGGCGTTGCGATTCAGGCTTTGTGCCCCGGCTTTACCTATTCCGAGTTTCACGATGTCGCCGGTGTAGACCGCGGCAAGGTGGCGCGGTCTCTCTGGTTGCACGCGCCGGATGTCGTTCGCGCGTCACTCGACGCGCTTCCCAGCCGCCGCCTCTATGTGATTCCGGATTGGCGATACCGTTGGTTCGTACATCTCTATCCCAAACTGCCTACCGGATTCCGCCTATGGCTTGCCTCGCGTTCGCCGCACAAAAAGGCCTAACCTCCAAAAGCGGTGCGCGGGTTTTCCACGACCAGTTGCCGCGCTTGCGCGTCGTCGAGCCGGGGCAGAAAGTCCGTGAACAGGTAAGTGAACGGGCGAAAATTTCCGCCGTCCAATTCACCCACGTGATACCAGCCGGAATCCTGCGAGATCAGCACACGCCGCAGCAGGCCTTTTTCCGCGAGATTCCGGACAGCCCGGAGGTGCCAGTCCAGCCCCTGGGCTGAGATGCCGTCAAGTTCCACCCATGCGCCGGCCCGTGCCAGTTCTTCGTGTATCGCAAAGTTGCGCTCGTTCTGCGCATGGACCCAGATGAATTTATCCGGCGGCGTCTTCGCCTTCGCGAAGATCTCCAACTGCTCCCGCGCCGCGGCGCCGTCGCCAGTATGCGAGCAGACCGGCAAGCCCGTCTCCCGGCTGGCTAGCGCCGCCGCCATGACGATCTTGCGGCTCAGCGGCGGCAGAGGTCCCCGGTCCACGCCGATCTTGATGAATCGTGGCTTCATGCCCTCCACGCCGTGCCGCGCCTCGTACACCCAGCGGCGCGCCAACTGTTTCGCGCTTTCCTTGTGCGCATAGTCCGGGAGAAAGAGGAACTCCCGCGCCGCATAGAGCCCGGTGTTGGTCCACAGTTCGATCCCGCTTGCCTGTTGCAGCCGTGCCAGCAGGACCGGATCCCGGCCCACGAAATTGGGCGTGCATTCGTGCAGCCGCACGCAGCCATGTTCCTTGAGGGCGTTGAGGTAGGGCAGGGCCGTCCGGAAAACCTCTTCGCGATCGTAGCGCGTGCGGCTCACCTTGGCGGCCCCGGCGAAGTCCACCAGGATATGTTCATGTACCAGCACCGCCCCCGGAGGCGAAAGGGGGGCCGTCAAGCTAGCAAGGAACGATCGGCGGGAGAATAGTGACATGCGCGTAATGTTTGGATGGCGGGTTGGACTGCTGCTGGGGGCTACTACATTGTTGGCCCAGGATTGTTTGATGGCACAAGAGGTGGCCTTTGTTACATTGGCTCCGAAAGGAGTTGTGCAGATCCGGGAAGGCTCCGGCCGGGCGCGGCGGCGGTTGTCGCCCTGTTCCACGTACAAGATACCGAACGCCATGATCGGCCTGGAAACCGGAGTCATTCCTTCGCCGGACTACGTGATCCGGTTCGACCCGGCGAAGCATAAGACGAACGGCTTCTGGATCGATGCCTGGTCGAAGGACCTTAGCTTGCGCGATGCTTTCCGGCTGTCCGCCGTCTGGTATTTCAAGGATCTGGCAGGCCGTGTGGGGCCGGCCAACATGAAATCGTTTGTTGACCGGTTCCACTATGGGAATCGCGACACCTCCGGCTGGAAAGACCCGTTCTGGATTCGCAGTACGCTTCGGATCTCGCCTGTCGAACAGGTTGAATTTCTGGACCGTCTGTTCCGGAATGAGTTCGGCCTGACCCAACGGAACGTGGACGCTGTGGAATCGTTCATGAAGCAGGAAGAAAAGGACGGCCGCGGCCTGTACTTCAAGACCGGCGCCTGCACGGACCCCGAAGCCGGCCCGGAGGTGTGGCTGGCCGGTTTTGTGCAGGAGCCAAGAGGCCGAACCTATTTTGCGATCAACTTCGGCGGCAGCGATCTGAACGATCTCATAGCGCGCCGGATGGTCATCGCCAAGGAGCGCCTCGCGGCAGCCGGGCTCTGGTAGGCTTCGCCTCTTCGTCTTGTAGAGTGATTGGAGGCGGAAGAAACATACACATGGCTTTTCGAGTGAGCGATCTGCCCACACCGGCTCTCGTGGTTGACTTGGATCTTTTGGAGGCGAATATCGCCGCCATGCAGGCTGCTGTGAACGGGGCGGGAAAATCTTTGCGGCCTCACGCGAAGGCGCACAAGCGCCTTGCGCTTGGACAGAAACAGGTGGAGGCCGGCGCGGTAGGCGTGTGCGCGGCAACACTGGGAGAATTGACTACTTTCGCCGAAGCTGGCTTCAGCGTTCTGCTCACCACGCCCTTCGCTTCGCGCGTGAAAACGGACCGCGTGGCGGCATTGGCAAAGAAACGATCGGTGGCCGTCGTGGTGGATCATCCGCGGCAGGTAGAACTCTACGCGGATTCGGCGGCAAGGGCGGGAGTCCGGCTGGAGGTGCTCGTCGATTTGGATATCGGTGATCACCGTACGGGAGCACCCTGCGATGAAAGGGCGGTTGCCCTGGCCGAAGCTATCGCCGCGTCGAAGCACCTGCGGTTTGGCGGGTTACAGGCTTACTCGGTTTCGGGCTCGCATACGGTGGGGCGGGAAGAACGCCAGGTCCATTCGGCGGCGGCGTTGGGAATGGCGATCGCTGTGCAGCGGGAGTTGCTTGGCAAGGGACTGGACGCGGTGAGGCTGACTGGAGGGTCGACAGGTACGTGGGACCTGGACATCCAGATTCCGGAGTTGACGGAGATGCAGGCAGGCACGTATCCGTTGATGGACGTTGCCTATGGGAAGATCGGCGGCGTGCCTTTTGCACTTGCTATGACCGTGGTCGCGACCGTGATCAGCGCATCGCACCCGGATCGAGTAACCGTGGACGCTGGATTCAAGGCCTTCGCCGCGGACCGTCCGTTTGGCCCGGAAGCGATCGGCATAGCGGGCGCGCGTTGGCAGTGGGCGGGTGACGAACACGGGTTCGTTTTCGCGGATTCGCTGCCAGGCATGGGGGAACCGGTGGCGTTCGCCGCCCCGCACTGCGACCCGACGGTGAATTTGCATGAGAAGATGTACGCTTGCCGTGGAGGGGAAGTGGCAGAGGTTTGGGCTCGATGAGTCTTGTGTCGATTGCGGTGGATGCCGCCGCTCTGGAACGGGATCTGCGTACGTGCATGTCCGGCGAGGTGCGTTTCGACGCTGTTTCCCGGGCTCTCTATTCGACGGATGCGAGCGTCTATCAGATCATGCCGCTAGGCGTCGCCGTGCCTCGGAACCGGGAGGAGCTTGTGGCTGCGGTAAAGACGGCAGCGCGGCATCGTTGCCCCGTTACCCTGCGGGGCGGCGGTACATCGCAGGCGGGACAGGCGATCGGCGCGGGCCTGCAAATTGATATATCCAAGCACTACTGCCGGTTGCTGGAAGTGAATGTGGCGGAGCGTTGGTGCCGGGTGGAGCCGGGCATTGTTCTGGATGAATTGAATGCCGCGTTGAAAGAGCACTCCCTGCGTTTTGCGCCGGATGTCTCCACGGCGAGCCGCGCCACAATCGGCGGCATGATGGCGAATAACTCCTCCGGCGCACGCAGCATTTACTACGGCAAGACCATCGATCACGTGCTGGAACAGACGGTCCTGTTTGCCGATGGGTCCATTCGGGAACTTCGACCCTATCGCGGAGCGGAACTGGACGCCGAATGCGCGGGCGATTCGATCCCGGCGCAGGGATATCGGTTGGTGCGCCAGTTGGGGACGGAACTGGCCGGGGAGGTGGAAGCCCGGTTTCCCAAGGTGCTGCGCCGCGTGATGGGTTACAACCTGGACGCTTTTCGTGATTCCTCCGTGTGCGATTTGACGCGCCTGCTGGTGGGGTCCGAGGGGACGCTGGGCATAGTGTTGGAAGCGAAACTCCGGCTCGTTCCACTGCCCAAAGCGAAGTCCGTCGTCACCATTCAATTTTCCGGCTTGTTGGATGCTCTGGGCGCGACGCCGGCGATTTTGCGGCATCAGCCTTCGGCGGTTGAGGTGATGGATGCTTTTATCCTGGACCACACGCGTCTCAACCCCGCGCTGCATCGTCAGCGGCAGACGTTTATTGACGGCGAGCCTGGCGCGCTTCTGTGCGTGGAGTTCTATGGAGAGTCTGCCAGCGAGTTGACGCCGCGCATGGAGGAACTTGAACGGGATCTCCGCGCGCGCGGCTTGGGCGACCGGTTCTACCACGCGACGGACGCCGCCGCGCAATCCCGCATCTGGGGTTTGCGGGAGGCTGCTTTGGGTCTCTCGATGTCGATGAAGGACGACAACAAGTCCCTCTCGTTTGTGGAAGACACAGCCGTGGCGCCGGAGAAACTCCGCGACTACATTGACAGATTCCTGCAACTGATCCGGAAGCACGGCACGTCCGCCGGCATCTACGCACACGCCTCGGTGGGCTGTCTGCACGTGCGGCCGGTAGTCAACATGAAAACGGCGGAGGGTATCGCTAAATTCCAGGCGATTGCCGACGACGTGGCAGATCTGGTTCTGGAGTTCGGCGGCGCGCTTTCGGGCGAGCATGGCGATGGCATGGTCCGCAGCCCCTACATCCGCAAGATGTTGGGCGACCGGATTTACGAAGCTTTTCGCGCGATCAAGAAGACCTTTGACCCGGATGGCATCCTGAACCCCGGGAAGATTGTCGATTCGCCGCCGCTCACCGCGAATCTGCGCTACGGAACGGATTACGTGACGGCCCGTCCCTCCACGCACTTTTCGTATGCCGAATACGGCGGTTTCGGCAACGCGGTGGAAATGTGCAGCGGGTTGGGCGCCTGCCGCAAAAAACTCGACGGGACTATGTGCCCTTCTTATATGGCAACGCGGGAAGAAGCACATTCCACGCGGGGACGGGCCAACGTGCTGCGGCTGGCCATGGCGGGACGGCTCGGAGAGGCCGGGCTGCACGAAGACGGCGTCAAAGAGGTGTTGGACCTTTGTCTGGAGTGCCGGGCCTGCAAAGCGGAATGCCCGGTGGGCGTTGACATGGGACGCTTCAAGAGTGAGTATCTGGCGGCGCGTTGGGAACGGTTGGGCGCTCCGCCGTTGGGTGCGAGAGTTTTGGGGAATGCGGCTGGCCTGGCGCGGTGGGGCAGCGCATTCGCTCCCCTCTCCGGCGCGATTGCCAATGCGGCCCCGGTCAAGTGGGTGACCGAAAAGTTGACCGGCATTGACGCCCGCCGGCCCGTTCCGCGTTGGACACGAACCACATTGCGAGACCGCCTACCCGTTCGTGAAGATGCCTCGGTTTATCTCTTCGTTGATACCTTTACTAACCACTACGATCCGGAGATTGGTCTGGCCGCCGCTGGGCTGTTGGAGAAAGCCGGTCTCCGGGTAAGCGCCGCGTCTAATGTCTGCTGCGGCCGTCCATTCATCTCGCAAGGGTTGCTGACGGAGGCCAAGGAGCTGGCACGGCAAAACACGGCCCGGCTTTACGCGGCAGCGTCGGCCGGGAAACCGCTGGTGGTTTGCGAGCCCAGTTGCCTATCGGCCTTGCGCGACGATATCCCGGACCTGCTGCGAGGCGACGAACAACAGCGCGCTCGCGTGGTGGGACGTTCGGCTGTTCTTTTGGAAGAGTATCTGCTGGATTTGCCGCTCACGTTCGGCAAAGGGCCGGAGGAAATTGTGTGGCACGGGCACTGCCACCAGAAATCGATGGGCCTGGGCGCGCCAGCTACGGCGCTGCTGGCAAAGGTGCCGGGTGCGAAAATCACGGCGCTGGATTCGGGATGCTGCGGTATGGCCGGTTCGTTTGGCTATGTGAACTATGAAGTCTCGCGATTGATCGGCGAACGGAGGCTGCTGCCCGCTGCGCGCGCTCTGCAGCCCGGCGCGGTGCTGGTGGCCGCCGGCACCTCTTGCCGGCATCAGGTGCGTGACTTGGCCGGTGTGGAGGCAATTCATCCGGCGGTTCTTCTGCACCAATTGGTGCGTTCGTGAACGCGGGAGCCCTGACACTGACGGCGCTTGGCGTGGCAGTGCTGCTAAGCTGCATCACGCGCCTGAATGTCGGCCTGCTGGCGATGGCGTTGGCTTGGATCATCGGCGTGTATGTGGCGGGATTTCCGGTGAAACAAGTAGCGGCGGGATTTCCGGTTGACCTGTTCTTAACGCTGACGGGCGTCACGCTGCTCTTCGCGCAGGCGGGCGTCAATGGCACGTTGCAGCGCGTGGCGCAGAATGCGGTCCGCCTCTGCCGGGGGCGGGCTGGTCTTGTGCCGATTCTCTTTTTTGTCCTCGCCGCGGTGCTGGGTTCCTGCGGCCCGGGAAACATTGCCACCACCGGGTTGCTCGCGCCAGTTGCGATGGGCACGGCGCTGCGCATGCGCATTTCTCCGTTTCTTATGGCGATCATGGTAGGCAACGGCGCCAATGCCAGTTCTCTCTCTCCGCTGGCGCCCACCGGCTTGATCGTCGCCGGACTCATGGAAAAAATAGGATTCCCGGGGCGAGAGTTGCAGACGTGGTGGTTGAACCTGGCGGCTCATGCCCTGGTAGCTTTCGGCGGATACTTTCTTTTCGGCGGACTACGTCTATTGCGGGAGCGTAGCGCCGGCGGCGCGGAAGTAGAGAAGGCGCCGCTGGAGCGGGCGCACTGGTTGACGCTTGCTGTGATCGCCGCGCTGGTGGGCGGAGTCATATTTGCCAGGGTACAAATTGGCCTTGCCGCATTCACGGGAGCTGTGGTCTTGAGTCTGTTGCGCGCCAGCGATGAGGACGAAGCGATCCGGCGCGTTCCGTGGGGCACGATTCTGATGGTATGCGGCGTTACGGTTCTGATTAGCCTGCTGGAAAAGACAAGCGGTTTGGAACTATTCACCGATCTATTGGCCCGCGTCGCGACGCCGGGTACCGTCATTCCGACGGTTGCGGCGATGGTTGGACTGATTTCGGCCTATTCCAGCACGTCTGGCGTCGTCTTGCCCGCTTTCCTGCCGTTGGTTCCAGGACTGGCCGCTAAATTGGGTTTGATTTCGGGATTTGGATTGGCTGAGACAATGAATGTGGCCGGGCATCTGGTCGATGTTTCGCCGTTGTCCACGATCGGGGCGCTTTGCGTGGCTTCGATACCAGCAGGGGACGATAGCCGGCGGCTGTTTCACCAACTGCTCGCTTGGGGCCTGTCGATGATGGGGGTGGGCGCTCTATTTTGTTGGATGGTACTTGGATGAAGTCATTGCTTTTGTTATTGGGGATTGCTCTGCAAGCCCACGATCTCGGCGTAACGGGCGTGCAGTTGCGCATTGCCGGCGGGAAGACCTATGTCCGCGTGCAGACACATGCCATGCAGTTGCAGGGTCGGGACCCAGGAACTGAATTGCCGAAGCGGCTGCGGCTCCGGCTGAACGGCGAACTATTCACCGCGGCGGATGGCCGAGTGGAGCCGGTGACCGAGACGGGCATCGTCGCCTGGGAAGCGTCGAAGGACGGCGCGCCGGATTCGATTGTGATGGACGCTCCCCTGTTTCCCGAAGATGACGCGGACCGGACGTTGGTAACGCTGCTTCGCGATGGGACGCCCGCGGGGGAAGCGATCCTCTCGGCCACATCGCAACCCGTATCGATCGGGGAAACCGGTTCCGCTGCCCTGCGCCGCTTCGTTCCTATTGGCGTGGAACATATTCTTTTCGGCCCCGATCACATCGCATTCCTGCTCGCGCTGCTGCTGCCGGGCGGGCGCTGGCGTTCCTTGTTGTGGGTGGTCACCGGTTTCACGGTGGCGCATTCGGTTACGCTGGCTCTGGCGGTTCTTGGGTACGTGCGGCCGTTGCCGTGGCTTGTGGAGGGCGTGATTGCGTTGTCCATTGTGGCGGCGGCGGGGGAGAATCTGCTGGCCAAGGGAGAGCGGGGAACCGGCGTGCGTGCGATGTATGCGGCCGGCTTCGGCCTTGTGCACGGCTTTGGCTTTGCCGGAGCATTAGGCGAAGTGGGGCTGCCGGAGGCCGTGTTGGGCTGGGCGTTGGCGGGGTTCAACCTGGGCGTGGAACTGGGACAACTCGGAATCGTACTGTTGGTTGTGCCTTTACTGGCGCGCATGGGCCAAAGAGAACGGGTAGTGCGTTATGGTTCGATGGCGATCATGGCCGTGGGGCTCTACTGGACTGTGGAACGGCTATTTCTGGGGTAGGAATACGGAACAATAGGACCGCGCTGGCGAGAATGATGACTCCGGCGCCCAGCAACGCTCCGTCCAGCCCGATCACGGACCGTAACGCGCCCGCCCCATACGCGGCCACGCCGCCGACAAACGTCCCGGCGAAATTCAACAGACTATAGGCGGTGGACCGTTCGTCTTCCTCCACCACATCGCAGAGCACAGGCATTACATTGCAGTCGTAGATGCCTCGGCCAAAGCTGTAAAGAAAGAGGGAGCCAAGCAGCAGGGGCGCCGTGGAGGCGCTTCCCGTGAGGATCAGGAACACCGCGCCAATCAGCAGTCCGAGCGTCTGCGCGGCAATCCGGCCGCGCGGGCGCGTGCGGGAGAGTCGGTCCGCCATCCATCCCCCGGCCATCATGCCGCCCAGCCCGGACACCTGGGTGAACAGCGTGGCCGAAAGACCTGCATTTTGAAGGTTGAATTGGAAACGGTCATAGAGGTAGAGCGGCATCCAGGTTGCCACCATCCAATTCGCAAAGGAGACGGCGGCGAAGATCAGGAAGATGGGCCAGAAGCCTTCGGCCCGGCAAATGGAACGCGTGGCGCGCACATAGTCCGGCGCCGGCCTGGTTTCTCCTGTTTGTTGCTGGGGAAGAAACTGGCGCAGGACAAACGCGTAGCAAATGCCGATAGCGCCGAGAATCAGAAATACCGGCCTCCATCCTAGGGCAAGCCCCGCGGCCGCTCCGGGACCTCCGCCTAGCAGGATGCCGAAATAGATGCCGCTTTGGTGGAGGGAGACCGCCAGGGACCGGTGGTGCGCGGAATGGGCCGCGGTCACGAGCGCCAGGCCCGCTGGAATATAGAAGGCCTCTGTAATGCCCATGGCGGCGCGCGTCAACGAAAGGGAAAGGAAGCCGCTGCTCAGTCCGGTCAGGGCCGTCACCACGGACCACGCACAGAGACTAAAGAAGATGGTGCGCCTGTGCCCAAACCGTTGTGACACCCAGCCCGCGAATAGGCTGCAGAACGAATAGACCCAAAGGAAGGTGGCTCCTAGCAGCCCGATCTGCGAATCGGTAAGCTCCAGATCTGTACGGAGCAGCGGAAGGAGCGAAAAGATGACCTGCCGGTCGAGATAGTTCAGTAGCGCGACTACGCCGAGCAATACGACAAGCAGCCAGGATCGATTCATGGCCGAACAGCCGCGTCTCGGAGCAGTGGCCGATTCGTACGGGTGGCGCGATGATGCATCCTGATATCCTTTCACGATATGTCTACTTCTGTTTCGGGCGGTGTCCTGCCGGCCATCTTGACGCCGATGGATGCCGATGGGGATTTCGTTCCGGAAATGATGGAGCGGTTGTGCGCCGCGGTATATGCCGCGGACGTAGACGGAATCTATGTCTGCGGTCAGACCGGCGAGGGGCTGCAACAGGCGCTGGAACAGCGTAAGCGTGTCGTAGAAACGGCTGTGCGAGCAACCCCGGCGGGAAAGACTGTGATGGCCCATATTGGAGCGGCCTCCACTGCCGATGCGGTTGCGCTTGCGAGGCACGCCGAGCAATGCGGCGCGCATTCCGTCAGTTCGCTGCCGCCGGGCGGCTCCTATTCCATTGAGGAAGTGCATGGCTACTACTCGGCCATCGCGTCTGCCACCGCTCTGCCGCTCTACATCTACTTCTTTCCCGCGTTTTCGGCGCGTCCCGCTGGATTTGACGACTTGATGCGTCTCTATGAGATCCCCGGCGTGGCTGGTCTGAAGTTCACAAGCACGGATCTATTCACCATGTGGAAGCTGAAACGTGCCGGCGCCACGATTTTCAATGGATTCGATGAGATTTTTGTCGCCGGACTTTCCATGGGCGCCGACGGGGGCATCGGCACTTTCTACAACGTGGTGCCGGAGTGGTTTGTGGGCATTCACCGCCTGTCACGGGAAGGGAAGTGGGAGGAAGCGCGGGCGCTACAGGCGCGAGTAAATGCGGTCATTGAATTGGGATTGCAGTATCCGGCCCATGCGGCTACGAAGGAAATGATGGGCTGGCAAGGAGTTCCCTGCGGCTACTGCCGCGCGCCGCGCGCCAACCTGACTGTGGACCAGAAGCGCTCCTTGCATGAAAAGCTGGAACGATTGGGGGTGCCGCGCCGCGTCTGACGGCGATCCGGGATGGTTTACGCGTAGGAGCTTACATGCCATCGGAAAGTGAAATCGACGCCCCCGGCGGCGTATCGGCCACTCACCCGGATACGAAACAGTTCCCCGTCTACGTGTCTCCCTCAACGCAGGGTAAGGGAAAGAACACGATCCGGATGGAACTCATTCCGATCGCCTGCTGGAAGCTGGACGATGTCCGTTTCGCGTTTGGCTCCTCGTTCGTATTGCCGGCCGTCAAAAAGGAGTTTAGCGACCTCTCGGCCCTGCTCAAAAAGCATCCGAAGTCACCGCTCTCCGTATTTGGACATGCGGACCCGGTTGGCGACGACGCTTTCAACAAAACCCTCAGTGGACACCGGGCGGAATCGATCTATGCAGTCCTGACCCGCGATACGGACCGCTGGGAGAAGTTGTATTCCTCCGGCGGCGCGCAGGAGGGATGGGGCATTGCTTCCGTGCAGGAGATGTTGAACGCCGTGGGATCGGATGCCGGACCCGTCGATGGCGTCAACGGCCCAAAGACACAGGGCGGGGTCAAGGATTTTCAGAAGAAAAATGGATTGGCGGTTGACGGCGTTGCGGGTCCAATCACCCGGGAGAAGCTGTTTCTCGCCTACATGGATTTTCTATGTCAGGACAAACTGCAGAAAGGTGATTTCCTTGGGCAGGGGGCCGATCCCGGCGGCAAAGCCGACATCCAGGGTTGCAGCGAATTCAATCCGGTCATGGTGTTCTCGGAAGCGGAGGCCGCCGGGTTCGCCAAGGCCGGGAATAAGGAAAAACGAGACGAGGAAAACTCGGTCAATCGGCGGGTTCTTGTTCTTCTCTTCCGGCCCGGAACCACCGTGGCGTTGGACCGTTGGCCCTGCCCGCGCATCAGCGAAGGCGTGGACGGCTGCCGGCAGCGCATGTGGTCCGATGGAGAGAAACGGCGGTCTCCGCAGTCCGTGCGGCGGAAGTTTGGCGACACGCAGGATACGGTTGCTTGCCGCTTCTATCACCGTTTGGTCACATTGTCTCCCTGTGAGGGTGTGCCTCCGCCCGTGATCATGGAATGGATCCAGGTTTCGCTGGTCGAACAGCCGGAACAGGAACGCAAGGCTTGGTGGGAGAAGGCCGACCATGGTCCCTATGGCTCGGAGAATTTTTCCGCCCAATTAACGAATCGCACGATGGCGGGCTCGCTGGACAGCAACGGCATCTCTAAGTTCACCAGCGTGCCCGCCGGCACATGTACCTATACGTTCAAGACGTTCTTCGATACGCTGACTTCTTCGCTCGGGCCGGCCGAACCGTGGCCGCAGGCGGCCGGTCCCGGGCCAGGTCCCGGGCCAGGGCCCGGTCCGCAAACGCCGCCTTGTCCCAACGTTGAAATCGAAATCAACAACACGCCGGATGCCAAGGACGATCTGGTGATGAAGCAGTCCGATCATCCGCCGCATCGTCCGAAAGTGAAATGCCGGATCAAGGCGCTGGGCGGACCTAGGTCGACTGTCGTTCTCACCAATCCGGACGGGCGCCTTCGCTTTCCCGAGGCCGGGGATACAACCTTGACATTGCAGATTCCTGATAGCGGAGCCTGGGTGGAATTCGAGATTTCCGGAGAAACGGTGAGTGCCGCTATCGGGGATGCGAAGATCGAAGCGCACTGCCAGACGGCCACCGGTGCGCTCATTGGCTCGAAGGACGTGACAGTCTTCTGGTTCGATGAGGCCGCTATCGACATCGCGACGCCAGGCTCTTATTCGGTCACGGGCGGCCGTTTCACCGCCACCGGCGGCAATGCCGCCAACTTCTCCGCCAAAGCCCGGATCCGCCCGTCCGGCGTCGATTGTTCTACTCCGCAGGTACGGGATCTTCGCGTCGGCATCATGCAGAACGCCCTGCCTGGGGTTACTAGGGAGCGGCAGTGGAACAACCCGGCTATCGCCTGGAATCCTGGGGTCGCAGCCGGTACAACGGTGGATGTCCCTTCCGTGATCCGGTTGCAAATCAACCGGCCCGCCACCGGCAACGACAGCGCTGGTACCGTTGTTCCTCTGTACGATCAACCGGGAAAGACCGATACGTTGGATGCCAATTCGCTGAAACCGCCCAATGGCTGCACAGGAGGCGGAACCGCAACCTCCTTCGATACGCCATCCACGGCCGCGCCATCGCCCTTGACCCTTCCCGCCCAGGACGGCGCGGGTAATACCGTTGGGAACGTGACTTACGCGGCCTCGAGCGTCCAACTCCGTCCCAGCTTCCTCACCTGGACCGTGATCTTCAACATCGCCACCCAGGAGCATTTTGTTCTGCGGGAACGTGCCTGGAACGTCACGGCTGATTCCTTCACTCCCGGCGTCAAGAAAGCGGCGACCGATGCCGCCGACCGCGCGCCTGCCACCGACCCTGTGTTGACTCCGCTGGCCAACACCCAATCCAACGATCCGGCCAATTCCACCCAAGGTCCCCTTGGCGCGGCCACCACCCGGTTCGTCAAGTGATGCGAGACTGAGAGCAGAAAGACGACGCGTATGTTTCAACAGGATGTACCTCCCGTGCCGCGTACCGCCGAACAGGCCGCCATGCACGATGCCCGTGCCGTCCACGATACGGCCACGTTGCGCTTTCAGGACTATCTGCGTGCTGGCGGTCAGCCGGAGTGGATGTTGGCCCGCGTGGATCCGGCATCGCAAAGCGGTAATGCGACGGTGCCCGGGGCCGCGTTGCGTAATGGCAAGCTGGTAGGTCCGGCAAACGCTCCGGCAGTGATTATGAAGATCGGCGCGTGGAGCCGCCTGGCCGGCGAGGGAACTGAAGCCGCCGGCGCTCCCTATAGCTGGACCGAAACCCTGCAGGAAGAAATACGTACTCCCTCGCCGGAGGACTTCTACTCGCCCTTCGTACGCGGCGGCGTGGTGCTGTTTCATCCGGACGCAGCACAGGGTCTTGGTTCGTTTGGCTCGCCGCGCCTGTTGTTTCCCGACTGGGGGTCCGACATGCCCGCGGCCATGAAATTGGCGCGCGAGTATGCCGGCGTTCTGGACAGCGCTTTGCCGGACCCTGGCCGCGAAGCGAAGCTGGCCAATCTGACGGGGCACCGGAATCGGCTTATCGCCGCCGCCGCGTTTCGGCAATGGGTCTCGCAGCCGCGAGAGGATCAAAGCGTTGTGGCGGACCGGTTGGCCCGTGCGAAAGGCCACATGGCCTCCGTGGTCGTCTTTCTTTTGCTCACCGGTTCCTCTGATCCGAAGGCGGTCGAAGAGGTGCGGCAGGCTGTGGCTGTTGCTCCCGGTAGCGATGTGCTGCGGTCCATAGCGCTTGGCGCCTTTGCGGCCACGCTGTTTCGCGGAAAACAACCCGGAGCCGCCGAGCAGGCGGAGGCTGTCCTATCCGCGGCCAGAGAACGATTGGGAGTGCGTACAATTGCGGCGGATCCGTATCTGAGCGCGATCTTCGCACGGTGACCGAATGGCGAAGAAACACGTTGTGGATTGGCACAAAGTCGATCAGCCGTTTACGGGTTTGGAGACCAACGTTGCCCACGAAATTGAAGTTCGCCGGGAAGCCATACCCCTAATCTTCGTGCCGGGTATCATGGGTACCCACCTACGCCGCCCCGGAACCGACGGCAAGGGGGAGGCCAACGGACTACCGAACCTGCGCTGGAACCCAAGCGAACTCGGTTGGACCTGGGACAACCTGATCGGTATGGACGCCGAATGGCGCCGGCGCTTGATCGTGGGCGAACCGGACGAAGACTTCAGGCCGGACTACCTGGAGCCGGACGAAGATACGCCCCCGGGCAACGGTTTCCGGGGCATCATGACGGACTATCACAAGTTCCTCACGCCTCTCCGGACGCAGGATTGGGGCGAATTCAAAAAAATCTTCGAATTTCCCGTTTACGCCTGCGGCTACAACTGGACCGCTGACGTTCGCGATGCCGCCGCGGCGCTGCTCCAACGCATCGACGCGATTATTGAAGAGGGGCGCGCCGTCACCGGTTTCTGTGAGAAGGTAATTCTGATTTCTCACTCCATGGGCGGCTTGGTCTGCCGGACCGCAAGCGAGGTGTTGAATGGGCGCGGGAAAATTATCGGAATTGTCCACGGCGTACAGCCGGTGAATGGCGCGCCCGCGGCCTACTGGCGCATGAAGGCGGGCTTCGAGGGATTTGACAAACTGGGGCTTGTGCAATCCGCGCTCGGCAATACCGGGGAGAAGGTGACCGCGATTCTTGGCAACATCCCGGGCGGTCTCGAACTGCTGCCCAACAAACTCCACAAGGCGAACGATGGCAAACCGCAGTGGCTGAAAGTAACCGAAGACGGCAAAGATCTATTCGCGCTGCCGAATGCCGACCCGTATGAGGAAATCTACCGTGTGAAGGCGGAGGTGCGCCCGAAGAAGGGCGAGAAGCCCAGCACGAATCGTTATTGGGGACTTGTGGACCCCGACCTGCTGAATCCAGCGCGGAACGCGCCGCAGGGCGGCAACGAGTGGGACGACGTGAACGCCGCGAAATACGACCCATGGAAAACATACCTTGACGTTTTGCGGACCGCCGAATCGCTGCATGACGCTCTCAGCCCGCCCGCCGGACCGCGGCAACATCCACAGACACTCTGCATCACGGGCAATGGGCACAAGACCGCTGACATCATCGAACTGCAAGTGGAATCCAATTGGGTGCGCAGCGATCCCTATCCGCGCGGCTGCTTTCGCGGCTTCTTCACGAATGCGATGGGCAAGGACATGCAGGCGGTCCTGCAGGACCCGGCCGGCGAAGGCGACGCCACGGTCGTTCTTTCTTCAGGCATCGCCGTCGAAGCGCCCGGCCGCCCGAAACCGGGAGACAAACGAACCAACGTAGAGCATCAACCCGCCTATGAAGACGCCGTCGTGCAAGCCTGGAGCATAGAGGCCATCAAGGCCCTCTGCAAACACCATTTCCACGTGCGGCGAGGAACCGCGCCTTCCGAAGACCAACCACCCGGCGGGCCGCCGGTGAGCGAGTGATGCGAAATGAAAACACGCCGGACCTTTGCATGGAGCGCCCTGGCGGCCAGCCTCGCGCTGTCGGCTTGTGGAAAGCCGGAGCCGCAAAATGAATCGGGGAGGGGCAATATGAGCGTTGAATGTACGGGAAGGTTCCGGTTATCCGTGCCGGACGGGATGCTCGTGACCAGCCGTTCGCAGAGTATCTACGGCGTGGAAGTGAAGACAGTCCCGGCAAAAGAGGATTCGGCTGATGTACAGTGGGCCCGCCGCGTTGAATCGCTGGGTGCGGCCGTCCAGTCCAAGCTGAGCTTCGACGGAGGAGCCCGGGGCATCTGGGTGCGCGCCAATCCGGCTGTCCCGTCTTCGCTGACTCTCGAAGCGAGCCGCGCGGTAGGCAGCCACGTTCTTTGGCTCACTACCAATGTCACGGCGGGCAAAGAGGAATTGGGCGAAAAACTCATCCGCAAGCTGCTATCTGTCTACTCGGAAGGCACAGATTCTGGTTTTTGCGTCGGAGCCGGATCGATCCGCATGGAAGGCTCCTTGAGCGAATCGGCACGCATGACATTAGAGTGGCTCGGCGGTAAACCGGGAAAAATCGAATTTGGCAGCCAGACTGTCACCGAACCGGACATGCGGACATTCATGGACCTGGAAGAGGAGAAACAGTTCGCGAAGGCAAGCGGCGCCGCCCTTGACGTTCGCATGGAACGGGAGAGGGCCCTTGCGGGTTTAGTGGGCAAGGAAATGCGTGTGGCCATCGCCCTGCCCAATGAAGCGCCGCAACTCCGCTACACCTGGCACTACCCTGGGCAGGGCCGCAATCCGGCGCATCCGAAGATCAATCTGATTGGCCGGGTCCCGGCCAGTGAACAGGCTCGTTTGGACACGGCCTGGGAAGCGGTTTTGGCCTCTCTTCGGACCGTGCCGATGAGCAACTAACGCCAAATTGTTGACGTTTTGCGCCACGGTTCGCTAATCTAGGGAGAACTCGGTAGAGGAGCGAAGGTCACAAGTACAGCCGCTGCGGTTTCCGTCGCAAGGAAAGCGGTTCGAAAAGGGCA
>DASTML010000247.1:0-3172 GCA_035714175.1 Bryobacteraceae bacterium | reverse complement strand
GATAGAGGGAGGCGACTTCTTTCTCGTAGCCGTTGAAGAGAAGAGTAGGGTGCTTGGCGATTTCGCCCAGGCGCCGCTCGGTAGCCTGGCTCCAGCGAGGATGCGGAACATTGGGATTTACATTGAAGTAGAAGCCATATTCGTGGGGCTTGTTGCGATTCCATGACGTTTCCGGCTGGGTGTCGGTGACACGGATGCGAACGAGGGATTTGGCACTTTAAACCCATATTTCCAAGGCACCACGAGGCGCACGGGAGCGTCGCTCTGCGGAGGCAGGCGGTCCCCGTACATGCCGGCGGCGAGGATGGCAAGAGGGTGCAGCGCCACATCGATACGCAAGCCTTCCAGGTATGGAAAATCCAGGCGACCGGTACCGGCGAGAGGCATCTGGGCGGCATCGTAGTGAGTTTCAAAAGAAATGAACTGTCCAGCGGATTTCGGACGGGCCTTTGCGAGCAGACGCGCCAGGGGCAAACCGGCCCAAGGGAGGATGGCCGATCAGCCTTCCACACAGCGAAAGCGATAGACACGTTCCTCAATCGGGGCGATTGGCGGGGGAGGGCTCGGTGACCTGGCCATCCGGCATGGGTACCGGCGTTTTCGGCCGGATGTGATGGCGGCGACCGTGGTGATCCTGGTTGTGTTGGTCCAGGGGCTGCAATGGATGGGAGACCGGGTGGCTCGGCATTTTCACCGGCGGTGACCGCCGCCCGCCAGACAGAATGGGGATTAACGACGTACGCAGAGGGCGCGGTTGAGACCGGCGTCGCCGGCGGCTACGGAGGCACGCGCGCCGTCACCCAGATCGAGGGTCCAGTTTTCGGCGGGTTCCCTTCCCTCGTCCGCGCTCCAGGACCAGCCGGAGAGTTTCAAGGGTGCGATGAGCCGAAAGCCGCGTTCGTCGCTGGTGGCGGTAGAGCCGGCGAACAACGTTTGTAACTCATCGATCCGCGGCAGACGCCAATCGTGGAAGCCGCCGGCGGCCAGTTGGCGGCAATAGGCGTGCGCCTGGCTGACGGTGACTCCGGACCCGCTATCCACTGCGGCCCAGATGAGGGCCGTCCGCTCATCCTTCCAGAAGCCTATCTTTTGAATCTCTACGCGACGCAGGTGGGTGAGGAGCGGGAGGGCCAGCGTGTTAGGCAAGGCCGACGAAACGGCCACGGCTTTACGCCAGGAGGGGCCGCCGGATTCGGGAGTGGCGAGGATCAGGTGTTCTCCGGGGGAGGTTTTGAGCTGCAGCGGAGTTCCAGGTTGTACAGGGCCGGCAGGCGCGCCGTCGATTTCCAGGCGGGCTGGGGCATCTGTGGTGATGGTGAGCGTGGCCGAGTCCTGGGCCCACAGCGTAAGTGGGAGAAAGAGCAAAATGAGATGTTTCATAGAAGGTAACCGTTCGGCCATCCCCAGCCTTGAAGGAATCACCGCACCAAGTTAGCCTTGGCGATGGAGCTTCCAAGCCATGGGCGTAAGCCCCGCCACCTCAGCAGCCTTGCGATCCGCCAACCCCGGCAGCACGTCCGCGAGGTACTCCCGCACCGGCCCCCCCAGCCGCCGGCACGTTTCCACCACCGAAAGAATGGCCGCCACGCGAGGCCCGGCATCCACACTTCCTATATGCACCCAGTTTTTTCTTCCGACAGCTACCGGCCGCATCGAATTCTCCGCCAGGTTATTGGACAGTTCAATCCGAGCATGATCCAGAAAAACAATCATCCGCGGCCACTGCCCCAAGGCATAACCAACGGCCTCGCCCAGCTTACTCTTCGGCAACACCGTATCATTCACCGCCAACAGCCGCTCATGAATCGCCGCCACGATCGGCGCCGACTTCTCCCGCCGCAACGCGTAGCGATCCTCCAAGGCCAGCTTCGCCTCAGCGGCCTCGCGATCCACAGCAAACAGCGCGTCCATCCGCCGCACGAAGTCCGCCGCGACCGTGTCCAATTGGTTCACCTTCACGGCGTCAATAAAGTATCTACGAACATGCGACCAACAACCGGCGTGCACGGCCGCATCCTTCGACGCCGAGTTATAGCCAGCATAGCCATCGGTCTGCAAAATGCCTTTATACCCGGCAAGCACGAAATCAGCCGCCTCGCCGCCGCGTCCCAAGTGAAACGCAAACACAACGCTACCGCCGGGATTGCCAAACTGCCACAAAAACGCCTGATGATTCCGGCCATTTTTCACTTCGGGTCGCTGCACCATCACCGTCGTTTCATCGGCTTGTATGTAGCCATCTCGAAGCACTTCTTTCCGCATCGCCATGACAATCGCGCTCAGCAGATATCCCACCCGCATCACCCAGCCGTCCATCGTCACCCGGCTGATCTCAACCCCCGCGTCGCGAGCCAGCATCGCACATTGCCGATACAGCGGCAGGTGATCGCAGTACTTCGAAACCACTGTATTGATCATGACCCGATTGCTGGCCAAACCCTTCTCGACGATTGCTGCTTCCACCGGCG
This sequence comes from Bryobacteraceae bacterium, assembly GCA_035714175.1. Taxonomy (GTDB): domain Bacteria; phylum Acidobacteriota; class Terriglobia; order Bryobacterales; family Bryobacteraceae. The sequence continues at coordinate 704 of DASTML010000247.1, read as the reverse complement.
CCGTCGCCACCCCGCCCTGCTTGCAGTTCCGGCAGGCACGCTTCTCGCGGCGCGTCACCGTAGCGAAAAACTTTGCCGGCTCCACGTCGAGCCGTTCACTCTCCTCGTAGCCAATCACGGCCGTCTAAGCGCCACACTTTCCGCAGGTACACTGCGCGGGTGCGCAGGCAACAACGTTCACCACTCGGGGCAGATCGGCTGGCAATGTTTGTCGCCCGGGATGCTGCTTGCGATTCTTGCGCTGCTGCGTCGCCGGCGTCTCTGGCACCGCGCCCCGTGCCGCCTCGGCCGTCACTTCGTCCAAGGTCGCGCTGATCTCCTGCTCAAACAACGCCAACTGCGCCGCGCTCAGATTCTCTCCGCGCGGACCGTACTTTGCAATGCGTAACAACCGCAGCCGTTCTTCCAGCTGCACAATCCGCATCTTCGACAGCAGAAGCTCATTTTCCGTCAGCCGCGCCCGCCGTTCCGCTTCCTCCAGCCGCGCCATCAGGGCGGCCATTTCCGGTGTAACTGGGGAGGGCGTGGGGGAAGAAGAGTCCATCACAGTAACTTACTTAGAATCACTCGTGTCCAAATTAGGGTAGCGGCCTGACGGGTGAGGCCCTGATAGGGATAGGAGAAGGTTCCTGCAAGAATCGACTCCGCCCCGACGAGGACCCCAGCCCTGTCTCAAGTATCCAGCATTTTCAGCCAGCTTCTTC
>DASTML010000246.1:0-6962 GCA_035714175.1 Bryobacteraceae bacterium | reverse complement strand
ATTCGCTGCTGATCCCGTTTCCGGACGGCTGCACTTTGTCGGCGGCGTAGATGAAGCGGTAGATGCCCCACAGGCCGGACTGGCTTTCCACTTCGAATGCTGTGCCGCCCACCAGCTTCACGCTGCCGCGGACACCCTGCTGTTGTCCCACGCCGGGCCAGGTAAACGGTTTACCGCCGCCGGAGGCGCCGAACTGCTGCGTCTGCCCGTCGATGGTCAACGTGCTGCCCGTTACGACATCGGATTTGATCGGCGTCAGGGTGTAGGTCATCTTCGGCTGCGAAGCGCCGCCGGGGAAGACCATGTCAGAGAACTTCTGCGCCTGGTTGACGAAGCCCACAAAGGCCGGATTGATCTGAATGTTGTCCGCGGCCACCGCGTTCCAGTGTCCGCCTTCTTTCTTCATATACTTTTTCAGGTCGTTGTCCAGGAACTGCCACACGGCGCCTTCGGTCGGGTGGAACACTTTCACAACGTCATCCAATGTCGCGTCCACCTTGGCGCCTGGGTTGAAGGGGAACTTGCCGCGCAGGCCGGCGAATTTCTGGTTGCACAATCCGGCGCCCTTGGCGTTCAACTCGTCTTTGCCCATGCCTTTCAGGAATCGGTCCACCTGAACAATCGGATCTTCCAGGATCTTGAACGACAGTTGGTCCACTTGGCCTTCGGGATCCGGGTTGAAGCTGCGCGCCACCGCGCGAACTTGCATCCGCGAATCGCTGGCCGCGTCGATCGGCTTGTTGGCCGCATTGGGATCGGTCTTGAGGGCCGGCACGGCATCAGCCAGCGCCTTTTGGAGCTTCGCCAGCGAGTCAATGTAGGTGCCGTTCTTCTCCGCGTAAATGTACTTCTGCACCGTCGCCGGCGGCGGCACTACTTCCATGATCGGCTGGAAGGCATTCCGGATCTTCTCGTTATCGACGGCTACGTTGCGCGTCGCCAACCAGAAGAGCGCCATCAGCGGCGTATCGTTGGAGACGATCTGGTCCAGTTTGGCCGTCGCGTCGTCCAGATCTTTATACTTCACGAACGTGGAATTCCGCATATAGCCGCGCCAGGAGCGGATGTAATCGGCCGCGTAGTGGTCGTTCAGGCTCTTGGTCAGGCTGGCGCGGTCGATCGTGCTTGCCCCCGTGTCGCAACTGGTGCGCGCTGTATCTTTCGTGTTGGCAGAGTCGCCGCACAGCACCCACTTGTCGCCGCCGAAGAACGGATCCGGGTTTTTGATGTACCCCGTCATCGTGCCGAAGCCTTCTTTCGTGAAGGCGCCCGGTACGTCTTTGTTGTTCACGATGATCGTTTCCGAACCTTTGATGTCCCGGTTGTAGTTGACGGGTTTGTTGGCCTTATTTGCTGCGGCGAGCATCGACTGATAGATGCTGTCCACGCCGGAGAACTGTGCCAGGAACCGGCGGCCGCGCGTGCCGGCTTCCGCGTCAAACGGCAGGGGGCAACCGCCGGAATTGCGCAAGTATTCGGAATAGAAGTCGAATTGCGCGCGGGCCAATTGCGCCCGGTCGCCCACGTCCCGCCCGGCGGACCAGGTGTTGAACAGGGCCGCGGCGGTCATGTCCTTGGTCGATTTATCCGTATAGACGGTGATCGTCAGATAGGTGCGCAGCGCGCCGAAATAGGTGCCGTAGTCGTCGGTCGGCTGCGGCGAGGATGGCAGCCCTTTCAGCATGCGCTGCAGTCCGCCGTGCGTGGGACCCAGCAGCGTCTGGTTGAACTTCTGGCACCAGATCTCTTTCACGTGCGGGTACATGTCATTGCCCGAATAGAGGCCCATGCGCAGCTTGTACGGTGCGCCGTCCACTTTATAGCGATCAAGCGTCTCCAGAGTCTGCCGCAGTGTTTCCAGCTTTTCGAGAGAGGCCCGGTCGGGCAGGGCATTCGGGTCGGTTGCATTTACGCTTTGAATGCCGCGTGCTGCCTCCAGGGCGTCGTTCTCCAGCGTCCGGTTGCCGAAGTAACTCACCGTAAATCCGGCCAGCGCGAGCAAGGCCAGGACCGCTGCCGTACCCAGCAGGATGCGCTGGACCATGGAGGTCTTCGTGCTCGATGCCGAAGCCGTCTGCGCTTCCTGATCGGCCAGAACAATGTCATTAAACAGGCGGCCGAGGAACGTCCACTGCGGTACTTTGCGGGTGGCGCCCACTTGCGGCGTCAGGCTGGGACCGCTCTGGCCCATGGTGCCGCCAGGTCCCAGTTTGAAGATCTTGGTCGCGCCGGCGCTCTGGCCTTCTACGGCGGCCTGGTGCTGCTGGCGGGCCGCTTGCAAACCGGCCGAATCGTCGATGACGATCGGGCGGACGCCGGAGAAGTAGAAGCCGCGCAGGAACGGCGACGTTCGCAACTGGCTCGGTTTGCCGAGGTCTACCAGGAACTGCACCAGCGGCCGTCGCAGCTTCGCGAACTCGCGGGCGAACTCATAGGCGCCCGGCAGTTTGGTGGGGTCGTTTTCGCGCGGCAAATACAGCAGCCGTTTGTCGCACAGCGAATGCGTCAGCAGGTTGTAGTGTTCGGTCAGGCGGCGCGTTTCGTCTTCGGAATAGATGCCGCCCCCATCGGCGGGCCGGATCGGCAACGTCGCGCCGAAAACCTGCAAGGCTTCCTCGTTTCCGATGTTGCGCACGAAGTCCAGGAAGAACTGCATGCGGTCCATGCGGGTGAAAATCACATAGACCGGTACGCGGATGCCGAGCTGCGCGGAGATTTCCACCAGCCGCTCGTTCAGTTTGCGCGCAATCACAGTCGCGGCTTCCGTGCCGCCCTGCCGGAAAAAGGTTTCGCCGTCAAAGGTAACCACGGCCGCGCGCGGGGCCTGGTCTTTGGCGCCCACTACGCTTTTCAACTGGCCGGGAGCCAGGCGCCGCACCAGCTTCTGCCAGCGGTTGCCGTCGTTCATGAAGCCGCCGGCGGTATCCATAAACAGCGTCTGCCGCGCCAGAAACACATTGGCCAGCCGCGTCGGGATGATATTGGTGTCCTGATACACCTGCCCGGTCACCAGTTCCGGTTCCAGCCCGCTGTTTAACAGCGTCGTCGTTTTCACGCTGCCGTTTTCGCCCATGACGAAAACGACCGGCAGGTTGTTGATCTTGGCTCCTTGCACGGTCTTGGCGACGGCCAACTTCGAGTCCACGTCTTTGCAGAGCGCGTCGATCTCCGGATCGCCGCTATTGGCTCCCGGTTTGGCCGGTTGCTTGGAGCGCATCCAAAGATATACGCCCGCTCCGATGATGCCGACGATGCTCAGTATGCCGATGAAGATATAGAACATGGAGCCGGAGAGCCCCAACAGAAAGGCGAGGCCGACAGCGATGCCAATCCAGACGAGAAGGCAGAGGATGACGAGAAGTACGGGAGACATGGTGAGGGCTCCTTATCGGCCGCGGGCCAGGGTGGCAAGACTGCTGATGCCGTTCGACAGCAGGTAGTAATAAGTGCCGTAGAGAATGACGGTGAGAAGGAGGCTGGCAACGGCCATAATCAGCACGCGTTTTACCCAAGGATCGTTGCCGGCCGGCGCAGCCGTGGCGGCTGGCGGCAAGGCTCCGCTCGGAGAGAGCGCGATGCTCGTCCGGCGGATGCGGTGGATCTTCTCCGCCGTGGCGTGCAGGATCGGTTGCAGATCGCCCCGGTTGCCCAGGCTGTAACGGCCCATGAAACCAAGTAGAAGGCAGAGCTGGAATACTTCCAGCAAATCGGCCAGCGACTGCGAGTCGTTCATGGTCAACAGTTTTTGCAGGTGCTGGAAGAAGATTTCGCCGGCCACGTGGTGTCCGAAATACTCTTCCTGCATCGGCTGGCGCGGCCAGTCGGCAAACACCGGTAACCGCAGGTTCAGAATGGATTCGTCAAGGAAGGCAATAATCGCGAAGATGGCCAGCTTGATCTCTTCGCCGTCATAGCCGCGTTTCCGCGCCTCCTGGTCGGCCATCTTGATGGCCTCCCGGACCTGATGGCGGAAGACGTTGGCATCCGTGACCGGCTGCCGGTTGGACCGCATCCGTTCGATCACGGTGAAGACTTCCTGGAAACACCAGGCTAGATTTTCGGCGCGCCGCTCAGTGCCGAAAGCGGCGGGAGCGGGGTTGGCAGCGTTGGGTTGCATGCTCTCCTCGAATTGGCAGACAAAAAATCAGGATTCCAGAATGACGTAGAGCTCCGGCTTGGGATCCGGAATGTCGCCTGGAATGTATAAGCCGATCTGCCGGGTTTGGGAGACGCTTTCCCAGCAGGGACCTTTGCAGGTTACGGTGAAATATTGGGCGTCGACGCGGGACCGGATAGCCGACGGGGGCACGGGCATATGGATCAACGGGAGCCCCGGCAAGGCCCGCTCAACCAGTTTCGGAACGAAGGCCGTCGAACACAGCTTGGCCAGTTGCGGCGTCTTCCGGATGACATCGGGTTCAATCGCTGGCGAACGGATGCTCAGAATCCATTTCGAGGGATTAAGCACACGCTGATCCGTAATCGCGCCATTGAAAAAATACTCGGCTGATTTTTCCAGCGGAATTTGAATGTACTGCGTGGGGACCATCGTTTCCAGCAGAAAGCGGATCAGTGAATCGAGTTCCTCGAAGGTCTTATCCAGCTCCCGGTGCTTATAGAGCGGAATTTTGCTGGGATGATGGTCAACGGAAAAGGTGCAAAGCGCGCCGGCCAGCCGGGCCAGTTCACTGTAGAGTTCCTCGGGGTGTCCCCGCTTGACGCGCAGATGGTGCCGCAGCGGCGCCAGGGCCGAGTTCACGCTGTGCAGCATCCAGAAGGTGGCGATCTCCGCCGTGGAATATTCGCTCCACAGGCTCGCGCTGCCGCTCTTGCCGCGGCCGAGAGAACGGCTCTTGTCGTCCAGAATATCGATAAGCCGCTGCAAAATGCTCAGGACCCGTTCGCTAGCCGCCACTTGCACGCAGGGCGGAACGAAGGAAGGGTCAAAGACGAAATTGCCGGAGCCGTCCCGCATCACGCGCGCAATCGCCACGCTCGCCGCCGGGTCCGGATTGTCGAGGTCCAGCGCAATCTGGATATTCTTCCGGCCCAGCCGGACGGCCTTTTCGTCGCGCCCCGTCGTTTCGTCGAACAGCATCTGCTGTTCCGCCAGAAAACGAACCGGCGTAGGCCCGGCCTCTTCCTTCGGCACGCAATTCACCCCATTCTCCCGCCGCGCGGGAATGGTGAGGAATACGGTGACGCGGTCGCGGGTCATGGGAAACTCATCGGCGATATTGCGCGTGGGCGGTAGCGGATCGTGCTGCGGCATGTGAAATGGCAGTCCGTCCGGAAATATGCCCCGGGCATGCAATACCGAAATGGTTCCGTTAATCAAGGCCTCGGAATCGAGTTCGCAACCTGCCAGTCCCCACGGCTCAAACCATAGAGACGAGGTCGCGAACCGGATGGAGTCCTCGAAGTACCGGCCCTGTACCTGAAAATGATGAGGCCCGAGGTACATCCCCTCCGACCACACAACGCGCGAGAGCTGTTTCATGCGCTTAATCCCTAACGCGGATTCGGCGAATAAAGTCCCGCCCTTTTCCGCTCCTTGGCACGATTTACTCTACCACAGCGCCCCCAACTTGCTACCGTAGGAAATTAGTGGGGGGCTGACGGATTTTCCCATGCGAATCCGCCTGTCTCTTCAGTAGTTTTCGGAATGCGGCTTTTCGGGGCCGCCATGATAATCTACTTGCACGGATCGGGTAGACAGGCTATGAGCTTCGACGACAAATACGAGATTCTGGCAGAGTTGCGAAACGACGGGATCAAGACCCTCGTTACGCGCGAGAAGGCGACCGGACAAGCCGTAGAGACGCATCTGTTCCTGGACGGGCGCACTGCGGAGAACGCGCTGATCCTTGACAAGTTAGAGCGCCTGGCGCCGCACCATCGCCAGTTCATTCTGGAAACCGGGGACCACGGCGGAACTCCCTATGTCGTGTCCCACCTGCTGCCGGACCGTCGCGGTTTCCGCGAATGGCTGGCTGGCATCGATGACGTCCCTCCCCTCAACGCCCCGCCTCTGAGCGAACTCCAGAAGGGCACCACGCTGCCGGCATTCCAGGCATACGACCCATCAAAAGGTGCTACTCTTCCGGCCTTCGAAGCGCCAAAAGTATCGCTTTCTGACGTGCAAAAAGGCGCCACTTTACCCTCTTTTGAGGCATTTGACCCCACAAAAGGCGCCACATTACCGCCATTTCAGGCCTATGATCCGGTCAAAGGCGCCACTCTTCCGTCCTTCCAGGCCCCTCTGCCGGACCGGGGAGCCACGCTCCCTCCTTTTAAAGCAATCACCCCGAACCCCTCCTCCAAGCCGCCGCTCCCACCCGCTGAGCAGGCCGCCAAGAAAGGGGCCGACGAAGATTTTCTGCGTTTATTCCAGGTCCCGGAACGCGCGAAGGGTGGCTTGTCCACCTCCAGCGCCCCGGCCACCCCGCCCGCTCCCGCTCCCGGCAAAAAGCAGGAACCTGGCGAATTTACCCGGCTGTTTCAGGCCTCTCAACCTCCCGCGGCCCCTCCGCCCGCCGCTCCGGTACCGCTCTCCGAAGCGCCCACCGAACAGTTGGAGGCCCTGGCCCCTCCGCCGGCGGCTCCTCCTGCTTCTTCCGGCGCTGGCGAGTTTACCCGGGCGTTTCATGCGGAGTCGCTCGGTTTGGCCCCCCCGGAACCGCCGAAACCTACTGCCCCTCCGCCCGCGGCGCCTCCTGCTTCTTCTGGCGCTGGCGAGTTTACCCGGGCATTTCACGCGGAATCGCTTGGCTTGACCCCGCCAGAACCACCAAAAGCGCCCGAGCCCGTTCCTGCGCCCGCCGCCGCTCCCGCAGCCCCGGCCGGCAGCGGTCCCGGAGAGTTCACGAGGATGTTCAATGCCCAGCAGTTGGGGGGCATGCCGCCCGCTGCGGACCCGCCTAAGCCGGCCGCTCCTGCTCCGGTTGCCGCTCCCGCCCCGG
>DASTML010000245.1:0-38704 GCA_035714175.1 Bryobacteraceae bacterium | reverse complement strand
GGTCCCCCGCATGGATTGGACGACTTCCCGGATTTGGGAGTTCGAGCCCCCCGATTTCGACCGGTTTCCCCTGTTGCGTCTTGCCTATGAGGCGCAGGAGGCCGGCGGGGCTGCCACTTGTATTTTGAATGCGGCCGATGAGATTGCCGTAGAAGCATTTCTCGACGAGCGGCTTCCGTTCCCCGGAATTGCCGAAGTGGTCCGTGAAACGTTAGAAAAAGTACCCAACCGGACGCCCCGAAGCGTCGAAGAGGTATTGTCAATCGACCTGGAAAGCCGCGCAACGGCCCGAAATCTGGTTCAGGAAAGGGTTCCCGCTGCCCGCTGATGCGACTGCGGCCGGAATAAGAAGGCATGGGAGTCATCAATAGTATCTGGTGGATGTTGATCCTGATTGGGATCATGATCCTCATCCATGAATTGGGTCATTATTGGGCCGCGCGCTGGTTTGACGTCCATGTGGAGGCCTTTAGCTTCGGGTTCGGTCCGCGATTGTTCGGATTCCGGCGCGGGGAGACGGATTTCCGCGTTTCCCTGGTACCGTTTGGCGGATATGTAAAAATGACGGGGGAACAGGCCGGGGAAGACGGCATGGAAGACCCCCGCGGTTTTCTGGCAAAGCCGCGGTGGCAACGCATGATCATCGCGTTCGCCGGCCCGGCGATGAACATCATCCTGGCCGTGGGTCTGCTGGCGGGTCTCTACATGAACCGCTACCCGAAAATCGTTGGTTCCGAAGGCCCCCCGACGGTAGGATTCGTGGAGAAGGGTTCTCCCGCCGAAAAAGCGGGCGTACAGGAGATGGACGTTATTACCGCAATCGACGGTAAGCAGAATCCCTCCTGGGAAGATGTGGGCATGTCGATTGTCGGCGCCGCCAACCGCGAGATGCCGATGACGTTGGAACGGCAAGGCAAACAGGTTTACACGACCATCACGCCGGAAATCAGCGAAGTCACCGGGGTAGGTTCCGCCGGCTGGAATGACCGCCACGAAATACAGGTGGGCGACCTGACGGCCGGCATGGGCGCGGAAAAAGCCGGCATTAAGAGCGGCGATGTGCTTGTGGCTTACGACGGAATTCCGTTACACTCCACCGCCAAACTTCACGCCCTGTTAAAGGAAGGCGCGGGCAAACCCGTGCAACTGACTTATAGCCGCGACGGCAAACAGAACACGGTTACGGTGGAGCCGAAGCTGGGCAAGCAGGACCCGAAGAACTGGCGGTTGGGTGTGCAACTAACCCCGCGCGTGGTTTTCGTCCAACTGCCTTTAGGTGAGGCGCTACGGGAGTCCGTCCAGCAGAACAAACGCAGCGCGGGCGTCATCCTGCAGTTGTTGCGCGGCATGGTGGAACGCCGGATGTCTCCCAAATCACTGGAGGGCCCAATCGGCATTGCACGATTGTCCAGCGAGGCTGCCCGGGAAGGGCTGGCCACCTATATTGGACTGATGGCGGCAGTGTCCCTGAATCTGGCTGTTTTCAATCTGCTGCCGATCCCGATTCTCGATGGGGGCACAATCCTGATGCTGCTGATTGAGATGGTAATGCGCCGAGACCTGAGCCTCCAACTGAAAGAGAATATCTTCAAGCTGGGATTTGTGTTCCTGATGATGGTGGTGGCGTTCGTGCTTTATAACGACATCTCCAAGCTATTGCCAGGCTAACGGCACGGGTTACACGGGTGCTTTTCGCGAGGCGTTTGTTTGGCTATACAAGTGCGCCGGAAAAGGCGCCATGTACCGCCTCCTTGCCGCTTTGCTCTCTACCAGCGTCTTGTTCGCCGGCGCGCTAGTCCCTGTGGAGGGGCTATCTCCCTATCTCCCGCCTGCCGGTTGGGAGCCAAATCGTGGGCAAATCGACTCCTCCGTGCTGTTTTATAGCCGGGGGAGCAGTGCTATTTCGGTCACGGCGCAATCCCTGCTCCTAACGCCCCGGGCTATCCGGCAAACATTAATAGGGAGTAATCCGGACCCGGCCGTGCGTTTTCTTGACCCACTCCCTGGGCCGGCGAATATCTACGCGGGAGCCGACCGGCAGAAATGGGTAACGGGGCTGACGCGCTACCGGACGGTACAGCTCTCCGACGTTTATCCCGGAATTGACGCCCATTTTTCGGTATCGGAGGATAGTACACCCACGATCCAATTCCTGGTTCGTCCTGGCGCAGACCCGGCCCGCATCCAATTCGACATTCCGGCCGCAGAACTGCTGCGACAGGCGAGTGACGGCTCGCTGGCCATTTACTTGACCGGCAGCCGGATAGGAACGCCGTTTGTCTACCCGGCCCCCTCCGCCGAACAAGGGACACAACCCCGGATGGTACAGTTCGTGACAGAGGGGAAACGTTTTGGATTTCAGGTCAGCGGGCAGGACGCTTCCACTCCCCTGACGATTCGCCTCTCTTTTCTATCTACGTCGGGTGGGCCGGTCACGGGAGGACCGAGCGCCGTGGATGGAGAAGGGAACACATACCGTGGGATGTCGGTATCCGATGCCCTTGGCCCCAGCACGGTACCCTGCCGTCTGCAACTAGTGGCCGCGAGCCCTTGCCTGGATGCCGCCATTTACAAGTTTTCCAAATCGGGAGAGTTGCGCTACGTGACCTACCTGTCTGGCTCCCTGGGAGAGGAACTGAATTTCCTGGGCCTGGGGCCGGACGGGAACCTCTTCGCCGCCGGAGGTACCAATTCCGCCAACTTTCCCACGAGCGCCGGCGCCCTGCAGACCACCTATGCGGGCCCGGCTCCCCAACCGGTGGACCTCGGCCCCTCCGACCAGACTGGCGACCTGTTTGCAGCCCGGTTGGATGCCGCCACTGGCACATTGACTGCCGCGACCTACCTCGGCAGCCCGAACGCGGACACTTTTGTGCAGGCTGCGATCGCCGCGGACGGATCGATGCATTTCTTCCCCCGCGCCATCGCCGCTGCCAGCACGGGGATGCCAACGACAAGCGGAGCACTGCTGCGCGAATGTACGACGCCGTTGCCACAGGAACGCTGCCGGGAAGGGTATGCGGCCCGGCTGACTCCCGCACTGGACCGGATGCTCTATGGCACCTATCTGCCCGGCACTTCCCTGGCATCGGCGTCTCTCCATCCGGACGGTAGCCTGCTCTATGCGGGTTCGGCCGGTGCGGGATTCCCGACCACCCCAAGCGCCCTACAAGCAGCGCCGGCCGGCAACGGAGACGGTATTGTGGCCCGGCTGGACGCGGCGGGAACCAAATTGCTGGCCGCCACATATATCGGCGGGGCCGATTCGGATTGGATACTCAACGCGACATTAGCTCCAGACAGAACGGCCTGGGTTTCGCTTCAATCCTTTGCGCAGTGTTGCATCAACGTTCGCTACCGGCTGCTTCATTTGGATGCGAACCTGACGCGGATCCTGGCCGAGCAGCCGATTGCCGTGAATGACATGCGTGCGGCGGCGGACGGCGGAGTGCGCCTGTTGACGGTCGGCGACATACGAACGACGAACGACGCGTTCCTTCGGAGCGCCTGCGGCGCTTACAATGCAGGCTACCTGCGGTTGACTCCCGCCGGCGCCATTTCCTTCGCGAGCTATTTGCCGCCCGTCGCGTGGTCTGACTCCTTCGGAACCATGAGCCCTGGCGGACGGCCCATGCTGACGCTACGAACAGGCTCCGCTGAGGTCATTGAGGATCGTGATCCCGGCGTATTTGCCGGATGTCTAACCGATTCCCCCAGCTTCCAGCTTACTGAGACAGTCGTTCCCGGAGGCTTGGTTTCCATTTTCGGCGCAGGGCTGGGCCCGCAGGAGGGAGCGGCATTTCAATTGGTGAATAACCGCGTACCTACCACGTTAGGCGGTACTCGCGTCCTGGTGAACGGGGAACCGGCGCCGATTCTCTATGCGTCCCATAACCAAATCAACACCATCCTCCCGCATAATCTGGCGGTTGGGGAATTGGCAACCGTGCAGGTGGAGAGAAACGGCGCCAGCCATTCGATTCCGTTTCTCCGCGGGGTGGGAGCGGCTGTCACGCTATTCCGCGCGGACGGCTCGCCCCAACGTCCGGCGGCGGCGCTGAACGAAGACGGTAGCGTAAACACGCCGGAAAATCCCGCAAGGCCAGGGGCACGCGTGGTGCTGTTCGGGTCTGGAGGCGGGGCGACAAACCCGTTGGGAACCATCGGCGAGATTTTTCCTCTGGTCGCCGGCCCCGCCTCCGCCCCTGCGCGCGTGCGAAGCGCGGATGGGCAAATCTTGTCCGTAGAGTATCTTGGCGCGGCGCCGGGTCTGCTGACCGGCGTTCTGCAACTGAACGTCGTGCTGCCCGGCGCCGTACCTCCGCTTCCGGACTACTTGCGGACCATCTTCCCGCAGGGGAACGCGATACCGCTCTGGGTGGATTCGCCAGGCGCTCCGTCCCCGGGCGGGTTCGTTACGGTGTTCGTCACAGCAGGTCCCGGTACTCCTCCAGCGCCACACGGACCAACTGACTCCGGGTCCGCACGTTGGTTTTCGCGAACAACTGCTGGAGTGACGCCTTAACCGCGCTTTCGGAAATACCCAGTTCGGCGGCGATCTCTTTGTTGGCGAGTCCTTCGACAACGAAACGGAGGATTTGCCGGTCGCGTTCGGTGAAACGGGTAATGGGGGCGTCAGCCATCTGCACCAGCTTTTGGAGGTAGTGCTGCTCGATGAGCACCTTGCCCTCGTGCACTTCCTGGATACTGCGGCGCAATTCTTCGGGCGGATGCTGCTTGTGGAAAATGCCGCTGACGCCGAGGCGGATGAGGTCAACGGCCTCGCGATCCGGCAGGCCGGCGGTAACGATGAGGATGCGCCCCTTGAACCCGGACTTCCGCAGCCATTCGACGAACGGAGTGACGGGCTCACCGTGGAGTTCGAAATCGAGGATCAGAATGTCAATGGATAGGCGCAGCACTTCGGCTTTCGCCATTTCCACGCTGCCGGCAGAGCCGAGAATTTCGACTTCCGGGTCCGTGGCAAGCAGACGGAGGAGCCCTTCGCGAAAGAGGGCATGGTCATCGACAACGAAGAGACGGATCATCCGCGGCCAGATCCCGCGAGGAGGGTCAAATCGAACCGGCAGCCCTTTGCCGTGGGCACATGAACCAGATCGCCGCCGAAGCTACGCGCCAAGGCGCGCGAGACATAGAGTCCCAGACCGGTACCGTCCGCCTCCGGGCGGAAAGGATGAAATAGAACCGAGGGATCCTGCACGCCGGGACCTGTATCCTGAAACCGTATAACCACCTGCTCTCCCATGGGCATCGCGCTGATCCGCAATATCCGTTCCTCCTGATTTTCCAAGATCCGGCAACTATTCTGCGACAAATTCAGGAAGATCTGCATGAGTCCATGCGGATCGGCCAGTACGGCAGGGGTGGTTTCGGGGAAATCGACGAGAATCTGGCCGTCGATCTCTGTCCAATCCGGTTCCACGACCACCTGCAACTGGTCCATAATTTCCCGGGGACTGGTGGGCGGGGCGATCACTTTTTCCTGGCGCAATTCGACGGAGGCAATTTGGGTGAGGCCAGCGATTAATTTGCGCAGCGCATCAAAATCGGCGCTCGCGGAAAGGTCCACGTTGCGGCCGAGATTTGTGCAGACGACGGAGGCGGCGGAGCAAAGGTTGCGTATCTCGTGCGAGACGGCCCCGGCCAGCAGGCGGTGGTGGTCCACCAGGTGGCGAAAGTTTTCCATTTCGCGGTCGCGGACTTCTTCGGACATATCAACAAGGATGGCGGCGAGCGCATGTTCGACGCCGGTACCGTAGGTGGAGAACCAGGCTTGGACGGGAAATCCCGCCCCTTCCTTGCGGCGCGCCCACCCGGAGACGGAGGAGCGGACGGGGCGGCCGCCGGGAGAGAATTCGAGGGCACGCTGGAATACGGGGAAATAGGGGGTGATGGACTCGCCGGTGAGCGAACCTGGGTCAAAGCCAAACATCTCATGGGCGGCGCGGTTGGCGGCGGCCACATTGGCGTTGGCATCCAGCGTCAGAATAGCGGCGGGGCTGCTTTCCACGAGGATGCGAAGTTGTTCCTCCGCCTTGCGGCGCAGGCGTTGTTCCAGGTCCAGACGCGCGTAGTGCTCCACGAGGCGTCGGCGGTTGTTGCTGATTTCGACCAGAAGGAGGCCGGCTCCGGCGTAGGCGATGGTGGCCATGACGAAGCGGAGGGCGATCTCCAGTTGGGAAAGGTCCATGGAGATGAATTGGCCCCGGACAAACGCACAGAAAAGAGACAGAAGGACCACCTGCGTGCGGTTCAACACCAGTCCGGCGAGGGCGACGGGAATAGCGTAGAAAATACCGAGCGAAACATCCAGATGGAATCGCCATTCCAGCAGAACGAGCAAGAGCACCAGAAACGCCGTACCAGCCAGGATTCTCTTGCGCTCCGTGGGAGATTCCTGGATCTTCAGGCCAAATACGGACAGGCGCGTGGGCATAAGACGACTATAGATGCCCGTACGGCAAAAGAGTTGTACGGGTAGCCAAAAGATAGGTTCGGAACCCACCGCGAGAGTGGCAATCGATATCTGGATACTATCGCCATTCGGCCACAGACTAAATGTATGATCGTCCGTGACCATCTACCCTGGACCAGAGTCTGGCCGCAAGTGTCCAAGCATCTGGGTAGGCTTTTCTTGTATGACGCTACGATAGTTGCCCTCTACGTATTCGCCGGCGCCCATTTCCTGGCGATGCCGGGGCTGCCGCTCACTATTATCGGCTCCGCCATCGGCGTTTTTCTGGCGTTTCGCACTGGTTCGGCCTACGACCGCTGGTGGGAGGCCCGCACGCTGTGGGGCGGGTTGGTCAATTCGTCGCGCACACTGGCGCGGCAGGTATTGACCCTAATTACCAGTTCCGAGCCGGGAGCACGCGAGCAGCAGCAATCGATTATAAAGATGCAAATCGCATTCGTGTATGCGTTGCGCTGCCATCTGCGCGGACAGAATCCGTACCCGGAATTGGGGAACGTTCTGCCCGAGGAATCCATTCATGCGCTGCGGAAATACCGCAATATCCCGGCGGCGCTGCTGCTGCGGATGGGTGAAGAGATTCAGTCGGCGTACGAGAAAGGCCGGGTGGACTCCATCCGCCTGACCAGACTGGACGAGACGCTGACGGAGTTGACCAACATTCAGGGAGCCTGCGAGCGGATCAAAAATACACCGCTGCCGCGGCAATACGACTACTTCCCCCGCCTGTTGGTTACGTTTTTCTGCCTGCTGCTGCCGCTGGGTTTTGTGGAGAACCTGGGGCTGGCAACGCCGATTGCCTCCACTTTCGTCAGTTTTGCCTTTATCGTGCTAGACACCATTGGCCGGGACATTGAAACGCCGTTTGCCAATACCGTGCACGATACGCCGATGACCACCCTGACCCGCACAATTGAAATCGATCTGCGCCAGCACCTGGGCGAGCGCGAGATTCCCACCGAACTTCATCCCGTTGCCGGATTCGTGTACTGAGAAAGGACCTTGCCATGAACGAATTGAAGCTCCTTTTTGCGACAAATTTTTCTGACTCCTGTTTCCGGGCGATTCGGGCCGTCGCGCAGATGGCCGACGCCTTTCCGCTCAGCGTAACGATTGCCAACGTCTGTGATTCTCCGAAATCGAACCGGCGTGAGCTGAATTCGTTCTTCGCCGAAGCGGACCACTATGACTCCTGCCGCCGCATTACGCTAACCGGAAAACCCTCCGAAGCGATTGCGGCCTACACGCGGGAAGAGCATTTCGACATGATCATCTCGCCGGGATCCGACCGCATCGGCATTCCGCGGCCGTTTCACCAGTCCCTGCGGTCCGCACTGCTGCGCAACGGGTCGGCGCCGATCTGGACGACCAGCCGGGGCCTGGAGCAAGCCGACTTCCGCCGGCCGATCAAGACCATCGCAGTCGGGATTGACGGTTCCGACAGTGATTTGACCCATTTGAACCTGGCGGCGTCCTTTGCCGGACGAATCGACGCGAAGCTTCGGCTGTTGACCGTCGTCCCGCCGGTGAGCGAAGGAACTTTGATTACGCAGGCCGTTGCCCCGCAGCCGCTTCATCCTTCGGTCGCGATTGAACGGATTGAGTATCTGCTGCGTGCGTGGGGACAGGTACCGACGGTGGATGTCGCACTTGGCTCTCCCTACAAGGAACTGCAGCGGATGGCGATGCGTTGCGACGCCGACCTGCTATTCCTCACCGAGGCGCAGAGCTGCCAGGGCATGTTTTTCCGCCAGATCAGCAACACGGTGAACAATTCACCTTGCGCCGTCATCAGCATTCCGTCCTCGCTACCCGCACGCTTCAAGTGGAGCTTCCAACCCAAACGGCACGCGCACCACGCGGTTGAGTTGGAACCCGCCTACGCTTAGTCGCTTCGAAGTTTCCCTTGGCCGGCCCGTCCGCAACCCGCGGCGGGCCACTTTTTTTATCCGCGCGGGCGGGGACCTTTTTTTGTGGAGGCGCGGAGAACAAAGTCGATGTGGTTGTTAATGAATGCCTGGTCGAGGCGCTCGCGGCGCACCAGGTAGCGATAGAGGATGGCGCCGGAAATCTCATCTACCAGATCGTCATCCTTGATTTCCGGACAGACCTCGCCGCGCTGTCTTCCGCGCAGCACGATATCGCGGATTTGTGAACGGCGGCTCTCCACCAACGTGCGGAAGGCCTGCGCGCTGACCTCGTCCAGGTTGGCCTCCGAGATGAGGCCGCGTAGCACCTTGCCCTCCATGGCGTATTCAATGCGATCCGCCACGTTGGTCAACATCACCCGGAGATCGCCTTCAAAGGAGCCTGTGTCGACTTCCGGAAGCCGTCGCGAAACGTGGCAGGCAAAGGCCTCGGCGACCAGAGCGGCCTTTGTTTTCCAGCGCCGGTAGACGGTGGGCTTGCCCACGCCGGCGCGGTCCGCTATCGCTTCCATCGACAACTCTTTGTAGCAGGTGGTCTCCAACAGTTCGGTGGCCGCTTTGAGGATGGCGGTATTGGCCTCCTCTGACCGCGGGCGTCCTGCTGCCGGATGATTCTTGGTTGACACGGCGTCCATGGCCTCTGCCCTCCAGCTTACTGAACTTGCGCTACATCCACGTGGTGAGCCGCCAGGAGAACGCCGGCGGCGCGCTCCAGCGACAATTTCGCCTTCATATAACTATTCATTGCGTTTACCTCGGCAGAGCGGGCTTGGGCGAGATCACGCTGCAATTGAATGACCTGTGCCTGAGCGGTCGCTCCGACCGAGAGTTTCTCCACTTCGGCCTCGAGAGCTTTCTCCTGCAAGCGGCGTTCACTGACAGCGGAGTTAAAACTGGACTGCGCCTGCTCCAGAGCCACCTGCGCATTCGCTATCTCCACGCGGACCATCTTTTCCAATTGACGCAGGCGAATTTCGGACTGCCGGACGCTGTGCTGATCCCGCTGCACGTCAGCTTGGGCGATGCGATTGCGGATGGGGACGGTGACCACGATGCCAACGCCGTAGTCCGGATAGTTTCTCGCAAAGACCTGGCCGAGCGCCGTGCCTGCTCCGCCGGTAAACTGCGGATCCGTAACGCGGGGGATGCCGTTGTTGAGCGCGGGGACGATATTCGGCGAACCGCCTAGACCGCGGTTTGCCATGTTAGCAACGAGATCAACGGACGGCAGAACGGCGTTGCGGCTCCCGGCGAGGCTGATGCCGGCGTTGTCCAGTTGGAGACGGGCCTGCGCCAGATCGGGACGGACTTGGAGCGCCTTTTCCGCGGCTTCGTTCAGGTCCCCGGGGACGCCGGCGGGGCTGAGGCCCGGTTGATCGGTGGGTACGATGCCGGAGATTGCCTGACGGCCGCGCGTCAGGTAGTCGGCCAGGACAATCTCTTGCTGGCGGACGAGCGATTCAGCCACTTGCCAATCGCGGCGGCGGCGGGCGGCTTCGGCTTCGGCGCGGATGACGTCGATTTCCGCCGACCTGCCGGCTTCCAGAGAGGCTTTCGTATCGTCCAGCAGGCGAACCGCGGACGCGATACCTTCCCGGCGAACTACGACGTCTTCCCGGAGACTCACCAGATCCCAGTAGAGGCGGGCGACGGCGGAAACCGTCGCGATGACCTGCTGTTCAAAGACATACTGGGAAACCGTGCGGTTGTTCCGGGCGATTCGAATGTAGCGATTGTTTACCTTCCGGCCAAACCCGCGAAGCAGCGGCTGGGTGATGGATACGCCGAGCGTGGATTGCACATATGGGTTGTAGCTGAGCAACGGGCTATTGGTACGAAAGCGATCCAAATCAAAGCTGACCGTAACTTCGGCGCCGGTAGAAAAACCCTGCGTCACGCCGCTTGAAAACGTGTTGCCCCGCTGGGAAATGGAACCCGTGCCGGCGAAAAAGGGCGTCAATTGGGGCGTGCTGGTGTGATTGAAGGCGTAGCTGGATTTCCAGGTCCCATCCCGATTGACCAGTGCGGGACCGGTACTGAGCGGTAGGGATCCGAGAATGGAGAGATCGGTCTGCGTTCCGGGACCGGTCAGACGGTCGAGCGCAGGAGCGTCGCTGCCGCCCACGCGGCCAGCGGCGCCGGCTACCGGACTGCCGAGCCCGCCAGGGCCTTCCCGCACAGCCAAGCCCACGCCGCGGAGTTGACCGCCGGCCTGCGAACGTAAAAGGTCGGTTTCGGCGATGCGAAGATTCTCGCGCTGAATTTCCAGATCGAGATTGTTTTGCAGGGCGAGTTCAATGGCCTGTTGGAGGCTGAGGTGGAGTTTGCCGCCGCGGATCTGCGCATTGGCAATCGGGAGATTTTCGCCTCGCAGGGGCTGCAACGGTTTGACTCGAAATTGGGCGAAGGCCTGGGCCGAAACCGTTTCCGGCCACAGGAGGGCCGCGAAGGCCAGTAGAACCCCTATTGTGCGTTTCATAGGTCATGCTCCTCAAATTGGCGCGCGGGGCGCCGGTTAGTTCTGCACCGTTACTTCCGCGCCGTCTTTCAAAGAATCGGAAGGATTGCGCACGATGGCGGCTCCGGCGGGCAGGCCGCTGGCCACCTCCAGGGTCGTTCCGAGGTTCCGCCCCAGCGTCACATGGTGAAAGTGCAGCCTTTTCTGTCCATCGACGGTTGCGACACGGGTACCGGCGGAATCGACGTAAAGTGCGTCGGCAGGGATGAGCACCGCGGGCTCCTGGCGTGTGACGCCCAATTTCACCTGCGTGTACATACCGGGCAGCAGGCGGCCCGCCCGGTTGTCAATTTGCACTTCTACTTGCAGAGTGCGGCTGGCCGCGTTGATCGCTCCGGCCTCGCGGACAATCTGGCCCTTAAACTCTTCTCCGGGACGTTCGCTGACAACGATGGTTGCCGTCTGGCCCGCGGCGATGTTGCCCGCATACGTCTGCGGCACGTTGACCCGTACACGCAACGTGTTGGACTGCGACAGCGTGAACAAGCTGGACTGGCCGATGCTTCCGGCCGAGACCAAGTCACCTTTTTCAACACGGCGTTCCGTGACCACGCCGTCGAAGGGCGCGGTTATCCGTTGATAAGAAATCAGTTGCTGCAGCCGCCGGACATTGGCCTCCTGCGCACCGATATTGGCGCGCTGCGCCGCGGCGGAGGCTGAAGCGTTGGCAACGGCTGCCTCCGCCGCGGCCACTTCGGCATTGCGCGCATGCAGTGCGCTGCGCCTTTCGTCGCCCTCCTGCTTGGGGAGTACGCCACGCTGCACCAGCCGGTCCCAGCGCTCAAAGGTAGTCTGCGCGATGCTTTGGTTGGCGCGGGTCTGTTCTTTGTTGGCGGCAGCCTGGTGGATAGCCGCGTTGGCGCTTTCGTAGGACGCCTTGGCTTGCGCAAGCGAGGCTTGCGCCTGGGCCAGTTCCTGTTGCAGCTCCGGTGATTCGATTGCCGCCAATAGTTGGCCGGCGCGGACGTGGTCGCCGATATCGACGAAGCGGCTGGAGACGTAACCATTCGTCCTTGCGTAGATTTGGGCCACATAGTTGGGTTCGGTCGTCGCCGGCAGAACCAGTTCCGTGCTGGCCGGTGCGGCTTCGGCCTTGGAGACCGCCACAACGGGGAGCGAGGTTTCAGCCGCGAAAACAACATTCTTGGTTCGCGTCTGCTTTTCTATGCGGGGCAAAACGGCCACGGCAAGAAGGCCCAGGCCCAGGGTGAAAACGGCGAGTGAGGAGGAAAGTTTCATGGTGCGTATCGCTTTCGAGACTAGAGATTACGAAACGAGACGGAACGATTCATAAAAATAGAGCGCGAGCCGAAGACAAGATCCGAAATCTAGGCTGGATATTGAGTGACTTCACTAGCAATCACATTTCTGAATCGAAACGTATCGTTCCGTATCTAAGCCGTTGAAAGGGATTTCGTACTCGTTATGTGGATCGTCAAGCTTGCTCTCAACCGCCCCTATACCGTCGCTGTCCTCGCGCTGCTGATTTTGCTGGGCGGCGCATGGTCACTCTATAAGACCCCCACCGATATCTTTCCCGAGGTCGATGTTCCGCAGGTCACTGTGATCTGGAACTACCAGGGGCTGCCGACGACGGAGATGGAAAAGCGGGTAACGACATTCAGTGAATTCGTACTGGCGCTCGTCAACGACGTGAAAACCATCGAAAGCCAAACCCTCAACGGCGTCAGTGTGATCAAGATCTATTTCCATGAAAATGTCCGGATCGATTCCGCGATTTCGCAGGTCGGCAGCGCCGTGCAGTCGATCCGGTTCCGAATGCCGCCAGGGATCAATCCGCCCTGGATTCTCCGCTTCAGCGCCTCTTCAGTGCCGGTAATCCAGTTAAGCCTGAGCTCGAAGTCATTGCCGGAGGCGGCGCTCTATGATTACGGCATCTATCGCGTACGTCAGCAGCTTTCGGTGGTCCGCGGCGCGCTGCTGCCCGCACCCTATGGAGGCGCGGACCGGCAGATCATGGTGGACATTGACCAAAACGCCTTGACATCCAAGGGGTTGACGCCGATTGACGTGGCCAACGCCGTGCAAGCGCAGAATTTGATCCTGCCTTCCGGCAACGCCAAAGTGGGAGCGACGGACTATCAGGTAACGCTCAATTCCAGTACGGATACGATCGCGGCCCTCAACGATCTTCCCGTAAAGACGGCCGGCGGCGCGACAATCTATGTACGCGATGTAGCCCACGTCCGGGACGGCGCGGCCGTACAAATCAACAGCGTGCGCAAGGACGGCGAACCCAGCGTGCTGCTATCCATCATTAAGACCGGCGGCGTCTCCACGCTCGACATCATCAACCAGGTGAAGAACGACATCCTGCCCGTCACCAAGGCAGCGGCGCCGAAGGGCCTGGAGATTAAGGAGATGTTCGACCAAAGCCTGTTCATCCGTGCCGCAATAGACGGCGTGGTGCACGAGGGCATTATCGCGGCATTGCTGACGGCGGCGATGATTCTGCTCTTCCTGGGCTCCTGGCGCAGCACGCTGATCATCGCGGTATCGATTCCGCTGTCAATCCTGACGTCGGTAATGGCGTTGTCCGTCATGGGGCATACCTTAAACGTGATGACGCTGGGCGGGCTGGCATTGGCGATCGGTATTTTGGTGGACGATGCAACGGTGGAAATCGAAAATATTCACCGCACCATGGCGGAGACCCACATGCCGCTGCGCGAGGCGATTCTCTTCGCCGCGCAGCAGATCGCCGTGCCCACGCTGGTATCGACGATGGTGATTTGTATTGTGTTTGTCAGCGTGATGTTCCTGAATGGCCCAGCCAGGTTCCTATTCACGCCCATGGCGCTGGCCGTAGTTTTCGCAATGGCGGCAAGCTACCTGCTGAGCCGTACGCTGGTTCCCGCGCTTGTGCATTTTCTGATCCCGGCCGAAGAGGCCGAACATCGCGGAGAGCGGCCCGTGGGGCGCGCGTCAAAGGCAATTCAGCATATTCATCAACGCTTCAACACCTGGTTCGAAGGCTTCCAGGCGCGCTACACGGCCGCCCTGTCCAACGTCCTGGCCAACCGGAAGCGCACGTTTGCCGTGGCCGCGCTGGTGATAGCCAGCCCTCTGGCCGTCGCTCCCTTCGTGGGTCGTGACTTCTTCCCGGAAGTGGACGCCGGCCAGTTCCGGCTGCATGTCCGCGCGGTTCCGGGCACGCGGCTGGAGGAAACGAAGCGACTGTTTACCCAAGTGGCTGGCGCAATTCGCACTGTAGTTCCCGAGGAGGAAATCGACCTGGTGCTGGAAAACATCGGCCGGCCCTCCCAGCCATTCAACCTGGCGTTCGGCGATGGAGCGACGATTGGCACGTTCGACGGCGAACTGGCCGTCAGCCTAAAGCATGGCCATGCGCCCACCGCCGACTATGTGCGGGAACTGCGGCATACGCTGCCCAAGCGGTTTCCCGGAGTGACGTTCTACTTCCAGTCCGCTGATATCGTCAGTCAGATTTTAAATTTCGGACTGCCCGCACCCATCAACGTACAGGTGGCGGGATATGGCGGCACCGCGAATTACGAGATCGCGCGGGAAATCGAGATGCGCATGAAACGGCTACCGGGAGCAGTGGATGTTCATTTGCACCAGGTGATTGACGCGCCGTCTCTCAAGATAGACGTCGATCGTACGCGGGCCGCGCAATTTGGCCTGACACAGCAGGACGTGGCCAACAACATGTTCGTCAGTCTCGCCGGTTCCGGCCAGGTGCAGCCGAATTGGTGGCTGGATCCCCGCATGGGCATGACTTACCTGGTGGCCGTGCAAACGCCGCAGACGGCAATCCAATCTCTGCAGGATATCGAAAACACTCCCATTCCCGTAGGCGGCGGCGAGACGGCCGGCGTGCAGCTATTGAGCAACCTGGCCCAAGTGAAGCGGGAGAGAACCGCCGTGAACGCCACGCACTCCAACGTGCAGCCGACCTTTGATGTCTACGCGAGCGTGCAGGACGCAGACCTTGGTTCCGTCTCATCGGAAGTCGAAAAAATCGTGGACGAGATGCGGCCGAAATTGGAGCCGGGCAACACGATTACGATTCGGGGACAAGTGGAATCGATGAACTCCGCCTTTTCACGCCTCGGCTTTGGCCTGGTCGTCAGCGCTCTGCTGGTCTACCTGCTCATGGTGGTGAATTTCCAAAGCTGGTCCACCCCATTCATCATCATTACGGCGCTGCCCGGCGCAATGGCCGGCATCATTTGGGCGCTATTCCTGACGCAATCTACATTCAACGTGCCAAGCCTGATGGGCGCGATTATGAGCGTGGGCGTGGCGACCGCGAATTCCATCCTGCTCGTCACATTCGCCCAGGAGCGGCTCAGCCACGGCGTTACGGTTCTGGAAGCGGCCATGGACGCCGGGCGGACGCGGCTCCGGCCCATTCTGATGACGGCGGCGGCCATGCTCATCGGCATGTTGCCCATGGCGTTGGGCCTCGGCGAAGGCGGGGAGCAGAATGCGCCGCTCGCCCGCGCCGTCATCGGCGGATTAACCGTAGCCACGTTGTCCACGCTCTTCTTCGTTCCGCTAGCCTTCACCGTGATCCGCGGCCGTGGCAACACGGCGTCTGTGAATGAGCGTTAAAACATCAGCCGCAACGCCAACTGCAAGGAACGCGGCCCGCCCACCTGATAGAGGGAGTTCAGTCCGCCCAGCTGGGAGTTGAGCGTATTCCGCGTAGTTCCGAATAGCGCCGCGCCGTTGCTCATTTCGCTGTATATCTGCCCGAATATGGGTTGGTTCAGCGCATTGAACGCTTCGGCGCGGAACTGCAGACGGACCTGTTCGTGGAGAGGAAACTCCCGCCGCAATGTTATGTCCGTCTGAACGGCGACAAAGGCACGGCCGATGTTGGGATCTGCAAGATAGAAAGGCTGTCCCGGAACGAGATTTGGATGGAAGTTCAGATTTGCACCGGTAATGGGGTCAATTCCAGTCGCGCCAATAACATCCAGGGGCAATGCGGAGCGGGCCGATATTCGCGCATCCAATGCCCAGTGCTTCAACAAACCGGACAAAACAGCATTGCGATAGGATCCGGGAATATCGTAGGTCAATGCAGCCTGGAAGTTGTGCCGGATATCAAAGTCAGAGCTTCCGCGCAGTTGCATGAGCGTACGGAAGTTAGAGGATGCGTCATCCAGAGAATGGGACCACGTGTAGGAAGCAAGCGTCTGGAGCCCGCGATGCAGACGGCGCTGCAACTGGAGTTGCAGGGCATTGTAGTCCGAGGCGGCGCCATTTCTGGTGTACCAGATGCCTCGCCCTTGGGAGAACGCGGCATTTCCGACACGGTCCGGATACAGGAGTTTCGTAACCGTCAGATTGCGCCCGGCCGAACCGACATAACTCGCGGTGATCGTCTGTTTTTCGCCCAGACTTTGTTCGATGGTGAAGTTCCATTGCCAGAGCCTTGGAAGCCGTAGACCAGGGTCGTAGGTTTGCGCGGTATTGCTGTACGGAGAATCTACTGTGAGCGGAGGAACGGCATCCAATTGGGCCTCCTACTTTCCGTGCCTGTTATTTCTTCCAGGAAATGCCCTTTGCGTTTTCAAAGAACACCGTGGTCACAAAACGGATCTGGTCATAGGCATCGGCTCCTTCGCCGCCCGCGCCCTTGACGACATGAACCGCCTCCAATAGATAAGGGCCGGCCCAGGGCGTCTCAATGGTCACCTGGCCCTGATCGTCCGTCATGAAACTCTTGCGCCAGCGGGGCGGTCCAACCACTTCCACCTGCACCTTCGGCGCCGCCGCACCGCGGAGCAACAGCCGGAAAGTGTTTGCGTTGGCCGCAACTGGGACCAGTTCCAGATCCGAAGCCGCCGCCGTTTCCGTGCGGCCATACTTCGCAATGTAAATGCCCTTGCTCTTCAGCCCCGTGTTTTTGTTGGTATTCACGGGAATCGTGGATTCAATAACCCGAATGTCGCCCGTCCCTTTCACGGGAATCGCAAAGTGGTTCGACTCCTTAGTCAACGGCAAAGATGTCTTTGACGAACCCTGGAATGCCTGCGGCCCGCGGATATAGTCCAGCAGCTTGCCGGCTATCTCTCTCTTGTCCTCGTCCCACTCCCCGAAGTAGGCCTTCGCCACTCCCTTCTCCTTCTCCACCCACACGGCATGGGCGCACAGGACGCCTCCGGTAAGGAAGAGCAGCGAGGCGAACGTCCATTTCGATCGAATCATACGGCAAAGCTCCTTGTCCATTCTTGCTATTGAATTGCGTGTACAGTAATTTATTCTCCAAGTATTTCACTTTACACGCAACTGATTTGCAATATTTACCCCAATAGGCCTGGTGTGCCGCTGTCTCAGACGCAACAGAATTGGCGCAAATGTACAATAGGACCGCTGGACTACGCCTCGGGCGGAATCCGCCATCTGAGATATCCATGAAGAACTCCGCACTGGCAAACATTGCCCTTCTATCGCTTGCGCTATCCAGCCACGGCTGGGCGCAGGATGGACCGGAAACCGTCATGCGCGGCACGAAACAGTTCCGCAAAACCGTGCTGGCTTCCGGCCTGGCCGGCCCCTGGGAGATTACCTGGGGTCCCGACAACATGCTCTGGATCACAGAACGCACGGGAAAGCGCATTATCCGCATGAATCCCGCTACTGGCGAGAAGACGGTGGCAATTACTATCGACGAAGTCTCCGCGCCGGGGGGCCAGGACGGGCTCCTCGGAATGGCCCTCCACCCAGGCCTGTTGCGCGGTTCGGGGAATGACTATGTCTTCGCCGCTTATACCTATGTCGACAAAGCTAAGGGCCCGGATGCGAACGTTCCCGACGAAAAGAACCCCTACCGTTATCTGTACATGAAGATTGTCCGCCTAAGCTACAACAAGACGGACGGAACACTCGCCAACCCAGTGACGGTGATTGACGGTCTTCCCGCCGGCAACGACCATGACGCGGGCCGCCTGAAGATTGGGCCGGACCGCAAGCTCTACCTGACCATCGGCGACCAGGGCCACGACCAACTGGGCAACTTCTGCCTGCCCATCGAGGCCCAACGGCTGCCGACCAAACAGGAGCTGGCCGCCAAGAACTTTGTCTCTTACGTGGGCAAATCGCTACGGATCAATATGGACGGCTCCGTGCCGAAGGACAATCCCAAGATCAATGGATTCGCCAGCCACGTCTTCACCTACGGCCACCGAAACCCGCAGGGCCTCGATTTCGGGCCGGACGGCACTCTCTATTCTTCCGAACAGGGCCCGAAGACCGACGACGAGATCAATATTCTGAAAGGCGGCAATAACTACGGCTGGCCCCACGTCGCCGGCCTGCGTGACGACAAGGCCTATGAATACGCCCGGTGGGCCGAGGCGTCCACTCCCTGCTCCCAACTCCGCTTTACGGATCTCGCCATCCATCCCAGCGTGCCCCGTGAACCGGAATCGGCGTTCACCAAGCCCTTCGTCCCGCCGATCGCCACTATGTTCACGGTACCTACCGGGTACAACTTCCACGATCCGAAATGCAAGGGTATTGATTTCATCTGCTGGCCCACTGTCGGCGCATCGAGCATTGAGTACTATGCGTCCAAAGGCAAGGGAATTCCCGGCTGGGACAAAGTGCTTCTGGTGACAACGCTAAAGCGCGGCTCTCTCTATGTACAGCCCTTGACCGCGAACGGCAAGGCGGCTGCCGGCCACATGTCCCGCTACTTCCAATCGGAGAACCGCTACCGCGATACGGCGGTCAACCCGGACGGAAAGACCATCTATATCGCCACGGACCCCGGCGGGTTAGCCGAATCCGCGGACGGCGGCACGACAGTAAATATGCAGGACAAAGGAGCCATTCTGGTTTTCACCTACACCGGCGAAGGCGGCCCCGGAGCCGTTGGCGAACCGCGTCCGACGAGCCAAACGCGGCCTTCAGGCAATGATGCACCGGCGACGGCCGATAGCGGCCCCGGCGTTCCGCCGGCGTTCACGGCGGAACAGGTGGCGGCGGGCAAAACGGCGTACAACGCCAACTGCGCCGTGTGCCACGGCAGCACCATGACCAATGGAACGTTCGGTACGCCGTTGGCCGGCGAGTACTTCAAGGGCAAGTGGTCCGGCAAGTCCGTGGGTGCATTCTTCACAAAGTCGAAGACCATGCCCCCGGCCGCGCCGGCCTCTCTGCCGAACGATACCTACGCCAACATCATCGCTTACATCCTGGATGTGAACGGCCACAAGGCAACCGGCGAAAAACTGCCGGACAGCGGCGATTCACTGAACCAGATGAAGATCAAGTAGGCAATCCTAGCCCGGCTCCCCCCGGTATCAGCCGAAGGGGGAGCCGGTTTTTATTCCGGGCGGTTTGGGGAGCCGGCGCATCGCCCGAATCCCCCAGGTGGCAAAGGCCGCGCAAAAGATGGCGAACGCCACCAGAAAATAGACCACGTAGCGGCCCGGTATCCGTCGCGTTGCCTGTTGTTGTTCGTCCATGCGCGGCTTTCCCCGTGGTCCCGGCGTTAGTGGCGGAAGTGGCGGACGCCCGTAAGCACCATGGCCACGCCCAGGCGATCAGCGGCAGCGATCACGTCCGCGTCTTTCACTGAACCGCCCGGCTGAATCACAGCCGTCACGCCGTGCCCCACGGCCGCTTCCAGACCATCCGGGAACGGGAAGAAGGCATCCGACGCCAGCACGCAACCCGGAAGGGGGAGCACGCTCTTCTTCGCCCCAATCTCCACCGAGAATACACGGCTCATCTGTCCCGCGCCGGCCGACAATAGCTGTCCCTCGCGCGCATAGACAATAGCGTTCGACTTGACGTGTTTCACCACTTTCCAGCCGAATGCCAACCCCAGCCATTCCTCTTCGGTCGGCTGGCGCACGGTCACCACCTTGGCCGTTAAGCGATCCAGCTTGGCATAATCCGGAGTTTGCACCAGAAACCCGCCGCTGATACCCTTCACCACAAAGGCATCCTCGACTGGTTGCACTTCTACCAGCCGCAAATTTTTCTTCGCCGCAAGGATCTCCTGCGCCGCCGCGTCAAAGCCAGGCGCGGCAATCGCTTCAATGAACGTTTTGACGATCTCATGCGCTGTTTCCGCGTCGACAATGCGGTTGAACGCCAAC
The DNA here is from genome assembly GCA_035714175.1 of Bryobacteraceae bacterium. Lineage (GTDB taxonomy): Bacteria > Acidobacteriota > Terriglobia > Bryobacterales > Bryobacteraceae. Next base: position 18,655 of record DASTML010000245.1, on the reverse strand, counting down.
ACGCCGCCGAACGCCGAAACGGGGTCCGCCTCAAATGCTTTGCGATAGCTTTCGGCCAGCGCCGCCTGCTCGGCGCATCCGCACGGGTTGGTGTGCTTTACTATGACGCTGGCCGGTTGCGAGAATTCGCACACCAGTTGCCAGGCCGCGTCCAGGTCCACTAGATTGTTGTAGCTGAGTTCCTTGCCCTGCAACTGCCGTCCGCCCGCCACGCCGCTGCGGCCGTTGGCATACAGCGCCGCTTTCTGGTGCGGATTTTCTCCATAGCGCATGTCCAATACCCGAGGCACGCGCAAATCCAATGTACGCGGCAGGTCGAGTTGCACATCGCTAAAGCCGTCGCCCTCGGCGCTGATATCGGCTAGCCGGTTGGCGATCGAACGGTCATAGGCCGCCGTACGGTGGAACGCCTTCACCGCCAGATCCCAATGCGTCTTGCGGGACAGGGCGCCCCCGGACGCCTTCAACTCTTCCAGAAGAGCCGGATAATCGTCCGGGCTTGTGACGACGGCTACATCCTGCCAGTTCTTGGCCGCGGCGCGGATCATAGTAGGACCGCCGATGTCGATATTTTCAATCAACTCGGGGACGGTCGCCTCCTTGTTGGCGGCGTGCTTTTCGAACGCGTAGAGATTGACGATCACCAGATCGATCGTCGGGATGGCGTGTTGCTCCAGCGCCTCCATGTGCTCCGGCTTGGAACGCATGGCCAGGATACCGCCCGCGATATTCGGGTGAATGGTCTTAACTCGGCCGTCGAGCATTTCCGGGAAATGCGTCACTTCGCTGACGTCGAACACCGGAATACCAGCGTCTTTCAGCAGTTTGGCCGTGCCGCCGGTCGAGATGAGGTCGATATCGAGTTCACGAAGTCCGCGCGCGAATTCCACTGCGCCAGTCTTGTCAGTGAGGCTCAGTAGAGCCCGTTCAATCTTTGCCATGGGTGTGTTGAGAGAGAAATAGGGGGGAGAACTTCAGGATACCGGGTTGTCGCTCCCCGCGGGGCGGAGAATCCCGGGCGGCCTCGCCTATTCTTTCACCAGTTCACGAAATCGCCGGATCACCTTCACGACATACTGTCGTGTTTCTTTGTAGGGAGGAATACCGCCAAAACGGTCCACGGCGCCAGATCCGGCATTATAGGCGGCCAATGCCAACGCGAGCCCGTCTCGCCGCCCCTCGTACTTCTTCACCAAAATGTCCAGCAGGCGCGCCCCACCCTCCACATTCTGCTCCGGGTCGTGCGCATTCACGTTCAGGTGGCGGGCCGTCTGCGGCATCAACTGCATCAAGCCAATCGCGCCAACCGGGCTCCGGGCGTGCACCTGATAGCCGGATTCTACTTCCATCACCGCCTGGATCAGTTCCGGGCGCAGATTGTGTTTGCCGGCATAGGGGCCAATCAACCGGGCCGCGACCCCGGGTACGGAAGGAATGACAGCGGAAGAACCGCCCACGGCCGCCTCCGGAATCACGTCTGCCGCATCCACAATCAGCGAATGCCCGCCGGCACGGACAAAATAGGAAGCCCCGTCACGGCTGATGTCGTCATAGACGATCTTCTGCCCGTTCCGTAGTGTCAACACTTTCAGCTTCTGTTCCGCCGGCTGGAGGCTTTCCGGTTTTGGCGCTTCGGCAAGCAGGCACACCCCTGCCAGCAAACCCACAGCCAGACACTTCCGCATAAATCCATATTCAGGCCGGAAAGGACCGAGGGCTATTCAGCGAAAACCTTATTCAGGCAGAGAAATTGATAGGCCGCTGGTACTCCTGCGCGTATACTCTTCCCATGCCAATGTCCCGTTGGTGGATTCTCGGAGCAGCAATCTTTGCGCTTGGCGCCGCCGTCATCACGGTTCCAATCCGGACAGAAGCCATTGGTTCCGGTCAACAAACGCAGCAGGAAGAACTCGATCCGGCGCGCACGGCAATTATTCTTTGCGACCTGTGGGACAAACACTGGTGCCGCGGCGCAACTTCGCGTGTAGCCGGGCTGGTAGAGAAAATCAACCCTGTTTTGCGGGCTGCCCGGGCCAAGGGCGTGCTCGTGATCCACGCGCCCTCGGAGACGATGGCGTTTTATCAAGACGCTCCCCAGCGCAAGGCCATGTTGGCCATTCCCGCCGTCGCGCCGCCCGCCGGCAAGGCCCCGGCCGCTCCGAAACTGCCTATCGATGATTCGGACGGCGGCTGCGATACCGAGGGCGACAAGTTCTACAAGGCATGGACGCGGCAGCACGCGGCGCTTGAAATCGGCCCCAACGATTTGATTTCAGACAAAGGGGAAGAGGTCTATAGCGCGCTGCGCCTGCGCGGTATCCGGCATCTGCTGGTGGCAGGCGTGCACACCAACATGTGTATCCTGAACCGTTCCTTCGCCATCCGCCAGATGACCCATTGGGGCGTGCGCTGCATTTTGCTCCGGGACCTTACCGACGCGATGTATGATCCGAAGGACGCGCCGCACGTCTCCCACGACCAGGGGACCGGACTCGTAGTCGGATATATCGAGAAAAACTTCGCACCCACCATGCTGTCGACTGACTTGGTAGCCCGGCTGCGGTAAGGGCGGCGAGGAAAAGCGGGCCCCGCAAAAACAAAAAGCGCCAATTAGGCGCTGTGCTTTGTTTCGGCGATATTTGGCGTCCCCAGGGGGATTCGAACCCCCGTTATCGCCGTGAAAGGGCGGTGTCCTAGGCCGACTAGACGATGGGGACGCTGTAACACGACTGTGGCGGCGCGAAGCCGCCACTTCACCTAGGATAGCGGATCCAGGCGTCCGCCGTCAAATTTACAGCGTTTTCAGATACGCAACGAGATCGGTCTTCTGGGCCGGCTCGAGCTGCTCTTCGTAAGGAGGCATACCGTTGCCGCCCTTGTTCACCTTGTCGATGACTTTGGCTTCAGTCTGGCCGTCCTTCTTGAAAAGACCCTTCAAAGACGGGGCGTTGCCGCGCTTCTCGTCCGTGTCGGTGTTGTGGCAACCCATACAGGCGGAATTTTCAAACACTTCCTGACCCTTCTTGGCGTCACCTTTCTTGTCCGCGCTGAAAGCAACAGCACCGACGAAAACCGCACTGCAGCCAAGGGTGGCAATCATACGCTGGGCAAGTTTCATGGGAATACGATCTCCTGAGCTAACGAATTTCTGCATTTATTCTACAATTGCGGCGAGGCTTCCCGCCATCACGGACATCCCATCGAAAAGATGTTCGCCAACCGTACTTTGTTTCACCTTTCGCTGCCGGCGGGAGCATCATAGCCTGGGAGAGGATTTTCATGGCACTCAAAGTGGGCAGCAAAGCCCCCGAACTCAAACTGACCGACGAAGCCGGCAACGCCTTCAAGCTCTCGTCTCTCAAAGGCAAGACCGTTGTCTTGTACTTTTACCCCAAGGCCGATACGCCCGGCTGCACCACCGAATCCTGCGAATTCCGGGATCACGCGCCCGCCTTCGCTGCCAAGGACGCCGTCATCATCGGCATTTCGCCCGATACCGAAAAGGCGCAAACGAAGTTCAAGGGGAAGTTCACGCTACCGTTCACCCTGCTCGCCGATGTCGATCATGCCGGCGCGGAGGCCTACGGCGTCTGGGTGGAAAAGTCGATGTACGGCCGCACCTACATGGGCGTCGCCCGGACTACCTTCGTCATCGGCCCGGACGGCAAGATCAAACACATCTTTGAAAAGGTGAAGCCGGCCGGGCACGCCGAAGAAGTTCTGGCGGCGATTTAGCTCTATTTCAGTTCCGCAATCGTAGCGCCGTTGCCGCCTTCGGCTGGCGTGGCGGCATAGTGACGGGTGACCAGCGGGCTGCGCTGCAGCAGTTCGCCGATTGCCCGTTTCAATACGCCCATCCCGTGTCCATGAACGATTCGCACGCGATCCACGCTCGCCAGCGACGCGATATCCAGAAACTTCTCCACCGCATCGCGCGCCTCTTCGGCCCGCTGTCCGATGATGTTGATCTCTTTCGTCACCGTATCCCACGTCGGCCCGCCCTGGAATGTCACGCCCGACGGCAGTTTCGGCCCGGTTGGCCCATCCGGCAGCAGTTCCGTGATATCGGCATATGGTACGCGCATTTTCATGATGCCGACCTCTACGTCCACCATCCCGTTCGGCAGCAAACGTCTCACGCGCGCCGGTTCCCGAATCCCGCTCAGCCGTACGCGATCGCCCTCGTCCACAATCAGCGCCGCTCGCTTCTCCGCCGCGGGCGCCGCCACCGCCTGCTGCACCTCGTGCTTGAAGTCGGTCTGCGTCCGGATCACCTTCCGCACCGCGAGATCCGCCGCCTTCCGGCTGGTGGACGCCGATTGCTGGATATGCTCCAGCGTCTCCCTGGCCTGCTTCTCAAACGCCGCCAGCGCCGCCTCCGCCTTCCGCTCCATCTCTTTCCGCTTGGCCTCTTCGGCCTTCCGCAACTCCTCGCGCTCCAGCCGCGTTTCCCGCTCCAGCCGTACCCGTTCCTCGGCCAAGGCAAGCTGCTTGGCTTTTACCTCGTCCAATCGGCGATGCAATTCGCTCAGGAAGCCCGCAATGTCGCGTTCGCTCGATGTCATCGCCTGCCGCGCCCGTTCGACCAACGCCTTCGGCAAACCCAGTTTCGAGGCAATTGCCAATCCGGCCGATCGCCCTGGGGCGCCCGTCAGCAGTTGATACGTCGGCGTAAACTCCGCCTCGTTAAAACCCATTGACGCCTGGACAACGCCGTCCGTCGTCGCGCCCCACACCTTCAACGGCATCAGGTGCGTCGAGGCCAGCGTAAATGCACCGTACTCGCGGAACTTCTCCAACACCGCGATCCCCAGCGCCCCGCCTTCTTCCGGATCCGTCGCCCGGCCCAGTTCGTCCAGCAAAACCAGCGAATCCGGCGTAGCGTCCTTCAACATCTCCCGGATCTGCGATACATGGCTCGAAAAGCTGGAAAGGCTTTCCGCGATCGACTGGTTGTCGCCGATATCGGCCAATACTTTTTCGAAAACCGGAAACTCCGCTTCCTCGCAGGGCACCGGAATTCCGGATTGCGCCATCAGAGACAGCAGTCCGGCCGTTTTCATCGTTACCGTCTTGCCGCCTGTGTTGGGCCCCGTGATCAGCAGCGTGCGCCGCATTCGGTCCATAGTGAAACTCACCGGAACAACGCGCTTGCCCTCTTTCCGCAGAACATCTTCCAGGATCGGGTGCCGCGCGGCATCCAGGTGCAGCCGTTCGCCAAATGTTGGCACCACGCAACGGAACTGCTTGCCAAAGCGAGCCTTGGCGAACGTGAACTCCAACGCGCCCATGGTCTGCACCGTGGTGCGGATCGCCGCCGCGTGTTCCCGCAGCGTCTCGGTCAATTCCCGCAGAATGCGATGCGTCTCCCGCATCTCCTCTTCGGTCAGCCGGACGAGTTCATTGTTGAGCGCAATAGTCTCCATCGGCTCTACGAAGAGCGTTGCGCCGGTTCCGCTTGCCGCGTGGATGACGCCAGGGATCTTGGACCTCTGCCCCGCCACCAGCGGAATCACGAACCGTTCCGAGCGAATGGTGACGAAGTCGTCCTGCAGCACGCCGTCGTCCTTGTGCAGCCGCAGGAACTTCTCCAGCGAGTGCTGAATCGCCTCCCGCTGCCGCTCCATGCCCCGCCGGATGCGTTCCAAAGCCACGCTCGCCTGGTCAGTCAAAGTTCCGTTCGGGTGAATCTTCCCGGCAATCGAACGCAGAACCGGGCGCAGATCCACCAGTTGCGCCGCTCGCCGCGCCAAAAGCGGATAGTGTTCCCCCGCATTGCCAATCGAGGCGCGCAACTCCGCCGCGCGGTCCAGCCACTGCAGCAGGTCGTAAATCTCCTTGCCGTCCAGCGATGCGCCTTCGATACCGATACGCCCCAGCGCCTGATCCACCTCCGGCAGCCCGGAAAACCGGATATTGACGTTCTTCATGGACGCCGCTTCGTTCAGAACGTAGACCGCCTCGGCCGTTTCCTTGTGAGCGTCTTCCAACTCCGCCACATCCGTCGACGGCATCAACTCTTCCAGAATGCGGCGCGCCACATTCGAACTGATCTGCCGCCCGATGATCGCCTTTAGGCTGGCGTATTCCAATAACTCAAAACTGCTGGTTTCCATAGCGCTCAAATACCCGTTCAATTACTTCCAGGGTACCCGGTGTAATGGACAGCGTGGGCAGATCCGCTCGGCGAACCCAGGCGACCGCCGCCGAATCGTCGCCCGGAGCCGGCGTTCCCGCCGTAATGGTGCATAGATAATCGAGCAAAACGTAGTGGTATTCCGTCCCCCCGTCCGCATCCGGCATCAGGCGCTCGAACACCTCCGCCAACTCGCCCACCTCCACGCTGAGCGCTGTCTCCTCCAGCACTTCGCGGGCAATGGCCTCCCGCAGCCGTTCTCCGGTTTCCACGGCGCCGCCCGGCAAGGACCAGTAGCCCAGAAGCGGCTCCTTTCCGCGCTGCACCAGCAGGATGGAATCACCGTCGAGAATCAATGCCCCGACCCCCAGAATCGGCCGCGGCGGATACCGGCGGTCGTCGCTCAATACTGCACCGACCCCTTCACGTCCAGCTTTACCCGGTAAACCGAAGTAAGCGCCGTCACGTACAGCGAAGAGAAGTCCCCATCGCCAAACGTCAGGTTGCGCGGCGTCTCTGGCATGTCGATTTTTCCAATAAACTTCCCATCGGCGGCGTACACAGCAATGTTGTTGCACGTCACCCACAAGTTGCCCTTTTCGTCCGTACGAATCCCGTCCGGCGGACCGTCAATCTTTGTGACCAACACGCGTTCGTTCGACGCTTTCCCATTACCCGCCACGTCAAAAGCCCGGATGGAACGTTCGTCGGAATCCGCCACATAGAGAATTTTTCCGTTCGGCGAAAGGGCAATCCCGTTCGGCCGTCCCGGCGTCTTGGCAACTAATTGCAGAGGCCCACGCGGCGGCAAATGGTAAATGCCGTAAAAGTCCAGCTCGCGGCCATCCGCCTGGGAACCGAATGCCGGATCCGTGAAGTAGACATGCCCGTCATTGCGCACCACAATGTCGTTCGGCGCATTCAGCTTTTTGCCTTCAAAGCTATCCGCCAGCACCTCGATCTTGCCCTTCTTGTCCGTCCGGGTCACCCGCCGTGTCTTGGATTCGCACGAATACAGCCGGCCTTGCGCATCGAAAGTATTGCCGTTCGCCCCGTTGGACGCCTCCCGGAAAATCGTCTTGCCATTCGTGCCCAGCCGGTACATCTTGCTCTCCGGCGGATCGGAAAACAGAAGATAGTTATCCCGGCTCCAAATCGGACCTTCCGTAAAGGTGAACCCGCCGGCCACCTTCTCTATCGCCACTTTCGACAAATCCTGGGCCCAACACGCGGCGGCAAAAACAGCAAAAAAAGCAATTCGCATAGCCAGCACGATGTATACCATGAAGCGCCTCGGGACAAAAGGTTTGGCCAGCCGCCCCTCGATGGCCATAGTCCCTCCCGGTCGAAGAATAGTTGCCCGGAGTTCCGGAACATACCTATACTAAAGTCCTAGGATTACTGGTACTTAGCAGGCGTTTGGCAACTCTGGGCAGTATCAGGGAGAGGCGCCGCGCACGCCATCCAGTGACAACCGGGCCTGGAAGCCGGGGGTCTGTCGCGGCCCCCGCTTCGGCGGGTAAACTTCTACCGCTGCCCGGCAATTTGGGCGTGATAGCGCGCCAAAATGGGCAGGGAACGCTGCTTGCCCAAAATGCGCACCGCGGTTGCCAACGCATCTGCCGTCATCCCATTCGCCGCAACGATCGATACCTCCACCACATCGCTCACGGAGCGGCCCGCCCGCGGATCCAGAATATGAGAATACCGCCGCCCATCTTTCTCGAAAAACTGCGTCGTATCGCCGGACGTGGAAACCGCGGCGTTCCGCAACGTCAACGGACCGCCCGCGGAGTCCACTCTCCATCCCTTTTGTCCCGGAGGTGCGCCGGAGCAGACAATATCGCCGCTCGCCGCCACAAGCGCATGCGCGATGCCAACGCCGCGCAGCGTCCGGATCATCTCGTCGGCCACATAGCCCTTGCCTATCCCGCCCAGATCCAACTGCATTCCCGGTTTACCCAACCGCACGAAACCGTTCTCCAGATAGACTTCCCGCCAATTGACGAGCGCCATCGCTTCCGGCGTCACCGGCGCCCGCTGCCGCCAGAGTTTGGTCAACGGGCCAATCGTAACGTCAAACGCGCCCTCCGTCGCCTGGCTGAGGCCCCTGGAGAATTGCAGAACCGTATATAGCTCCGTGCTGACGCGCCGCGGGGACGTTGTCAATTGGTTCAATTCGCTATCCGGCAGATAGTCAGACAGAATGCGATTGAGTTCCGCCGCGCGCGCATAGGCCCGCTGAAACGCATTCTTCGCTTGCGCGACGGAACGGGCAAACAGCGTGATTCCGACCAGCGTCCCCATATGGGGCTCTACCGCTTCGAACCGTTGCAAGCTACTCGCGGGCAACGCCATTGTTCCAATAGCGAAACATCTCCGCCGGCGAGGGCGTTTTTAGCGGCCGTACCAGACGGAAGCCCTGAAACTGGGCATCCGTCAGGTACCAGATGCTTTTGGGAAGCTGCGGGTCCTGCATCTTCCAGGAAGCATCGGAGCCCAACCGCGCCCCGCAGCGAAGCCGCGTCGCGTCATCGCTCCAACCGCCGCCCCGGGAAACGTGGGGATACGGCGTCTTCGAAACCTCATAGCCGGCGGCCGGCAGCGGATGGGTATATGCCTTGGGGTCGTATTGGTCCAGCGTCCACTCCGCCACATTGCCCAACATGTCGTAAAGCCCCAGGCTGTTCGGCTTTTTTTTGCCGACCTGCTGATACTTTTCCGGCGAGTTATCCACATACCACGCGATGTCATTCAGATTGCCCGACTCCGTTTGACCCGCGCGGCAGGCATATTCCCACTCGGCCTCCGTCGGCAACCGGTAAAAGTGGCCGGTCTTCGCGCTCAGCCATTGGGCATATTTGTTCGCCGCGTGCTGCGTCATGCTGATGGCCGGAAATCCATTGATACCCATGCCGAAACTCATTTCCACGTAAGGTTTCGTGGGGCGGCTGACCGCATCAAGAGCAGCGTCCGCGCCAAGTTTCTCATTTGCCAGATTCTGGAACATGAAAAACCGGTACTCGTCCCAGGTCACCTCAAACTTACCCATCCAGAACGGCGCAACCTTGATTTTCCGTTGCGGCCCCTCATCCGGCAGCCGTCCCTTCTCGCTCTCCAAGGTACCCATGGTGAACTCTCCCCCTGGCACAGGGACCATCTCATAGGTCACCACCGTATTCGGAATCGTATTCTGATACGGTTCAAACTTGCCATTGGGCTGTATCCGGGCGGCGATCTTGGCGGCCAATGCCTCGTCGTCCTTCGCCCGAGCCGGAGCCTTCCCGATTTCCACTCCTTCGGGCCATTGCGCCCCGGCGGCCAGCCACTGCCGGATCACGTCGCGTTCCGCGCTAGGAACCTGCGGCCCCCCCGGCGGCATAGCCAAGGGCTGGCCGGCCGGCGTCTCCATAGTGCGCAGAAGTGGGCTCTTGGCAGGTTCGGAGGTAGAAATCGCACGCGCCGCGTTGGCCTTCGTCGTCAATTTCAGCCCGCCGGCCCCGCGGTCTCCTCCATGGCAACTGGTGCAATGCTTTTCCAGAATGGGTTGCACTTGCTTCACAAAATCGACTTGCGCGAAAACGGCGCCAGCGCAAATGGCAAAATACAGCGGGAGACGCATGAGACTTTCTTCAGGATATTACCGAACGAAAAACCGTGCCTATTCGTTGTAGCGGTATGACTCGTCGAGAGTGGTTGCCGTTGCTGGCCGGCGTGTGCGCCGCGCAGGAGTTGCCTGTTATCCGGGTGGATGTAAACCTAGTGAATCTACCGTTTTCTGTGCGGGACCGGCAGGGGCGGTTGGTCGAGTCGTTATCCCGCGATGAAATCGAGGTGCTGGAAGACGGCGTCCCGCAAACGATTACTCATTTCTCCCAAGGGCTGGCCAGTTCACTGACGCTCGGTCTCATCGCCGACGCCTCCGGCAGCCAAAAGGATTTTTTGAAGGATCACCGCCGCGATCTTCGCGACTTCCTGAAAGATGTGGCACAACCGCGCGACCAGGCGTTTTTGGTCTGTTTTGGCAACCAATTGCGGCTGGTATCCCCGCTCTCACCGCAAATGGACCGGTTGACCGTCCGCCTGGAGCAGTTTCAGAAGGCGAAACACCTGGAAGGCTATCCCAAGCTGGGGCCGGCCGAACGCCGCGTGTTGGGCACGGCCTTCTATGACGCAATCTACTATGGAACCGAAGAAATTCTCGCGCGCGTGGATGAGGGCAGGCGCGTGATGATCGTGTTCTCCGACGGGGAGGACAACGCCAGCGCGCACCATATGCTGGATGCCATTGAAACTGCGCAACGGGCAGGCGTACAGATCTTTTGTATCCGCTATACGGAAGTACAGAAGGGGAAGTGGACGGCGCGCAACAAGTACGGCCGCGCCGTCATGGAGCGCCTGGCGCGGGATACGGGCGGGCTGGACCTGGACGCCACCGACGCGGATAACCTACGGCCTCAATTCAGGCAGATCGCGGAGATCCTGCGTGCCTCCTACGATTTGGGCTATCGTTCCTCGAATCCGCGCGACGGGTCGTTCCACAAAATTGTCCTACGCTCAAAAAAAACCGGCCTCGTGTTTCGACACAAGACCGGCTATTTTTCGCGCGTCGACTAAGAGAAGCGGCTAGATAAACCGCGTTTTGCCCGGCTGCGCCAACGGCGGTACTTCCCACTTGCCGTTCCAGTCGATCGTCTCCGGAACCAGTCGTTCCTGTGAATTCAGCGCCTGATCCCAAGTGATCTGCTGGCCGGTGTAGGCGGCCATGCGGCCCATGATGCCCATCAGCGTTGACGAGCACATGCGGTCGCCATCGTTGATGACTTCCCCTTTGCGAATAGCCTGGAACAGCAGGTCATGCTCGCGCTGGTACATGTCGTACTTCTGGCCGGAGAAAGTCCAGGGATTCTCGCCGACAATGCGCGGGTTCGGCCCCTTGCCGATAATCGCCTGCCCCTTCGTACCCATAATGTAGTCGGCGTTTTCGTTGTGACAACCTTCAATCTGGCGATTGGCGACCATGGCGCGTACGCCGTTCGGCCACACGTAATTTACTTCGAAGTGATCGAAAATATTGCCGCCGTTGGCCGGAATGGCGCGTCCGCCCACGGCCACACAGCTCGCCGGCGGCGCGTCCTTGAACGCCCATGCCACTTTGTCGACGCTGTGAATGGCCTGTTCCACCAGCGAATCGCCGCAGGTCCAGGTGAAGTTGTACCAGTTGCGGATCTGCCATTCGATATCCGACATGCCGGAAGGCCGCGTATCGGCTGGCGGCATGGGCTTCACCGGGTTCGTGTAGTAGGTGGCGTAGTAGGTAACGATGTTGCCGATATCGCCCTTGTGAATCCGCTCGAACGTATCGTTGATGTAGTTCGAGTAGCGCCAGCAGAAACCCGCCACCAGGTTCAGCTTCCGGTCGCGTGCCATTTTCACCGTTTCCATCACATGGCGCAGTCCGGGGCCGTCCACGGCCATCGGCTTTTCGCAGAAAACGTGCTTGCCCTTCTCAATCGCATAGCGAAGCTGTTCTGGCCGGAAGCCCGGAGGCGTGGCGAGGAGGACGACGTCGATATCGGAATCGATCAACTTCTTGTACGCGTCCAGGCCCACATACATGTTGGCCTTTTCCACTTTCACCTTCTCGCCGTGGATCTTCTTCAGCCGCTCAATCGAATCATCGATGCGTTCCTGGAAGACATCCGCCATAGCCGTAAGGTTCGAAAAATCGTCCGCTTTCAGCGCCTGCGCCGCCGCGCCGGAACCGCGCCCGCCGCAACCCACCAAGCCAACCTTGATCGCCTTGCTGGCCTGCATTGCGCTCAACAGTGCCGGAGCGCCAAGCGTCGCGGCGCCTGATTTCAGGAAGGTTCTGCGGTCATTGTTGTAAATCATAGGGGAGTCCTCCTCGGAAACACCATGGTATCGCGGAGAAACGCTATTCGTACCGCAAGGCCCGCACCGGCTCGATTCGTGCCGCGCGCCTGGCCGGGAGCCAGCCCGCCAGCAGCGCCGCGGCCGATAGCGTCACCACCGCCAGCACTACCGGCCCAGGGGCATCCGGAGCCGTACCGAACAACAGGCTTTCCAACAGCTTCCGGGATGCCGTGGCGGCCGCCAGGCCCACCATAACTCCCGCCGCCAGCCATCCGCCCGCCTGCCGGAGCACCATGCTCCGCACATCGCCCGGCGTGGCGCCCAGCGCCATCCGGATACCGATCTCCGCCGTTCGCTGCGTCACCAGCAGAGCAATCACTCCATACAACCCAATCCCTGCCAGCAATAGTCCAGCCCCAGCGAACCCGCCCAGCAGCAGCGTTTGAAAGCGCGGCCGCGCCTGCAGTTTGCTGACACGCTCGTCCAGCGTATCGATCTGCACGGTCAACCGTGGGTCCAACCGGCGGAACTCCTCGCGGATGAGCGGGACAATAGCCGCCGGGGCCGAGAAGATGACGGTATTGGCCAACCGGCCGTCAGCGGGATTGTGACGTTTCGCCATGTAGAACTCCGGGTCCGGAGCCTGCTGCAACCCCGCATTCCGCACGTTGCCAGCCACCCCCACCACCTCCATCCACCCCGTATCACCGGACTTGATGCGCCGGCCAATCGGATTCTCATTGGGAAACATCCGGGCGGCCAAAGTCCGGTCCAGAATCACCACAGAGTCCGGCCGCCGCCGGTCTTCCTCCGTAAACGTCCGGCCTTTCTCCATCGGAATCCGCAGTGCGCCGAAATAGCCGTGCGTCACCTGCCGGATCACCACCATTCCGCCGACACCGTCCGCCGCCATGCGACCCCGGCCATCCACTTCCAACGACGCATACACGGCCGCCATCGCCTTACCCGCGGGCGGCAATGAGTTGGTGACGGCAAATCGCGTCACGCCCGGCAACGCCGCCACTCTCTCCTCAATCGCCTCCCAGAAAGCGAGCATCTGCGCGCGCTCCGGGTAGCGCTGCCGGGGAAGCTGTGCCTGTACGGCCATCAGGTTGTCCGTCCGAATTCCCAGCGGAACATTCGCCAGCTTCCAAAGGCTATGCAGCAGCAGACCCGCGCCACAGAGCAGCACGAGTGACAGCGAAATCTGCATCATCACCAGGGCCGGCCGTAGCCATTGGCGGCGTGGTCCCGCCACGCGTCCCCCCGTCAGCGAGTCCGTTCCGAACCGCCGCATCGCAGGTGTATTACCGAAGAGGAGACCCACCAGCAGACTGACGCCAAACGTCATCGCAAGCACCCGTGCGTCCAATGTCGCCTGATCCAGCCGCGCCATGCCCGCCGGGGCCATCACGGTGAACAGGCGCAGCAGGAATGCCGCGAACGCCAGTCCGCCCACCCCCCCGAGCAGGCTCAGCAGCAAGCCCTCCGTCAACGTCTGCCGGAACAGGCGCGCGGCATCCGCGCCAAGCGCTGCTCGCACCGCGATCTCTCTCTGTCGGCTGGCCGCGCGGGCAAGTAGAAGATTGGCCACGTTGGCAATCGCGATCAACAAAACCAGCCCCACGGCGCCCAGCAACAGCAACACCGCCTGCCGCGTATCCCGTACCTGCCGGTCCCGCAGAGCACTGACGGAAAAACGGATATCCTTCGCAAACGCGGACGGGATGGATCGCAGCGACTCCTGGAATAGCGGCTCCAGCCGCGCCCGTGCCTCCGCCACCGTTACGCCGGGCTTAAGCCGCGCAAAGACATGCAGAAATCCCGCCCCGCGTTCCTTCGGGTCCCATTGCAAAGGTCGCAATATGTCCAGTTCCGCCAAGCTGGGCAATTCGAAATTCGGGGGCAGCACGCCAATTATGCGGACGGGGCGGCCCTCCAGTTCCACCGTTTGCTCCAGCACTCCGGGATTGGCCCCAAAGCGGGTTCGCCACATTCCGTGGGAAATCAGCGCGGTCTGCGGTGCGCCAAACTGGCCATCGGCGGCGCTGAAGTCCCTGCCGATGATCGGAGCCATGCCAAACAAACCCAGAAACCCGGGCTCTACGGCCGCGCAACGCAGACGGACCGGATCATCCGCCGTCAGGTCGCAATCGTTCGTGCCGGAGCTCGCCGCCATGGTCTGGAACGGCGTCTGTTTCTTCCGCCACATGTCGTAGTCCCACGTGAGCAAAAACTCGGAATCGGCGATCGGCGCGGCCATTCCGAACCACACCAGGTCTTTTTCCTGCGCATAGGGCAGCGGCCGGAACAGGATGCGGTCCGCAAGGCTGAATACCGCTGTGGAGGCGCCGATCCCAACCGCCAATGCCGCGAGGGCGGTAACTGTGAATCCTGGGGAATGCAGCAGCCCGCGCCAGGCATAGCGGAGGTCCTGACGCAGTTGGTCCAGCCACTCGGGAACATGAACGGCGCGCACGGATTCCCCGATCCTCGCCCGGTTGCCAAAGGCGCGCTCCGCCTTCCGCCGCGCTTCCTCCGGCGTCATGCCATTGCGCTCCAGTAATTCGGCGCGCATGGCGATGTGGGACTCCATCTCTTCGTCCCAATCGTCCCGCCGCCTCATGCAAACCTCAGCAGACGGTTCATCCCCTTTGCCGTCCCGGCCCATTGTTCGCGGGCCGCCGCCAGGCGCTTCTTCCCGGCGCGCGTCAAAGTGTACAGACGCGCCTTCCGGCCGGCGGGCGTAACGGTCCAGTCCGAGGTGAGCGCGCCCTCCTTCTCCAATCGGTGAAGGGCGGGGTAGAGCGAGCCCTCCTCCACGCCGAGAAGCCCGCCGGAAACGGACTCGATATGAAGAGTGATGCCGAACCCATGGTTAGGTCCGGCATCAAGAGTTTGCAGGATAAGAAGTTCCAGCGGAGCCATATTCCCTCCGCCGCCTACCCTAGCAAACTAGGGGAGAGAGTACAAGGAGTTAGTCCACCACCTGCGCAACGATGGCGCCCTTGCCCTTGTGGGTCCGGATTACAGTTCCGGAGAGTTCGTCAACGACATAGTCCGGTTCACGGTCCTTGAAATAGAGCTCGCGCTCGGGTTCGCCGTTGGCGAGGTTGATGCCTACAATGCCGGGGCCATCGCCTTCGGGCGTATTCACATCGGTCAGCATGTAGGCGAACTTGCTGGAAATGGCGTTGGCCGAGAACCGCTTTGCCATGGCCGCGTCAAACTGCTTCAATGCCTTGAAGCGGTCTTCATTGGCCCAGCGGTTTTCGCTCGTTCCCCAGTAGGTGTTGGCGGCCTGCGCGGTGGAAGCGCCATACTGCATGGCGAACGCGGCAATCGTGGCAACTTTGGCGAAGTTCGAAATACCGGGAGCTTTGAACGCGCTGCCCCATCCCGTCTGGCGCGCTTTCGGGTCAAACTGCAACAGGTGTTGCTTGCCGCGAACGATAATCGTTCCGTCTGCCCGCGGAATCAGCGCGATCGGTTCGTCCTCGCCGCTCTTATCTTTCTGCGCCAATCCGCGCACGCCGCCCAATGCAAACCGGCCGGCCATCTTCGCCGCCTTCTTCCCGCCGCCCGATTTGAACTTGAACTCCAAGGGAAGCTTGTACGTTTCTTTTACTTTGTTCCCGGTCGCGTCCAGGCTCAACGCAATCAGATTCTTAGCGTCCGCGATCAGTATCGAATTCGAGGCGCGGTCCAGGTGCATATTCGTCACCGAATCCTTCGCGCCTTCATACCGCCACCGCAATTGCCCGGTCGCCGCGTCCAGCGCCACCACCCCCACCGGCTTTTTCAGGGAGTACTCGCGCTTGGTAGGGTCCAGAAACACGCCGCCCATCCGGCCGTAGACCGTGCCATTGTCGAAAAGCATCTCCGGAATCGCCGCGCCGAAATCGGCCGAGGTGAATTTCAACGCACCTGTCGCATCGTCATACGCCCGAATAACGCCTTTGGCGCTGCTATAGACCAGCCCATTGGCCACCAACGGCGAGGCGTTCGTATGCTTGAACGACTTTTCCGTCACGTCGAAGGCGTAGCCCCACTCCTGCTTCCCCGTCTTCACGTTGATCTTGTGCAGCCCGGCATAGGCCACATACATTGCATCGCCATGGAACGAGGGCTGCGCATGACCGTTGAGGTCCATGCGGGGGATGAAACGCCCGCTCTTCTCCGAATAATAGAGGTCGGTCTTGGCCTCAAGCTGCATGTCCCAATTCGCTTTGCCCGTCACCATGTCCAAATGCAGGATCTGCAGCTTGCCTCGTCCGCCCAGCGTCGAGAACAGCACCACGGCATTGTGGGAATAGTCAGGAACCAGGTCCGCCATCATCCCCTGCAACTTCTCCGTCTCCCAAACCGTCTGCCCGGTCATGATGTCGATCGCCGACAGTTTGGTGGATTTCATGACCCGGCCCTCGTCATCCGCGACGAAGAGGACCGGCGTGCCCGGAACCTCTTCCACCGCGAATTCCGGTACTTTCTTCATGTCCTCTCGTTTCCACAGGTATTGGCCGGACACGGTGTCTACCGAATATAAGCCCGCGTCCGTCGCGAACAGATAAGTCCCGATAGCGGTGACCTTGTGCCACCGGACATCGCCATTGGCCTCCAAAGTCCAGGCCGCTTCCGGTTTACCGGCAAGCAGCAGGAGGGGAAAACAGAACAGAAGAAATAGACGTGACATCGGGTCCCAGACTCCCATGCCACTCCGGATTCCCGCCAATGATTTGTTCTTACTTCTTCTTAACTTGTATTTATTTCAAGCACTTGGCTAAGATAGGGGTTCCCACCCCGCATGGTAGTGTATCGGTTCGCGGACTTTCGGGCGCTTCCGGAGGCCCGTCGTCTGGACTGGCAGGATAAGCCGGTTTCCTTAACGGCAAAGCAGTTCGACCTCCTCATCGCGTTCCTGGAACGGCCCGGCGTTCCCCTCGCCAAGCAGGACCTGCAGCAGCGCGTCTGGCCCGACACCTTTGTTGAGGAGAACAATCTCACCCAGCACGTCTTCCAGCTGCGCAAAGCGCTTGCCAAATGCGCCGGTTCGGAAGCGTCTTTCATTGAGACCCTCCCCAAGGTGGGGTACCAATTCGTCGCCCCTGTCAGCGTCGAAACAGATCCGCCGCCCGCAGAGCCACTCCCGCCGCCCTCCACCACCATCCGGTGGCGCTGGGTGGCCGCCGCGGTCCTCATCCTCCTATTTGCCGGTACCCTCGGCTACGGCAAGCGTCAATGGGATTTCTGGATGGCAGACGAGCCAGCCCCTCCCCAGGCGCCCCTCACCGTCGCAATTCTCCCCTTCGATTCTCCCTTCGGAGCCGCCTTCGCAGCGGAACTCGCCGCCTCCCTCGGCCGCCTCGACAACATCCAGATCCAGGCCGTCCACCCCGCTGCGCTCGACACGCGGGCCGATTTCACCCTCTCCGGCAAGCTACTCTCCAACGGGGCCACCGTCGAATTGCGGCGAAACGGCGTACTCCTCTGGCAGCACAACCTCACCGGCGACCTCGCCTCCCTCCACGCCGAAATCGCCGGCCTCACGGCAGGAACCCTCCAGGAATCCGGCGGAGCCCGGCTCCGTAGTCTATCGAGCCGCAGGGCTCCCGCCAACAAGGAAGCCTACGTGGCCTACCTCCACGCCGCCCAACTCCTTACCTCCCGCCGCGGCAATCCCATCGACGCCTTCCAGCGCGCCATTGTCGCCGACCCTGGGTTCGCCGGGGCCTATGCGGGCATGGCTTTGTATTACATGCTCGTCGGGTTCAACCAAGCCGAAGAGCCCCGCATGGTTTGGGACCGCGCCCGCCAGTATGCCCGGAAGGCCATCGAGCTGGAACCGGAAAATGGCGAAGCGCGGATGATCCTCGCCTACGTCGCCGCCTACGCCGGCCAAGATGAGATCGAGGCGGAGCGCATCACCCGCGCCGCCATGCAGTCGGACCCCGGCAGCGTCAGCATCCAACTGCTGGCCGGCCAACTCCTCTCCCGCCTCGGCCGCTTCACCGAAGGCGAAGCCATCCTCCAAAAAGCGATTCAAAGCGACCCCACCCTGCTCCTCGGCCGCCAGATCCTCGCCCAACACTATTACCTCTCCCGTCAGTTCGATCTTTCGAAACGCGAGGCCTGGCGCATCATCCGTATGGCGCCCAAAAACGCCGTCGGCTACGGCCTGCTCGTCCCGCCCATGTGGGCTACCGGTGACTGGCGGTTGGCAACTCTCATCGCCGGCCGCGCCCAGGCCGCTGGCCTCAATCAGCCCTTCATTTCCATGGGGCTCGCCTACACCTACGGACGCACGGGCCGTCTGGAAGAGGCCCGCCGTATCGTGCGGACCATGGACGAACAGGCCCGCATGAGCCATGTCTCCTCCCTGCAGCGCGCGGTGGCCCATGTCGGCATCGGAAACTACGGCCAGGCCGTCCAACTCCTCGCCGCCTGCATCGAAACCGGCTGCGTAAACCCCAGTCTCCTCCGGCTGGACCCCGTTTTCGACCCTCTCCGCGACCGCCCCCAGTTCGCCGCCTTGGTCCGTTAAGGCGTATACTGCGAGTCTGTATATGGTCAAGAACTTCATGGATCTGAGCGGCAAAGTTGCCGTGGTAATGGGTGGTACCTCCGGTATTGGCGCGATGATGG
>DASTML010000244.1:0-41070 GCA_035714175.1 Bryobacteraceae bacterium | reverse complement strand
GAGGCGGCGCGATTCTAAAAGTCATCCTGGAAACGGCGCTGTTGAACGAAGCGCAGAAAGCGGCGGGCTGCCGCTTGTCTGTGGCTGCGGGAGCGGACTTCGTGAAAACTTCAACTGGATTTGCGAAAAGCGGGGCGACCGCCGCCGACATTGCTCTCATGCGTCGAATCGTCGGGCCGGGCATAGGCGTCAAGGCGTCCGGCGGCATTCGCACTTTGTCGGATGCGCGCACCATGATCGCGGCAGGGGCCAATCGCATCGGCGCAAGCGCCAGTGTCCGGATTGTGCAGGAATCGGCTTCCCAATGAGCCAGCCTCGCCGCAAATCCAGCCGCTTTAAGGACCGCGCGGAACTGCTGGACTATTTACTCGAAGTCGCGACCGTCACCTCGCAGACGCTCGAACTGGACCGCCTTCTTGCCGACGTCGCCAAAGTGGTTCTCCGCGTGATCCCCGCGCAGTTGTTTGCCATTCTGCTTCACTCGGACCGGCAAAAGGCATTGCGTATCCGCTACTCGATGGGCCACCGGCAGGAACTGGTCGACCGTCTGGTCATCCCCCTGGGCGAAGGTATTACCGGAAAAGCCGCAGAAACGCGCGAGCCCATCCTGGTTCGCGATGTCCGCAAAGAGCAGGGCTATCTGAACGCCATGGACGCCGTGCGTTGCGAGATGGCGATCCCCATGATTGTCCGCGACAAGCTCGTCGGCGTCATCGACTTTCAGTCCACCGAGATCGGCGCCTACACGGTCGACGATATGGCGCTGACGCGCCTGATTGCCATGCGGGTGGGCTACTCCATCGACAACGCCCGTCTCTACCGCCGCGTCGATCAGCAGCACCGGACGCTCCGCACGCTCTCGAAAACCTCGCAGGGTTTCAGCTCGATTCTCGATGTCGATGAACTTCTCCACACCGTCGCCGGCAGTGTCCGCGCGTTGATGGACTACGACTCGTTCATCATTTGGCTGCTCGATGAACAAAAGCAGATTCTTCGCAAACGCTTTGCAATCTCTTTGGCCGGGGGCCGGGAGCTAGATGAGGTGCCGCTCAGCATCGGGGTCACTGGCTCCGCGGCCCGCCTTCGCCGCCCCATGCGCGTGGAGGATACGCTGGCGGATCCACGCTATATCGCCAGCCACCCGACGCTGCGAAGCGAAGTGGCCGTGCCGCTCATGTTGCGCGACCGCGTGATCGGCGTGATGGACCTGGAGAGCAGCCGGCTCAACTACTATTCCGTAGACCATATGCGCACCCTGACGCTGCTGGCCCCGCAAGTGGCAAGTGCGATTGAAAACGCTCGTCTTTACGAAGAGCTAGCGGAACGGGAACAGCGGATGGAAGACGACATGCAAGCTGCCCGCAAACTGCAGTCGCTTCTGTTGCCGAGCGAAGCGCCGGAGATAGACGGACTGGATATTGCGGTCGGCGTGCGGCCCGCGCGTGACATTACCGGTGATCTTTTCGACTTTTTTGACTACGACAACGGTCAGGCGACGATTGTTTTCGGCGATTCCAGCGGCAAAGGCCCCGCCGCTGCCCTCTATGCCGCGCTCGTAAGCGGTCTCTTGCGTTCCCTGGGCCGCCGCCCGCGCACGCCCGCCGACCTTCTGCATGCCCTGAACAACGCGCTAACCGAACGCCGCGCCGAAGCCCAATATGTGACCTTGGCCGCCCTTTTCTGGGACGCGCCCACCCGCCGCTTGACGATTGCCAATGCGGGCGGTCTGCCTCCCATCATCTGCCGGGGCGACGTGCTGCTTGATCTCGATGCCGAAGGAGTGCCTGTCGGCCTGCTGGAAGCGCGCGTGTACGACGAAAAATCGGCCGATCTCCAGCGCGGCGATGTGGTCGTTCTCACATCGGACGGCATTCTGGACGCCATGAATGAACGCGGCGAAGAGTATGGCCGCGAGCGTCTCGGCCAGGCGATTCAGGCCTTCTGTCATCTGCCGGTCAAGGAGATCGTGAAATCGCTCTACGCCGCCGTGCAGGAATTCAGCGGCAGCGCCCCGCAGTTTGACGACCAGACCGTTCTTATCCTTCGAGTTTCCTGATGCCTTTTCCTCCCTTTACCTATCGCGACCGCAACCTCTTCGTGGAAGACGTCGAGCTGGAGCAGATCGCCCGCTCCGCCGGTACCCCGGTTTATGTCTACTCCGCCACGGCCATTCGGGAGCGCTACCGCCGCTATGACAGCGCTTTCGGCTCCGTACCCCACGAAATTTTCTATGCGGTAAAAGCCAATTCGAACCTCAGCGTCCTGCGCCTGCTGGCCGCTGAAGGCGCCGGCTTCGACATCGTGTCCGGAGGCGAACTGTTCCGCGTGCTGCGGGCGGGCGGCCATCCCGAAAAAGTGGTGTTTTCCGGCGTGGGCAAGACGCGGGATGAAGTCGAGTATGCGTTGCAATCCGGCATTCACAGTTTCAACTGTGAATCGGAATCGGAACTCGCCCTGATCGATTCGATCGCCTCGCGCCTCGGCACGAAGGCGCGAGTGGCGATGCGCGTCAATCCCCATGTCGACGCGCAGACGCACCCGTATATCTCCACCGGACTGCGGGACCACAAGTTCGGTATCGATATCGCCGTGGTCGAGGACGTGTATGTGCGAGCCATGGCTGCCTTTCCGCATCTGGAACTGGAAGGAGTCAGTTGCCACATCGGTTCGCAATTGCTCGACACCACTCCCTTGCAGGAGGCGCTGGACGCCGTACTGGCGCTGGTGGAGCGCTTGCGGGCCAACGGCGTGCCGATTCGCCACCTCGATCTGGGCGGCGGGCTGGGCGTTCCCTATAAGCCCAACCAGCAGGAGCCGGACGTGACTGCGCATATCGAACAGGTCTGTGCCCGGTGCCAAAGCCACGATTTGAAACTGATGATGGAGCCCGGCCGTTCGATCGTTGGCCCCGCCGGCGCGTTGGTCTCGCGTGTCCTCTATCGAAAATCAACAGAAACGAAAGAATTTATCGTGGTCGATGCCGCCATGAACGACCTCATCCGCCCGGCTCTCTACCAGGCCCACCACGAGATCATTCCCCTGCGGGCTCACGCGCCCGGAACGGTTACCGCGGACGTCGTCGGCCCCGTCTGCGAATCCGGCGACTTCTTTGCCCGGGACCGCGAAATGGCCAACGTTCTTCCCGGCGACTTTTTGGCGATCTGTACCGCCGGCGCCTACGGCTTCGTCCTTGCCTCTAACTACAACACGCGCCCCCGCGCCGCTGAGGTCCTGGTGGAAGGCGAGTCCTGGAAAATGGTGCGGGTCCGCGAAACTTACGAAGATCTCATTCGCGGCGAATAGGAGCTACAACAGTTTGGCGACGGCCGCCTCGATAGTCGCGATGGCGGTCTCGCCTTTCCAAATCTGTTGTTTCCGCCCCAACTTGTCGTAGAGGACCAACGCCGGTAGTTCGCCGCCCCATTTCGGGTCGACAACTCGCACAAACGCATCTTCATCTTTTGGCGCTTTCAAAAAGCCCTGATTTTTGATGCCTGATTTGGCCAAAAACTCTCGCGCCGCGGCCTCATTCTCCAACTCGTCTCCGCTGATCGGTACGACCACAAACCCCTTCGCCTGCAATTTGGCCGCTAGTTTCGCGATTTCCGGCATCTCTTTGCGGCAAGGCACACACCAGGTTGCCCAGAAATCCACCAGGACCACTTTGCCCTTATTCGCGGCGATCATCTGCGGATAGCTCACCTCATTGATTTTGGCGAGCGGTTCAGCGCTCAATGTTAGCGCGGTGAGTAGAAGAAGCCATTTCATGGTTAAGAAGCCTTGGAGATTGCGCAGCCAACCGCGCGGATGGGTCTGATGGAAACGGGCCGTCCGGCCAGCAAATCGTGAATGGCGATCTTTACTGCCTCCACGCGGACATGGGCCGGATCGCGGGCATCGTCCAGCGCGCCGGTGTAGCGGGCCGCGCCCGTGGAATCAACGACCACGGCCTCGGGCGTCACGGTGGCGCCGAACCGGTCGGCTGTCGTCCCGCGCCAATCCTTATACACGGGAACCGCAAGCCGCGCTGACTCTACGAACTGCTGGATCACGGCAGGAGTTTCGCCGTCGTTCGCATTGATCAGCAGCAGCGCTGTTTTGCCTTCTACGAAGGAGGCCAACTCCTGCAAGCGGGGCCGATAGGCCCGTGTCACGGGGCAGGCTGTGGAAACAAACGCCAGTACGGTCGCCAGATGCTGCTTCATGTCCACAAACTCTGGCCGTCCATCGATGCGGCTCAACCGGATAGCGGCGGCGCTCCACACGGGCGCCGGCAAGAAACCTCCCAGGAAGAGCCGCCGGTTCACTTCTTTTCGTTCTCGAGTTTCAGGTGAACAATAGCGCGCTTCCGGTCGTCAAAAGTCGACAGCGTGCGCGTCGGGCTCATTCTGCCCTTCGCTTCCGCCTTGATCTCATAATCCACGTTGGTCGACAGGCCTTGGAACTGGTACACGCCGTCCGACTTTGTAATAAAGCTCCGGACCTGCATGGTCTTGGTGTTCTTCAGCTGCACCACCGCGCCTTCCACCAGCGAATCGTCTGGCAGGCGCACAGTCCCTGTTACGGCGCGGACATTCGGATCGTCTCCCTTTTTATCTTTCTGGGATCCAGGCAGCCAGTTGCCGTAGCTGGTGCCCGGCTGTTTCTGCGCCACGAGAGCGACGCCGCACAGGACGGCGAGTGCCAACAGGCGGACTGCAAAATTGCGGGGCATGAGATGTACTCCTCGAGGTAATTGGATGCGCCTAGGGGGCCACGGGTTTCAGTGTGAAGAATACATCAACGCGCGCGCCCGGTATCGATTCCGTGTCTTTTTCCGCCGGTTCCAACCCCCGGGCGGAGGCCTTCACCTTATATTTCATCTCCTGCGGCGGAACGGGAAAGGCGAACTCGCCGCGGCCGTCGGTGAAGATTTTCCGGGACTTTGCTTTTTTGCCGTCCGCGCGAATTTCAATCAATTCCACGGAGGCTCCGGCCACCGCGAATCCCGGATCGCGGAACACCGTGCCGGCGATTACTGCTGCCAGCTTCTTTTCTTTCTCTTTTTTGTCCGCGGCCGGAAGACCGGCCGGGACTAAAAGCAGCGGAAGCGACCGCGCAAACAAGGCGCGGCGGGACAACTTAATGCCAGTCGTCGTCGTCCTCGTCGTCGTCGTCGAAATCTTCGTCGTCGCCGTCGCCATCCTCGTAGTCGTCATCATCCTCGTCTTCGTCGTCGTCATCGTCCTCATCGTCGTCTTCGTCATCGACGCCTTCGAGTTCGAGCGGATCTTTGCTGGAGACGCGGATCATCTCACCGCATTCTTCGCAGGTGAGTTCGTCTCCCTCATCCAGTTCTTCTTCATCGAATTCGAGGGCTACGTCGCACAAGGGGCATTTGACCATAAGTAAGTCCTGTGTTTCCTTCCTCCGCGTTACCTTATTGTCGCGGTATTGGGTCGCGGTATTAACCCGGGCGTTGAGTTCCGCCGGGTGTCCTATTGCTCCGGTCCTCAGTCATTGTACAAAGGAGCCGGACCAATGCAAGCGGGGTTTTGCGCACGGTTGCGCCGGGCGAATCAGTGGCCGGCGGCCTCGGCCGGACGGAGCGCTTCCGCGTAGCCGAGGATCGTGTTATAGTCCAGCGTCACAAGCGTCTTTTCGACATCTTCGCCGGTTTCAATCATCTTTTTCAGGTGCCGCGCCGCAATGCGGTGCACCCAGGGATCCGTCACGGCCTGCTCGGTTTCCTGGCTCGCCTTGATCAGATCTTTGTGCGGAAGAGCGATGATCTTTTCCTCGTGGAGATCGCCCGAGGTAATTTCAAACTTCACGTCCACGGTATCGGCGTGGCGGATGGAGATGCCGTTCTGGGACCAGCGGAATTCGGCCTGCCAGATGGCGCCGAACGGATCCGGACCCGCTGCAAACGTGCGGTAATAGTCGCTCATGCATCCGCTATTGTAGCGGCCCTTCCCACCGGCGTTCAATACGGTATCCCGCCGCGATTTACAACAGGCCGCGCGTGCCCAGCCACTCGTGGAACCGGATCAGCCACTCTTTCACCGGTCCCTTCATGTCCGCCCGCAGTCCAAACCCATGCCCCACGCCTCCATACACATGCAATTCCGAAGACACGCCCGCCCTTTTCAGCCCCAGATACAGCTCCGGCAAGCCCTGCGAAATATTCTGCCGGTCGTTCTCCCCGCACACTAAAAACGCCGGAGCTGTATCTTTCGACAACGCCAAATTTTGCGGTATCGCCGGATAGACCAGGGCCTGAAACGCTGGCTTGGCGGCGTTCACTCCCGCCAACGCCGCCAGTTCTCCCCCGGCCGAAAACCCCATCACCCCTACCTTCGCCGGATCGATTTTCCACTCCGCGGCCCGCCCCCGCACCAGCGCCAACGCCGCCAACATATCGCTCAGCGCGTCGCCCTCTATCGTGTACTTCGATCCTTTCTCCCGCGCCAGCCGGTATTTCAGGACAAACGCGGCCACCCCGTGATCGCTCAACCACCGCGCTACATTGTGACCCTCGTGGTCTGTCCATAGCTCCCGGTGTCCGCCTCCCGGCGCGATGATCACTGCCGTCCCCGTCGGCGCGGCCGGCAGATACGGCGTAATTGTCGCCCGGTGGACATTGGAAACCACGCGTTCGCCTCGCGGCGGAGCCAGCCGCGTCGTCTCCACGCTCCCGCTCCCCGGCGCGACGTTCGGATGCACGGCCACCTCCGCCTCCGGATTCCCCGCCAGCAGCGAGGCGCAAAAAAGGGGCGCTAGCAAACTTTGTCGCATGTCGGGACAGCTTATCAGGTATCGGTTTGCGTCTATGAAGTGATGGCGTATGCCGTCACCCATAATAAAAAGAGTTTTCATGGCAACGTCGATCTCCACCCCCACTCCTCCGTCCGCGGCTTTCTCCGGGGAGGAAAGCCGTGCGGGCAAACTGCTTCGCGAGACCTTTGAATCCGGCCGCCCACTGACTTATATCCGCACTACGGAGGAGCAGCGCGTGGAACGTCTCCTCGCCGAAACCGCCGCCCGCATGGGGCGCCAGGCCGTCGCGGGCGTCTGGTCCTGGAGTTCCACGGAGGGCCTTCGCCCATCCGGCCAACCCGCCGCACCGGATACGCAATCGCCTCGCGGAGCCCTGGACTTCATCGCCGCCCACCCCGCCAGCGGCATCTTTCTCTTGAAGGACTTCCACGGTCCCTTGCGCGATGAGCCCGATGTCCGCCGCCGCCTCCGCGACATCTACTACCGCTGTCTCGATCAGGGAAAATACATCGTCATCACCTCGGCCGTCCGCTTCGTGCCCGAAGAACTGCAACGCAGCATCGTTTTTATTGAACTCCGCACGCCGGACGTGCACGAACTTACCGATTTTCTCCGCTCCGAACTGCCCCGCATGGCGCCGCTCTCGCAGCACGCCGCCATCAACGAGGATCTGCTGGCCCTTTTTGCCCCCGCGCTACGTGGCCTCACCCTCGAAGAGGCTGGCTACGCCGTCCGCCGCGCTGTCAACTCCGGCGTTCCCCTCGGCCCCGAATCGCTCCCCGCCATCCGCACCGAAAAGCAGTTGCTCATCAGCCGCAGCGGCGTCATCGAATATATCGGTGACAGCCGCAACCTGGATGAAATCGGCGGCCTCGACAACCTCAAGCTCTGGCTCACGGAACGCCGCAAGCTCTTCCAGTTGCGCGATGATCTCAGCTCGGAAATCGTGCCCAAGGGACTCCTGCTCATGGGCATCCCCGGGTGCGGCAAAAGTCTCTGCGTCAAGGCGATTTCCAGTTGCTTTCAGCTTCCTCTCTACCGTATCGACATGATCGAAATCTTCTCCGGCCGCCACGGCAAGCCTGAAGGCGTCTTCGTGGAAACCTGCCGGATGATGGAGGAAATGGCTCCCGCCGTCCTTTGGTTCGACGAAATTGAAATGGGCGTCACCTCCACCGAATCGGCCGGCGAACAGGGCCGCATCTTCGCGTTCTTCCTTACCTGGATGCAGGAAAAAACTCCCGGTCTCTTCGTCGCCGCCACCGCCAACCGTCTCGATCTCCTCCCCGCCGAAATGATCCGCAAAGGCCGTTTTGACGAAGTGTTCTTCGTCGACATGCCCATCGAATCCGAACAGATCGATATCTTCAAGATTCACCTCAAACGCCGCGGCGTCGATTGCACTGGTTTCGACTTCGCCCAACTCGTCAAATTCACCAACGGCTGGACCGGAGCCGAAATCGAACAATGCGTCATCTCCGCCATCACCAAAGCCAAACTGGCAGAACGTCCCGTCACCGAACGGGATCTCATTCTGATTGCCGCCAAGTTCGTCCCGCTCTCCCGCACCATGAAAGAGCAAATCGGCCAGATTCGCGCCTGGGCTTTTGATCGCGCCATTCGCGCTACGCCGAACCCGCAGCGCTAGCTGTCGCCCAATACCGCAGCCGGGTCAATCCGTGCCGCCCGCCATGCCGGCACGGAAACCGCTGCCAGCGATACGAAGGCCAACAGAACAGCCCCTCCCGCCAGCACCGCTGGTTCCGTCGCGCCCGTTCCATAGAGCGATGCCGTCACCCATTGCCGTAGCCCGGCCGCCGCACCCATCCCCAGCAGCAGGCCAATTCCAACCAGCACCGCGCCGTCCTGGATAAACAGCCGGTATATACCGCCGGGTTGACACCCGATCGCCAGCCGTATTCCAATTTCCCGCCGCCGCTGGGCCACCAGAAAGGCAAGGAATCCGTGCAGGCCAATTGTGCTGAGCAGCACTGCCACGCCCGCGAATCCCAGTGTCAGGTGTTGGGCCATCTCGCGCGGAACCATCGTCAACTGTTGCCGCTCGGTCATCGAGTAGACGTGGAAAACCGCCGAACCTGGCAGGGCCTGCTCCAGCGTCCGGCGTACTGCGGCCACGCTATCCTCCCGCCCGCGCCAAACCAAGCTCATCCCGCGTCGCGGGGATTGGTCCCACGGCACGTAGTAAACGCCGTTGGGATTGCCCTCGCCCGAAGGGTCCTGCAGCCGGATCGAACGCACCACGCCCACCACGGTCATCCAAACCCGCTCCTCGCCGGGAGAATTCGGAAAATACATGCGCCGTCCCAGCGGATTCTCGCCTGGCCAAAAGCGCCGGGCCAATTTTTCGTCAATCACGATTACCCGTTCGGACTCCCGGCGGTCCCTGGCTTCGATCAGTCGCCCGAGTAGCGGAGCCACGCCCAACGTTTCCAGGTACCCGGGTCCCACCCGGAGTTGAACCGGCGAAATCACTGACTCCCCCGGACGCATCGTATACCCCTCGGCCATCACAACGCCGTCGTCATAATTTTTCTGGTACGGCGGCTCGGACCCGCCTCCCGCCATCGTCACGCCAGGAACCCGCCGGACCGCCTCGGTCGCCCGTTCCAACGCCGCCCGCTGCCCGTCGACCGACCCGTATCCCGCTGCTGGCAGATACGCGGACGCCGTCCACACCTGGTCCATCCGGAATCCAGGATTCACCTGCCACAACGCCTGTACGCTCGCCGTCAACAGCCCGGCTCCCGCAACCAGGACAAAGGCCACCGCCACCTGCGCAATCACGAATGCGCGGCGCATGGCCGTTCCTCGTTGTGTGCCCCCGCGTGCGCCATCCCGTAGTGTCCCGGCAATCGCCATGCCGCGCAACGGAGCCAATCCTATAAACCCGGCGAACGCCCCTGCCGCCAGTGCGCCCCCGAGCGCATAGGCAGTCACCAGCCAGCCCGGCCGTATGTCGGCGCCGCTTAGCGGCAGGATTCCATCGGCGAACGGCAACAGCGCCGCCCCGGCGGCCATTCCCAACACGCCGCCCAACAACGCGGGCGCCGTTCCCTCCAGCAGGGACTGCCGCAGCAGGTCGCGCCGTGTGGCGCCCAGCGCCAGTCGCGTCGCCATCTCCCGGCCCTTGGTGTGCGCCCGGGCCAGCGAAAGCCCGGCAAGATTTACCGCGCCCGCCAGCAGCACCAGCATGGCCCCGGCCCACAGGAGTTTCAGGTTGGTTTTTGTCCGGTGTACCAGCCAGGACTGCCACTCCTTCACGTCCGTCCGGAATGCTGCGTTCCGCAGGAGTTCCCGCAGTTCGGGCTGTTCCTCCTCCAGCCGGACATTCAACGCATTCACCTGTGCTTGCGCCTGTTCCACCGTGGCGCCCTCGCGCAGCCGGCCAATATACCGGAAATTGTTGGCATGCCGCGCTCGACGGTCGCGCTCGTTCAGTGCGATGGGCACAAAAAAACGGATCCCTGGGCTCACAAACCGGAACCCGTCCGCCAGCACGCCCACCACTGTATAGGTCTGCCCGCTGATTCGAACGGTCTGGCCCACTGCCTCGCCGTCTCCAAACAGTTCCCGGCGTAGCCCCGCTGTCAGGACCGCCACTTGGTGCTTCCCAATCTCTGCTTCTTCCGTGGTGAAGAGCCTCCCTCCGGCGGCCCGCACCCGCAGCAGCGGAAAGAAGGAGGGCGTTACGGAAAGGCCATCGGTCTGCACCGGCGTTTCGTTACGGCTTACCGGCAACGAAATGGGACGGTAGAGGGCGTGCTCCGCCACGGCGGGCATCTGGCCGGCCCGGTCCACGTAGTCACCCGCCGAACTGCCGTCCTGGTCGCTGATTCCCGCGTTCGGATATTGGTTGATCATTGCGATCAGCCGGTCTGCGCCGGCATAGGGCAACGGCCGCAATAGAACCGAATCCACCACGGCAAACACCGCCGTATTCACCGCAATACAAATCGCCACTGTCAAAACCACGGTCGCCGTCGCGGCCGGTTGTTTCCGGGCCTCCCGCGCCGCGTAGCGGACCTCCCGCGCCAGTCGCGCCAGCCACTCGCCCGGACGCACGTCTCGGCATTCTTCCCGCACCTGTTCCAACCCGCCGAACTCCTGCCGGACTCTCCGCCTCGCCTCGCTCTCCGTCAATCCCTCTGCCCGCCATGCCGCCGCGCGCTCCTCCAGGTGAAAGCGCAGCTCCTTATCCAACGCTGTTTCCGTTTCCTCCCGGCGCCGCCCAAGCCAGAATTTCATCGCGTCTCTCCCTCCGGCATTCCGAGTATCAGGGCCACCGCCGCCGACAGCCTCTGCCAACTCTCAGCGTCCTCCTGCAGTTTCTGCCGGCCCAGCACCGACAACCGGTAAAACTTCGCCTCCCTCCCCGTATCGGACTGCCCCCACTCCGCCTCGATCAGTTTACGGTTCTCCAGCCGGTGCAGCGCGGGATACAAGGACCCGCCCGGTACCTGTACTACATCTTGGGAAATCTGCTGCAATCGCTGCGCAATAGCATAGCCATGCACCGGGCCAAACGCCACGGCCTTGAGGATCAACAGATCAAGCGTGCCTTGCGGCAAATCGGATTTCGCGGGGCTCATTGGTTAAATACCTTGTGCTTCTACTCATGCTAAGGCTCACAGCAGTAGAAGCGCAATCTATCCCTACGTAAATTGTGAGGCTCAAGTTCCGCGCATTTCGATAGTCTGAGAAGAGTGACCAGCTATCGGGAAGACCTCGCCTACATCAACGACGCCGGGTTTTCCGATTTCTCCGCCGGGGCGATTCCCGGCGTACTTGCCCACCTTCGCAAAGCCGGTGTGCACAGCGGCTTAGTTGTCGATCTGGGCTGCGGCGGTGGCCGCCTCGCCGAAGCTCTCACCGGCGCCGGCTACGACGTACTGGGCGTGGACCTCTCCCCGGACATGATTCGTCTTGCTCGCTCCCGCGCGCCGCGCGCCCGCTTTGTCAGCGATTCTTGGATTGGCGTGGACCTCCCGGTGTGCGCCGGCGTCACCGCCATCGGGGAAATCGTCAACTACCGGTTTGACGGCCGGCACTCCCGGCAAGCGATCTCCCGCCTTTTCCGCCGCGTATACCAGGCGCTTGAACCCGGTGGCCTCTTCCTGTTTGACGTAGCCGGTCCCGAGCGGATACCGCCAGATGTTCCAGTCAATTATTGGGAGGAAGGGCCGGACTGGTCGCTGCACGTCGAAGTGGACGGCAACGCCGCCGCCCGGTGGATGACGCGCCGCATCGTCAGTTTCCGCAAGGACGACACGGGAACCTACCGCCGGGCGGAAGAGTTGCACCGCTTGCGTCTCTTCGATCCCGCCGCAGTCGGCGAGGAACTGGAACGCGTGGGTTTTGCCGTACGCACGTACGCCGGTTACGGCCGGTTCCGCCTCTATCCCGGCATGCATGCGATTGCTGCCCGCAAACCCGCCGCAAGATAGTGGAGGAAAAATTCATCCGATTGGCTCTCCGCCTCGTAGCAACGAGAAGAAGGAGGTGCACACATGAGACTGTTGAAACAGTCCTTGTTCGTACTGACAACAGCGGCAATAGCTTTCGGGCAACAGGCGGGGACAGTCGTAAGCGTCTCGGTCGGCAACTACCGGCCGATCGTCTCGCCCGCGTCGATCGTTTCTGGATGGGGAACGGGGCTGGCGGCCAATACGGTCGTTGCCAATACCAATACCAGTGGGCCCGCGTTGCAGTTGCCGGAAACGCTCGGAAATGTCAGGCTCACCCTGGTCGATAGTGCCAGGGCCGCACAGACCCCAGGGCTTTACATGGTTTCACCAGGGCAGGTGAACTACGTGCTTCCGGACCCCACGGCCCAGGGATTGGCTAATCTGACCCTCGCCAACGGGACGTCTTCGCTCAACGGAACCGTCCTGGTTTCCAACGTTGCGCCCGCCATCTTCTCCGCCGATGGCTCTGGCAACGGCGTGCCCGCTGCCCAGATCCTCCGGATCACCGCCGCTGGCCAGGCCGTTTATGAGATGCCGTTCCGCACGGGAGCCTCCACCTACACGCCCGCTCCTATCCGTGTCTCCACGCAAGGAGAGTCGGTCTACGTGTTGCTCTACGGTACCGGCTTCCGGCGGCATTCGCTGAATCCGGTCATAGCTACGGTCGGCGGCGTCAATGTACCGGTTCTCTATGCGGGGGCCCAAAGCCAATACCCCGGTATGGATCAAATCAATGTGGGTCCGCTCCCGGCCTCGCTGGCCGGAAAGGGCGTGACGGATCTCCAGGTCATCGTGGATGGCGTGCCAGCCAACACCGTGACGATTTCCATTCAATAGGCGCGGTCGCAATTCTGGCGACCACGGCAATAACGGATTGAACGTACAAGGAAACCCATGAATACCTCACAAAAAGTGATCGTGAATCACATCGTCGATAAACTGGCCAGCCGGCGCGGCTTTGTCCGCCAGATGGGCATGGCCAGCGCCGGGCTGGCTTCGTTCCTGGCTCTCGCCGATTCAGCAAGCGGCCAGTCCCAGATCACCGATGTCGATATCCTCCAGTTCGCTCTGAATCTGGAGTATCTGGAAGCTGAGTTCTACACCGTCGCCCGTACCGGCAAAACCATCGATCAAATGGGCATCGGCATCACCGGCGCCGGCACTCCCGGAGCCACCACTGGCGGAAAGAAAGTGACGTTCATTGAGGGCTCAACCCTGGCGCGCAGCGCCGATGAAATCGGCGCTGATGAGCGCGCTCATGTCGCGCTTTTGCGGACTGCGCTCACCGCCGCCGGCGCACAGCCCGTTGCCAAGCCCGCCATCAATCTCAATGCGCTCGGCGTTGGATTCGGCAGCCAGGAGGAGTTCATCACGTTGGCGCGTGCGTTTGAAGACGTTGGCGTCACCGCTTACGCGGGAGCGGCTCCCCTAATTACGAACAAGGACTACCTCGGTGTGGCTGCCCGTATCCTCGCCGCGGAGGCGGAACATACCGGCAATCTTCGGCTCCACGCCGCGCTCTACAATGTCCGCGTCACCGCGCTCGACCCCGTGGATGTGGTGCCTCCTCCGGCTGGAACGAAGTTCGGTTCGTTGGATGATAATGGTTTGGCCGCGATTCGTACTCCTGGCCAAGTCCTGAATATTGTCTATGGCGGCGCCGCAAACGCCAATTCCGGCGGATTCTATCCCAGTGGTTTTAACGGGAATATCCGTACGTCTACCGCGGGAGCAACGAAGTAAACGCGAAGCGGGGCCAATTCGGTTTTCCGATGGCCCCGCTTTTGATCTCTCAGGCCCCTTTACCGCCCGCGTATCAAAGCCAGAAACTC
This sequence comes from Bryobacteraceae bacterium, assembly GCA_035714175.1. Lineage (GTDB taxonomy): Bacteria > Acidobacteriota > Terriglobia > Bryobacterales > Bryobacteraceae. The sequence goes on along the minus strand of DASTML010000244.1, from coordinate 26,993 downwards.
GTCGCGGGTCTCTTTCCGCTCACGGAACTCGCCCAGCATCGCGCTGGTAACCGTAGCCGAATGCTGCTTTTCCACGCCGCGCATCATCATGCAGAAGTGTTGCGCCTCGCAGGTGACTGCCACGCCTTTTGGCTTCAGAATATCCATCAGCGTTTCGGCAATTTCCTGCGTCATCCGTTCCTGTACCTGCAGTCGCCTGGCAAAGACGTCCACAATACGCGGAATCTTGCTGAGCCCGATCACCTTGCCGTTCGGGATATAGGCCACATGCGCTTTGCCGTAAAACGGGAGCATATGGTGCTCGCAAAGGCTGAAGAACTCGATGTCCTTCACAATCACCATCTCGTCGTAGTCCACGGAGAACAACGCCCCGTTTACCAGCTTGGCAATATTCTCCGAATAGCCGCCCGTTAGGAACTTAAGCGCCTTCTCCACGCGGTCCGGTGTGCGTAATAGCCCTTCCCGTTCCGGATCTTCGCCGATCGTACCCAGGATCTCGCGCACATTGTCGGAGATTTTTCTCGCCTCCGGTAACGGAATCGGCTGCACTAGGCCTTTTCTTTTCATACCACCTCTTCGATGACGGGCAGTTCAATAACGTTGCGTTTGGTTTCCTGAACCCGTATGTGCGCCAGGGCGGGGAAGCCGGGCGGCCAAGTCGCTAACAAGCGGTCCCGAATGTCGGTGGCGATGTTCTCCGTGGTCGCGGTCTGCGTCGAAAACTGGGGCAGGTCGTGGTTCAAATACCGGTGGTCATATACCGCAAGAACTTCCCTTTGCACCAACTCCTCGAAACCGGCTGGGTCAATCACCAAGCCCGTCTCCGCGCGCACAGGACCCTCCACGCTGATCGCCAGGACATAGTTGTGGCCATGTCCGTATGGATTGTTGCATTTGCCGAACAGCCGCTGGTTTTCGTCGGCGGAAAGGTGATCCAGGTTCAGTCGGTGGGACGCGCTGAAATAGAAGTTGCGGGTATATCGGATCGTGGGCATGCGCCGCTCACTTTCCCCGGTAATCGACGAAGGTGTCTTCCGTGTCGTAGAGCCGTACTGTGTGCAGTTTGGCGGGCGTGCCGGCAAACTGCGGTTCCAGACGGCGCCAGATCTCCACCGCCAGGTTTTCGGTGGTCGGAATCACTTTGTCGAATGGCGGAACTTCGTAATTCAAGTGGCGGTGGTCCATCGGGTCAACCACTTCCCGCAGCATCACGTCTTTTAAGTCCTTTAAATCGTAGATCATGCCGGTCGCCGGATCGGGGGAGCCTTCCAGCGTTACTTCCAGGATGTAGTTGTGTCCATGCCCCATCGCATTGGCGCCGGGGCCGTACAATCGGACGTTTTCCTCCTCGGAAAGCTGCGTATTGCGGCAGATGTGGGAAGCGGAAAACTCGGCTCTACGGGAAATTAGCATGTGTGCGGTGTACTACTTTGGTTGGATTCCGAAAGGAGGGAAGACGATACACTAAAATTATAAGGGATTGCGAGGCAAAACATGGGTATAGACAAAGCATTGCGGTTGGGCATGTTGTTGTTGACGTGCGCTCTGGTCGCCGTCGTCGCCAGCACGCTGCGGGATCGCATTGTCGTCGCCGGGGACTCCGCGCCGGACTTCTCCGTCACCACCGATGCCGGCCGGAAGGTTTCGCGGGATGACTTTGGCGGCAAGGTGCTCGTCCTGAACTTTTGGGCTACCTGGTGCCCCCCTTGCATCTCCGAACTCCCCAGTCTGAACCAGATGGCCGAGCAACTGAAGCCCAATGGCGTGGTCGTCCTTGGCGTCAGCGTCGATAAAGACAAGGCCGCTTATGACAAGTTCCTCAAGAAGGTGAAGCTCAACTTCGAAACCTCCCGGGACCCATCCGCCGATATCAGTGCCGATTACGGCACATTCCGCTACCCGGAGACTTACGTGGTGGATCGCAACGGCAAAGTGCTCGAAAAATTCATCTCGGATCAGGATTGGATGGCTCCCGCCGTTCTGGAACGCCTGAAAGGATACGCCCGCTAATGGTTGATGCCGATGCCGTCCGCTGGTTGCGCGCCATCGCCGGCGACAACAACGTTCTTGATCAGGAAATTGACCTCCGGCTTTACGAATACGATGGCGGCGTCGATAAACATCGGCCCGAAGTTGTGGTGTTCCCCAAAACCACCGCTCAGGTCGTAAAAATCGTCAACTTGGCCAGGGAGCGCGGCTTGACCTTCGTCGGCCGCGGAGCCGGCACCGGCCTGAGCGGCGGAGTCATTCCCCGCACTGGCGGCATCATGATCTCCTTCGCCCGCATGAACCGGATCGTGGAGATTGATCTGGAAAATGAGCGGGTAGTGGTGGAGCCCGGCGTCGTTAACCTGGATGTCACTCTGGCCGTCCAAGGCCAAAAATACTTCTATGCGCCGGACCCTTCCAGCCAGCGGGCGTGTACCATTGGCGGCAACGTGGCGGAAAACGCCGGCGGCCCCCACACTTTGGCCTATGGCGTTACCACCAACCATGTGTTGGGCCTGGAAGCGGTCTTGCCCGATGGCAGCGTGATAGAGGTTGGCGGTAAGGCCCAGGATACGCCCGGCTATGACCTCGTGGGCCTTCTCACCGGCTCGGAAGGCACCATGGTGTTGGTTACCAAAATCGTGCTGCGCCTCATGCGTCAGCCGGAACTGGTGAAAACGACGCTTGCCATTTTTGACTCGGCGGAACAGGCCGGCAATACGGTGGCCGAAATCACCGCGCGCGCCATCACGCCCGTCGCCGTCGAGATGCTCGATGGCGTTATGCTCCGGATGGTCGAAGAAGCCACCCACGCCGGCTATCCGCTCGATGCCGCGGCCGTTCTTTTAATTGAGTTGGAAGGGCTCAAGGAAGCAGTGGAAGAGCAGGTGGAGCAGGTGCGCGAAGCCTGCCAAGCCTGTGGTGCGCGCGAATTCCGAATTGCCCGGGACGCTGCCGAGCGCGATCTCCTCTGGAAGGGCCGCAAAAACGCCTTCGGCGCCGTCGGCCGCCTCAGCCCGTTCTATTACGTGCAGGATGGTGTCGTTCCCCGGACGCGTATCGCCGAGACTTTGCGCTTTATTGGCGAGGTCGGCGACAAGTACGGGTTAACCATCAGCAATATCTTTCATGCCGGGGATGGCAATATGCACCCCATCATCCTTTTTGACGCCCGTAAACCCGAAGAGCTGGAAAAGGCGCGCCAAGCCGGTGACGATATTCTTTCGTTCTGCATCTCCGTCGGCGGATCGATCACGGGGGAGCACGGTGTTGGCATGGAAAAAATGGAGTTGATGGGCCATCAATTCCCCCCCGATTCGTTGGATATGATCGGAAGCTTCAAGAGTCTCTTTGACCCTGGCTGCCTGCTAAATCCTGGTAAGGTGCTGCCCACTGGGCGGGGGTGCATGGAGATTCGCCAAAAACCGCTTACCGCGTCCAACGAGCTGTAAAGCCAGGGAGTGGTTATGAAAATCCTGTGGTTTGCCGCGGCCGCCCTTGGGGCGGCCGCGCAGAGCATCGTCGTCGATCCGCCGGTGATTACCAGTTGCAGGAACGGCTTCGGCCAGGCATCGGTCCGATGGAGCGGCGCCGCCGCTCCCGTCACCGTTTTCGCTGGAGATTCGCCCATGACCGGCCAGGAACCCGGCGCCGGAGTGACCCAGACGGGACAATGGGTTACCGATGGGCTGGTTTTCACCCTTCGCGACAATTCCGGGAGGGTTCTCGCGTCGGCGAAGGCCGCCGTGAAATGCGATGCGGGCGGCTGGTGGCCGCTCGAAGTGGGAAATGAGTGGCATTTTCGGGTGAATGACCGTACGCAGACGGGTGGTCATGCCATCTGGCGCGTGGTGCGGAAAGAGGACGTGAATGGCCTACTGTGGGCGGTCCTCGACCCAGGGCCCGGAGGCCGGACGCGGCTCCGTACCGGCGACGACGGGCGTATCTATTCGCTAAGCATTGATAACAAAGAACAATTGCTGATTGACCCTTCCGGGTTGGACCACGGGGATTGGGAACCCGGCGCGCGGAACCCGATCTCGCTGACCTTGGCCGGCCCCTTCGGTGAGGAAATAAGCTGGCGCGGGAAAATCATGGGGCTGAGCCAGGAATCGGGGAAATTAATCCGGGGCGTGGGGCCCAGCTACTTCCAGACCAGTCTGGTAACCGGATCATCGGGAGGACTTACGAGCGGCTATACGCTGCTCGAGGCCGTCATCGCCGGCGGGCGATTTACGCCGGCCTACCGTCGCCTGGAACTTGCCACCGAAACGCAGAGCGTCAATTTCGGCGCCAAAAGCGCACGGAATTGTGCCATTCCTTGCTACTTTACCGCGTGTTTTGGCGCCGATTTGCCAACCACCTACAAGCCGTGTATGGAGGCATCCGTGCGCGGAGGGGCCGGGAAATTGACTCTGGTCAATTCTGCCGGTGTTGTCCTCTTCGAGAAGGCGACGACCGGCGACGGCTGGGTCCGGATTCCGCTCTATACGGAACCCGCCGTCCTCCTACCTCCGGGGTTGTATCGCGTTACGGCCGCCGATGGAACGGCGACCGCAACGCTACCGTTGGAGATTCAATAAGTTAGCTGCCTAGGCTGCTTCTTCCAGCGTGACCAGTTCCAGCCGCTGCCCGGCGGAGTGCAGGTCGCACCGCACCACTGCCCCGGGCGGTACCCCTTCGTCGGCCATCAAAGCCGCGAGAGGGTGCATCAGGTGCCGGTGCAGGGTCCGTTTGAGCTCGCGGGCGCCGTACTGGGAACTGGTCCCCTGTTCCAGGAGGAAGCGGCGGGCGCGGCGCGGTACGTGGAGGGAAAACTGCCGGTCACCGAGTCGCCGCTCGATATGGGCGCCCAGTTCCTGGAGCTGAATTTCCAGGATTTTCTCCATGGCAGCGGCGGTGAGCGGCCGGTAGGTGAGCATGAGGTCGATGCGGTTGATGAATTCCGGGGCGAACTTACGTTTGACGGCGGAGATGGCGACATCTTCCAGACGGGCGTAGTCGTCCGGTTCGGCGGTGGGTCCGGACAGGGACTCGAAGCCGAAACTGGGACGTAGTTCGCGGGCCATCTCCTTCGCTCCGAGGTTGGAGGTGAGGAAGATGAGCGTCCGTTCGAACTGCACCGTGGTGTTGTCGCCCAGGCGCAGGGTTCCCTTGTCGAGAATGCCAAGGAGAAGGCGGGTAAGAGACGGCGCGGCCTTTTCGATTTCGTCGAACAGGACGATGGCGACATTGGCACGGTCGCTCATCACCTGGTTGAGCTTCATTTGGGTGAGGACGGGTTGGGTTTCGCGGTGGCCGAGGTATCCGGGAGGCGCTCCGATGAGTTTGGCGACCTCGTGTTCCATCTGGTATTCCCCGCAGTCGATGCGGAGGACGTTTTTCGCGGAGCCGTGAATCACCTCCGCCAGAGCTTCTACGGTACGAGTTTTTCCCGTGCCGGTGGGGCCGAGGAGGAGAAAGACTCCGGCCGGCCGGCCCTCGGGAGAGAGGCCCGCCTGGTACATCTGGACGTAGGGGACGATCGCGTCGAGAGAGTCGGGCTGACCGATGATCCGTTCCGCCAACTGAGCCGCCATGCGGGCTCCGGCGGCGCCGGCCAAGGACGAAGCCTTGCGGCGGTTGCGAGGGGTGAACGAAAGAGTCTTCACACCCCTATTTTACGATTTTGTCTACTAATTCCGGCCTTTTAGGGCGTGGGTCCGGGCCGGATCGCGATGTTTTTCAAAAACTTTATTTACTTAAGAATGAACGAATTGCGGATGAAATCCGGACGCTGGCTTGCCCGTCGCCGTAAGGGTTGTGAACGCGTCCCATTTGGGCATGTAAATCCGGATTATTCAAAAGAATTTCCGCTTCTTCCGCGATGCGGTTTTCGTCGGTTCCCACCAGTTTGACGGTGCCTGCCTCAACGGCTTCGGGCCGTTCCGTTTTCTCGCGCAGCACAAGGATTGGCTTCCCGAGCGAGGGTCCTTCTTCCTGCACGCCGCCGGAATCGGTAATGAGAATGTACGCCCGGCGCATCAGGTCTACGAAGGGGATGTAGTCCAGCGGGCGGATGAGGTGGATATTGGGCTGGTTGGCGAGCAGGCGGTTTACGGGGTCCTGCACGTTGGGATTGGGGTGAACGGGGTAGACGATTTCGACATCGGGCCGGCTGGCGAGGCGGCGAATGGCCCGGCAGATCTGCTCGAACCCGGAGCCGAAACTCTCACGGCGGTGGGCGGTCACGAGGATCAGCCGTTTGAGGGGGCTGAGGAACGACCAGTCGTACCCGCTCGACATGACGCCGGACTCCAGTCCGTCGCGCACGTAGAGAACCGCGTCGATGCCGGAGTTGCCGGTGATGTGAACCCGGTCTTCCGGAATGCCTTCCCGTTGGAGGTTGGCGGCGGCCCAGGCGGTGGCGGCGAAGTGAATGCTGGCCAGGCGCCCGGTGAGTACACGGTTCATCTCCTCCGGGAACGGCTGCGCCATGTCCCACGTCCGCAAGCCAGCTTCCACATGGCCGATGGGCACCCGGGCGTAAAAGGCCGCCAAGGCGCCGCAGAGAGTAGTGGTAGTGTCGCCCTGCACAATGGCCAGGTCCGGCCTCACGTCGCGAAAGACAGGTTCCAACGCCGCCAGCATCCGGGAAGACGATTGGAAGAGCGATTGCCCGGGGAGCATCAGATCCAGATCTATATCGGGCTTGACCTGGAAGGCCTCCAGGACCTGATCGAGCATCTGACGGTGCTGTGCGGTGACGCACACCTTCACATCGAACGTTGCAGGGTTCGATTGGAGATGGCGAAGGACCGGACAGAGTTTGATGGCTTCGGGCCTGGTTCCAAACAGAAAAAGTGTTCGAATGGGCAAACGGGTTCCGGCCTTGTGGAAAGATGTGCCGCCGAAGGGCTATTTGTGGCGGTAGGTGATGCGGCCTTTAGTCAGATCGTAGGGCGACATTTCGAGCGTGACGCGGTCGCCGGCAAGAACGCGGATCCGATTACGGCGCAATTTGCCCGCCAAATGGGCAAGAACCAGGCGTTCCTGATCCAACTGCACGCTAAACAATCCGCTAGGGAACTTTTCGACCACAGTTCCGGTAACTTCAATACAATCCTCTTTGCTCATTGTCCTCCTGGGAAAATAACTCTGGGAGAAAGGACAAACTTTCTCCGTTACAAGTATAGCGGGAATAGCGCAAGAGGCTCAAATCGGCTCAAGTGCCCTGCTCTCATGCCGATAAGACCGGGAGGATACATTGCGCATGATCTCCGTCAAGGATGCCCTGAACGACTTGGACCGCCAAGCGAGAGAAGCAGAAGGGAGAGACCGGTTTGTGAAGCGCTGCGTTTCCTGCTGGCAAATGTCGCTGGACGCGGTGGAGGCGCACATGATGCCGCTTTTTCCGAAGGCGGCGAGCAAGACGGAGACCGACTGGAAGCAGGTGCGGCAGGGGCTGCGGGTAGGTGTTCCAGAGGCGCAGTTGGATGCGACAGCGGAAAAAATGACCGACGTGCTGCATCGATACGCGGACGAATCCCGCCGCTGCCAGCGGGAGGACCTGGATGCTATCCGCGGTCTGCTGGAGGTGATGGCCGCGGCGGCGGTGGCCGCGCGAGCCCGTTCCGACGGGTACGGGGGGAGCCTGGAAGGCGTCTGTAATTCGCTGCGGCGTCTGGTGGCGTTGGACAGTCTGGATGAGCTCCGCATTCGTCTTGCGGCCGAGGCCAGCCAACTTCAAGAGAGCGTTCGCCAAATGGTGCGGGAGAATCAGAATTCGCTGGCGGGCATGGAGCGGGACTTGCAGCAATTCCGCACAAGGCTGGCGGAAGCCGAGACAGCGGCCGCCACCGATCCGCTCACAAAAGCGGCTAACCGCCGGGAAGTGGAACGGCAGATCGAAGAACGAATACGGGCAGGGGCCACGTTCAGCGTCGCGCTGTTTGACTTGGATTTTTTCAAAAGCATCAATGACCGGTTCGGCCACGATTGCGGGGATCAGGTTTTGCGGCAATTTGCGGCGCTGCTTCTAGAACAGGCGAGAAGCGGTGATCTGGTGGCCCGTTGGGGCGGCGATGAGTTCCTGGTGATACTGAACTGCGGCCTTTCCGATGGGCTGCGCCGGAGCCAGTCGATGTTGGACCGTGTGAACCGCCGCTACGAAATGCAATGGCAGGGCAAGCCGGTTCTCCTGCCGGTACGAGCCAGCGCGGGCACGGTGGAGTATTCCGCTGGGGAATCCGCAGCGGATCTGTTTCGAAGGGTGGACGTGGTGATGTATGCCTCCAAGGGCCGGCGCGGCTGACTTGGACCCGGAAATTTTGCGGATGTAGTCCCGCGTCCGGAAACGGCTAGAATGAGAAGGAAAGGGATGTAGAGGTAGCCGGGGCCTTGTCGCTTTGGTTGCAGATGGAATGAACGACACGCAGATTCTGGCCGGAAAAAATGTCTTGATTACCGGAGCCGGCCGGGGTATCGGTAAGCGGCTGGCGCTGGGCATGGCCGCCCAGGGCGCAAAAGTTGGGCTTCTGGCGCGAAGCCGCGGCGAAATCGACTTAGCGCAACTGGAAATCGAACAGGCTGGCGGCGTGGCGATGCGGCTGCGCGCGGATGTTCGCGAAGGCGACCAAGTGGACGCGGCTGTGGACCGGCTTAAGGTGCATTGGGGACCAATCGATGTTCTCGTTTGCGCGGCTGGCATTCAAGGACCCATCGGTCCTCTGACCGAAGTGGCGCCCAAGGCCTGGTGGGATACGTTCGAAACCAATCTGCATGGCGTAATGCTGGCGGCGCGTGCGGTGTTGCCGGGCATGATCGCGCGGCGCGCTGGCAAGATCATTGCTTTGAGCGGCGGCGGTTCCCTGACGCCGCGGCCCCACTTTTCGGCGTACTCGGCCAGCAAGACGGCTCTGGTGCGGATGATGGAAACGCTTTCGGCCGAAGTACTGGAACACAACGTCCAAGTGAACTGCATGGCTCCGGGCGGCGCCTATACGTCCATGACCGATGAGATTCTGGCGGCTGGAGAGCGTGCCGGCTGGAAAGAGATCGAGGACGCGAAGAACGTGCGGATGACTGGCGGCGTGACGCCGGAAAAGCAGATTCAACTGGCGCTGTTTCTGGCTTCGGAACGTTCCAACCACATCACTGGCAAAGTGGTGCATGTGAACGATGAGTGGCGGAAGTTGGAGCAGGGCGTGGTGAGTCCGGAACTTTACACGCTGCGGCGCGTTGTCAAAGCCTGACGGCGGGAGTTGATACACTACGCGCAGTTATGCGCTTGTGTCTATTGGCTCTTGCCTCCCTTTTCTGTTCCGGAGCGCTCTTGGCGCAGTCTCCACAGGCCCCGAAGCGGAAAAAGATTCTAGCCATTGGCCAGACCAAGGGATTTCAGCATGACTCCACCAGCGATGGGTTAGCGACGATCTGGAAAATTGGCAAAGAGTCCGGGTTGTGGGATACCTACATCCGCACGGATACGCAACTCATCACGAAGAAGAAACTGGGGGCAAATGCGAAAAACCTGGACTACTTCGACGCAGTGTTTTTCTACACCTCCGGGGAGCTGGATTTGGATGATGAGCAGAAGCAGTCCCTGCTGGAATTTGTCCGCACCGAAGGGAAAGGGTTTATGGCCGCGCACAGCGGCGTGGACACGCTGTATTCCTGGCCCGAATACGGGGAGTTGGTGGGTGGCTATTTTGATCTGCACCCGTGGAATCAGTTCAACGCCAAGCTGGTGAACGAAGACGGGAAACATCCGGTCACGGCTCATTTCCCTCCGGACTTCTTCCTGTTCGATGAGATTTATCAACTGAAAAACTACTCGCGCGACAAGGTGCGCGTGCTCATGCGCCTGGATGTAGCTGGCGTGGACCTCGCCAACAAGAACGTGCAGCGTACGGACAAGGATTTCGCGGTGTCGTGGGTGAGGAACTACGGGCGGGGCCGCGTTTTTGTCTCTACACTAGGCCATCGGAGCGAGGTGTGGGAGCATCCTCAGGTACAGAAGATGTGGCTGGAAGCGGCGAAGTGGGTGATGGGCCTGACGCCAGGAGGCGAGACGACCCCGCGTCCGGCGAAGTGAGGCATTAGCTGGTCCGCTGGTACAGCCAAGAGGGAAAGCGGTTCTCGACGGGGCCGGATTTGCGGGCCACGGCATAGGTGCAGTCGCCACGCAGTCCCGCCAAGTCATCGTCCTTCCCGAGTAGCTCGGCGACGCGCTGGGCACTGGGGGTGTTCTTCGGTAGGACCGTAGGGGCCTGTTTCGATCTTTTCCACGGTGAATCCCGCATCACTGAGCAGCTGCATAACCTCGGCCGGGGTGTATTCGCGCCCGTGCCGGTGATCGGAGAGCGAGTCGCCGGGGGCCAGCAGTATGGGGTGAACCAGCCGGGATGTCTGCCCTCCCATAGGACTGCCGCCGCGCGCAGGGAGACGATGTTGGGTTTGGTCAAAATGAGCGTACCGCCTGGGGCGAGGATGCAGGTGTTCGAGCAGTTCGCAGTAGAGTACGAGGGAAAAGTGTTCGCCGGGGTAGGGAATTGGGCCTGCCTCGGCGTTGAAGAGAACGACCGTACACCGGAAGAGCATGCCGTTGCGGCTTCGGACTTCCCGTTCGTCGGTTTGTCCCGCACGGCCCAGGCAGCTGCCCCATACCTCGCCGTAACCCACGGTGCTGCTATGCGGGAGTGATTTGCAGATAGCAGCCCATCTCCAGGGCGCGGCCACCTGCCCCGCCGGGCGGCGTCAGGTCGAGCGTACGTAGAAGGCGTGTGCGATGCTCGGCGAATTAGCGTTCCGCATCGGAACCGGGATCTGTCCATTGCAGGCAGTCCTCGCCCAGATCGCGCTCATATCACGCAAAAAGCGGCATACTGCCCCGCGACCGTAGGCCACAGGCAGAAATCGGCGGCCCAACGGCGGGCCGCATCCCCCAATTGCCGAAGGCTAGGAGGATGCCGGGCCATCCATTCCAAGGTGAGCGCGGCCACCTCCTCCTCGTACGGATCGCTGGCGATTTTGAGGCAGATTCCGGAGGGGAGTTCCGTGTTGGCGCCGTTGTCGGAAACGATTACGGCCTTCCCATGCCAACGGTGCGCATCATGGCGCCCGACGTTTCGCCGTAGGCGGGACTTCGCAAATTCAGGACGACATCACAAGCCGCGATCACGCGGTCAAAAGCGGCAAGATTGTTCTGGAACGGAAGAATGTGCACCCGGTTGGCGATGCCCATTGCGGCGGCCTCTTCCTCCAGCGGGACCTCCGGGTGGAGTTCCCCCGCGACGATGAGCAACGCGTCCGGCACGGATCGCAGGAGCCTGCGGAAGATCTTCAGGCAGCGGACGCCCCCTTTGCTGGGCCGTTGATAGCCGAGCACTCCGACGACCATCGAGGCCGGAGGGAGTTTGAGTTCCCGGCGGCAACCGGCGGTGTCCACGTCGATGATTTCCACGCCATGAGGAATGCAAGCGACGGGCCTTTTCTGGTCCTTTCGAAGCACTTCGGTACGGGCATGGGTGCTATGGACGATGCAGCCGAGACTGTTGTCGAGCAGGCGGCGTATCATGCGGAACTGGTCGCTGCGAGAGACGCGCCGGACCTCATCGCTGCTTTCCAAACCGTCGAGAGGCTGGCCAAAAATCTCGTAGATCAGCTCCCGTTGGAACGCCTCGCCGCCGGCCGAATAGCTGGTGAGGCCGGAGATGAGGTGATAGAGAGTCGCCTCATGCAAGACGATGACACCGGGGTGTTTCAGCGCGAATTCGTAGATGGCGGCGTGATGCGGATTGTTGGCAATTTGGTAGAGAAGAACGTCGAAGCGGCCGGAGGGGAGCCGCGCGGGAGGGCGCTCGAATACGGTGAGTTCGACGCATTCGGAAAGCGCTGGGACGAGGGCGGCGGCGTAGTCGGCGGCGCTGGTACGCGCAGGGGGAAGGGGCGCGAAAAGAGCGACGCGGAGGCGCCGGGACTAGCAGGCCTGCTGACGAATGAGAGCAAACGCTTGAGGGCCATGGAAATATTGATTGAGCCTTTGTACGACTTCGTGATCGGCGTAAGGGAAAAGCTCGCGCTCCGGCACGGGATGGAGATCCAGGCGGCGGCGGACGGCGAAACCGCAGTAGCGAACATGAATTCCATGACCTGCGGGGGGATGGGACGCCGGTGGGTGGGGACGAGCCAGAAGTCGCGCGCGCCCATTCGCAAATTTTCGGGGTTGGGCATCTCAATGACGAGCACCCCCGCCGGGGCGAAGGACACGCACGGCATCGGAAATGAAATGAAGGCTGGTGGCCACCGGCCAGTGTTCCAAGACATGAAACGCCGTGATGACGGAGGCGGAGTGTTTGGACTGGCGGGCCAGGAATTCGAGAGCGTCGCCGGTTTCGGCGTCGAGTCAGCGTTCGCGGCAATGGGCTACGGCCGCGGCGCTGCTATCGACACCCAAGGCGCGATGCCCGGCGGCGGAGGCGCATTGCAGCCATTCGCCGCGGCCACAGCCGATATCGAGCCAGTTGCCGGAGGGATCGATGTTGCACTCGCCAAGGATCTGCAGATATTGGTGGAGATTGGCTTCGACGTCGTGTTCCGGTCCGCGAAACTGTTCTTGAAAAGCGGCATAGAACGCTTCCGGCAGGGCTTCGTCCGGGGGCGGCGCAATGGCCGGGGCCGGGGACTGCCGTACGGAAAGAGAGCTCATTTCGCGGCGGAGTTCCGCAATTTCGGCCGAAAGATAGCGGGCCGTGGCGAGTTGGGCCTCCGCCGTGGCGCAGACGTGATTCAATGTGCGGGCCACCGCCTCCTGGTAGGACGTTATCTGCGGCGTGTACCAGAACAACATCCGCTGAATGATCCGTACAAGGACGGCGCCCGCCCTGGCGCACGCGGTATGCGGCGTGGGCGGCATGGTTCCGACGGTGGAACGCTTCTGATGCACCAAATCGTAGGCGGACCGGAGCGTCATCAACTCTTCGGCCCATTTCGCCATCTGCTCGCCGATGGAATCGGCGCATCCCAACCGTCGTTCCAAACGAACGCTTTCGTGGAAATGGCGGACCATACCCTCTATATCGAGGGCGCCATCAGTTGGCACGGAATGTGTAGCACGATCGACAGAGACGTTCAATGCGTAAGCCTCGGCAGGCGCCAATTCAGAAGAGATAAGTTACGAGTTTTACAGTATAATCAATTCTTACTAATTCGTCGCCGGAGACGATCCGGGCTTTGGTCCCGGCCTATTGAATCGTAATTAGGTCCGCCGTCTGCATTTTCTTTAATTGGCCACAGGCGGCGTAGATATCGAGGCCTCTGGGCCGGCGAATATAACAAGGCATGGATCGCATGACGATCTTCTGAAAACTGTCGACGCGTTCCGGATCAGGCGTTTCAAAGGGAATGCCGGGACCAGGGTTCAACGCGATGATATTCACTTTCGCCTTCAAATTGCCGAGCAGCGAGACGACGCGCCGGGCGTCCGCCTCCGTATCATTGACGCCGCGGAGCATGACGTACTCAAACATCAGAAACTCCCACGGGCGGAGCGGGTAGGCGCGGCAGGCCTCCATAAGATCCGCTAGGTGGTATTTCTTCGTAATCGGCATTAACTCTCGGCGCTGCTCTTCGTGTGAGGCGTTGAGGGAAATGGCCAATTTGGGGCGTACCTCGGCGGCTCCGAGTTCTGCGATCTTCGGCACGATGCCGGAGGTGGAAACGGTGATCCGGCGCTGCGAGAAGCCCACGCCGTTGTCGTCACAGAGAATACGGGTGGCTTTCAGGACGTTGGGCAGGTTCAGCAACGGTTCGCCCATGCCCATCATGACGATATTGCAGTGGGACGCGCGGGGATCCAGGCCATGCTCCCGGCAGACATGCAGAACCTGGCCGACGATTTCGCCGGCGCTGAGGCTGCGCTCCAGGCCCATTTGCGCCGTGAGGCAAAAGCGGCAATCCACCGGACAGCCGACCTGTGAGGAGATACAGATGGTATGCCGCTGCTCCTGCGGCATCAGCACGGTTTCGATGCTGCGGCCATCGGCGGGCAGTTTCAACAGATAGCGGACGGTGCCATCAGAGGAATCGAAACGCTGATCGACCGCAAGGCGCCCGTGGGGCATGGCGTCGCGAAGACGATCCCGGAGATCCTTCGGCAGCGCCGTGGTTTCCTCCAAATCCGCAACGTTACGCTTGTACAGCGCATCATATAGTTGTCGGGCGCGGAAGGCAGGGACGCCTGGGCCGAGGAGGTCGCGTATGTCAGCGACGTCCAGTCCGAGCAAAGTAGGCTGAGCACGTAGTCCCATCCCTTTTAGAATAGAAGGGAAGCCCGGTGCTCCGCACTGGGTTTTCCACACTGCCAAACGGCAACACATGTCAAAACTTCAGAATCGCTCGCTGGCCGTGGAGACGACTGTTCTCCCCAATGGCCTGAAAATCATTACCGAATCGATGCCCGGCGCTCGTTCGATCTCCATGGGGCTGTGGCTCCGCTCTGGTTCCCGGCGCGAAACCGCGGCGGAAAACGGCATCTCCCATTTCATTGAACACATGTTGTTTAAGGGGACGGAGCGGCGCACCACGCAGGAGATTGCGCGGGAACTGGACACGATCGGAGGCTATTCCGACGCGTTTACCGGCAAGGAGATCGTGAGTTTCAACGCAAAAGTTTTGGACGAACATGCCGGGCACGCCTTCGACATTCTGTCCGACATGATGCTGCGGCCGCTGTTCCGCGAGGAAGATCTGGCGAAGGAGCAGGGCGTGGTGTTGGAGGAGATCAAAATGGATCTCGACAGCGCCGAGAGCCAGACGCACGAACTGTTTTGCAAAAAATTCTGGAAGGAAGATTCGCTGGGTTGGCCCATTCTGGGCACGCCGAAAACGGTGAAGAGCTTCCATCCGGCCATGCTTCGCGAATACTGGAGCCGCCACTATATCCCGTCGAACCTGCTGGTGACGGCGGCGGGCAAGGTGAAGCACGCGGCATTCGTCAAAATGGTGGAAGGCGTGATGGGCGGGATGAAAAAAGGCAAGGCTCTGCCCCCGTTGCCGGCGGTGCAGACGTTCCCGCAGATTGCCATGAAGACGAAGGCCTCCATCGAGCAGGCGCAAGTCTGCATTGCGGCGCCCTCCTATCCAATGGGCCATTCCCGCCGGTTTGTCTGTTATCTGCTGAACACCATTCTGGGCGGCGGCATGAGTTCACGGCTATTCCAGAATGTCCGCGAACGGCAGGGGCTGGTTTATCACATCTCCAGCGAACTCTCCCTCTATCGCGATTCAGGGGCGACGGCGATCTATGCCGGTACTTCGCCCGGCACGTTGCGGCGCGTGGTGAGCAGCGTGCTGGATGAGCTGCGGGCCATCAAGAATGGACCGATCGGGGAAGACGAACTGCGCCGGGCCAAGGACAACCTGAAAGCGTCTGTGGTGCTGGGCCTGGAATCGTCGTCGAGCCGGATGTCGAATCTGGCGCGGCAGGACATCTTCTTCGGGCGCTTCTGCGACCTGGACGAGACCGTAGCGTCGATTGAAGCGGTGACGACTGCCGATATTCAGGAAGTGGCGAACACGTTCATGAAGACCGAAAATCTTGCGTTGGCCGTAGTAGGGCCGGCGGGGACGGAGAAGTTCACACGGCGCGATCTGGTCTGTTGACGATGTCCTGGGGGCGAAAGATCCGAACAGGGGCTCTGTGGCTCGCGGCGGCGGCATTGGCCTGCGCAGCCGATTGGACCGTACTGCGCCCGCAGGGATATCTGAGCGATTTTGCGGGCGTGGTGGACATGGGCTCCCGGCAACGGATTGAGGCGTATTGCGCGGCCGTCGAAAAAGCTACGGGCGCGCAATTGGCGCTGGTAACCGTGCCGGAGCTGGACGGCGAGCCCGTGGAGGATGTCGCCAACCTTCTATTCCGGCGCTGGGGCGTTGGCAAGAAGGGCGAGAATAACGGCGCCCTTTTACTGCTTTCCGTGCGGGACAAACGCAGCCGGCTGGAGGTGGGCTACGGTCTTGAGCCGATCTTGCCCGACGGTTCCGCTGGCGACCTGCTGCGGGCCATGCGTCCCGCGCTTCGCGTAGGACAGTATGGGGAAGCGCTACTGACGGCAGCGCACCAGATGGGGGAACGGATCGCCCGGGAAAAGGGTGTAGCGATCGATGAAACGGTCCGTCCCCGGCGGCCGCAACCTCGTCAGGAGCCAGGCATCCCATGGCCGTTGCTCTTAATGGGCGCATTGGGCATTTTGTTCCTGATGGGGCGCGGCGGAGGCGGAGGAGGAGGCGGGCCGTGGTGGTTGCTGCCATTGTTGATGAACGGCGGCGGACGCGGTTCCCGGGGAGGCGGCGGATTCGGCGGCTACGATTCCGGCGGCGGATTCGGCGGGTTTGGCGGCGGCGATGCGGGCGGAGGCGGCGCGTCGAGCGACTGGTGAGGAAATATGGCAAACAACGAAATCGAAAAGCGGCTGGGAGAGCTCACGAAGCGGTTGACCAACACGTTTGGCGACCGGTTGGTGTCGGCGATCCTCTACGGGTCGGCGGCTAGCGGCGAGTTGCATGGGAAGTACAGCGATTTGAACGTTCTGTGCGTGCTGCGACGGATTGGCCCGGAGGAGTTGCGATTGGCCGAGCCGTTGATCAAGTGGTGGCGGTCTCTCGATAATCCGTCACCGTTGCTGCTGACCGAAGAGGAATTTCTGAATTCGACGGATTGTTTCGCAATCGAATTTCACGATATTGCCGAGTGCCACCGTGTGTTGGCTGGACCGGACTTGGCGCGGGATCTTTTAATTGACGATAGTTTCTATCGCGGGCAGGTGGAGCACGAACTGCGCGCGAAGCTGTTGCGGCTGCGGCAAAAAGCCGGCGGGCTGCTGAGTGACCAGCCGATGCTGGTGCGGCTGATGGGCGAATCGGTATCGACATTTTGCAATCTGGGCCGGCATGCGCTGCGATTGGCCGGGGTTCCCGCGCCGATGGCCAAGCGGGAAGCCGTGGGCGCCTGCGCGGCGCAGTTCGGAATCGACCCCGCGCCGTTCTATACTTTGTTGGATCTGCGGGAGGGCTCCAAACGGGAGCGGGACCTGGATCCGCCGGCGCTTCTGGCCGCCTATATGCAACAAATTGAAGCGCTGACCGGCGCCGTGGACCGGTTGGCGAAGAGCTAGTAGGAGAATAGGAGAATATGAAAATCGCACTGATCGTATTGGGTGTTCTGCTCCTGGCGTTGCTGCTGGTGGGCGGACAGGTAGTGGGCGTGCGGAACGACCTCGTGATGCAGAAAAACGCCATCGACGGCGCATTTGCGCAGGTGGACGTTGTGCTGCAGCGCCGCGCGGATCTGATTCCGAACCTGGTGGAAACGGTGAAGGGGTTTGCGTCGCAGGAAAAAGAGGTGATTGCCTCGGTATCGAATGCGCGGGCCGCCCTGGCCGGCGCGCGGAATCCGCAGGAGAAGATCACAGCCAATTCGCAGTTGGATGGAGCGTTGTCGCGGTTGCTGGTGGTGGTGGAAAACTATCCGCAATTGAAGAGCGACGCCAATTTCATGCGGCTGCAGGACGAGTTGGCGGGAACGGAAAACCGCATTGCCGTGGAGCGGCGGAAGTATAATGAGGCTGTTCAGAAGTACAACACAAGCATTGAACTGTTCCCCAACAACATTGCCGCCAGCATCTTCGGTTTCCAGCGCAACGATGCGTACTTCAAGACCGACCCGGCATCCCGCCAGGCGCCCAAAGTCGATTTCAACAAGAAGTAGGATTCTCAATCCCCGGCGTCACCGCGCCCTGAAATCCGCATTCATTTTCTAAAGAGGAATTCAATTCATGCCGGAAGTTTTCCGCAATTACATCAATGGTGAATGGGTCGACGGACCCACGTTCGAGAATCGCAATCCCGCCAATACGGACGAAGTGGTGGGCTTGTTCGTGAAAGGCACTGGCGCCGACGTGCATCGCGCGGCTGATGCGGCGCAGGCCGCGTTCCCTGGTTGGTCCAACATGCCCGGGCCGGCCCGCGGCGCGCTGCTGTTTAAGGTTGCCGACATTCTGGAGCGCAAGTTTGACCAACTCGGCGAAGAAATGTGCCGGGAAGAGGGCAAGACGCTCCCCGAGGCGAAAGGCGAAGTCCGCCGCGCCATCAACATTTTCCGCTACTTCGGCAGCGAAGGCTCCCGTCTGCCCGGCCACTTGGTGCCGAGCGAGCGCGACCGTGTGCACATGTTTGCCATCCGCAAGCCCATCGGCGTGATCGGTCTGATCAATCCGTGGAACTTCCCGATCGCCATTCCGGCGTGGAAATTGGCCCCGGCGCTGATCTGCGGCAACACCGTGATCGTGAAGCCGGCCTCGGTTTCCCCTCTCAGCTCCTGGCGGATCGTGGAAGCGTGCCACGAAGCCGGTATTCCGAAGGGCGTCGTGAATTTTATTGCCGGGTCCGGCAGCGAGATCGGCAATGCGCTGGTGACGGCGAAACCCTTGAAGGCCGTTTCCTTCACCGGCTCCTGCGAAATCGGGGAATGGCTGCACGCGGAAGCGTCCAAGCGCCGCCTTCGCATTCAGCTTGAAATGGGCGGTAAGAATCCGACCATCGTCCTGGCCGACGCCGACTTCAACGCGGCCGTGGAGAACGTTTGCAACGCCGCGTTCTTCTCCACCGGTCAGAAGTGCACGGCCACCAGCCGCGCGATCGTGGAGGAGTCGATCTACGACAAGTTTGTCGAAGCGCTGGCCGCACGCACGGCGAAGTTGAAGGTGGGTAACGGCATGGAACCGGGCATTGACATCGGGCCGGCCGTGGACCAAGGCCAATTGGAAACGAATCTGAAGTACATCGCCATCGGCAAAGAGGAAGGCGCGCGGTTGGTTTGCGGCGGCAACCGCCTGACAGGCGGCGCCTACGACAAGGGCTATTTCGTGGAGCCCACGATCTTCGCCGATGTAACCGAGAATATGCGTTTGGCGCAGGAAGAAGTCTTCGGGCCCGTGTTGGCCGTGATGAAAGCGAAAGACTTCAACGACGCCATGCGTATTGCCAATAACATTCCGTTTGGATTGTCGGCGTCCGTGCAGACGACGAATTTGTCCCGTGTATTTGAATTCGTCTATGGCTGCGAAGCCGGCCTGTTGACCATCAACCTGCCCAGCGCGGGTGTGGAATATCAACTGCCGTTCGGCGGAACCAAGGATTCCAGCTTTGGCCCCAAGGAACAGGGCCCGGCTGCAATGGATTTCTACAGCGACTACAAGACGGTCTACCTCAAGTACTAACTCATGCAACTCGGACAAATTAAGTGGAATAACGAAGTCACGGCGGCGATCTTTGAGAATGGATCCGCCCGCCCGATCCCGGGTCATACGCTCTATGACCTGATCCGGCGCTCCGAGGTGGAGAACACCGAATTGCCGAAGTTGGCGAAATCGATGGCCTCCAGCCACGCGGATGCGGCGTCGCCCCTCATCCCGCTCTCTCCGAAGGAAGTCTGGGCCTGCGGCTGCACGTATGAGATGAGCGCCAGCTTCCGGGACAGTGAACACAACACGCGCGAGGGGTTCTACGCTTACGTGTACAACCCGGCGCATCGCCCGGAGATCTTTTTCAAAGGCACATCGCGCGTTTGCGTCGGACCGGATCAGCCGGTCGGCATCCGCTCCGATTCGACGTTTACCGCGCCGGAACCGGAACTTGCCGTTGTGTTGGGCAGCAAAGGGCGCGTGGTTGGCTATACGATCGCCAACGACGTTTCGGCGTGGGACATTGAACGCGAAAATCCGCTTTATCTGCCCCAGTCGAAGGTCTATACAGCCTGCTGTTCCCTGGGTCCGGTGATGGTGACGGCCGATGAGATCACCGATCCGTATTCGCTGGAAATGACCTGTGTGATCAAGCGTGGCGAGACCACCACGTTTGAGGGCAAGACATCGACCGCCAAGCTGGGGCGGAAGATTGAAACCTTGGTTGAATACCTATTGCAGTCCAACCCGGTGCCTTGCGGTTCCGTGGTCTTGACCGGCACGGGCATTATCGTTACCCAGGAATCGGCGCTCGCGGCCGGCGATGTGGTGACGATTTCGGCCACAGGTATCGGCTCCTTGTCCAACCCCTGCGTGATCGTCTAGGTCACATACCGCGAATCGTGCGCAGCCACGTGGCCATCCCATGCAGATGGTCCACGTGGTCCTGCGCGTCGCTGCCGGCAAAGCCAAGTACGGCAAGATGCCCACGGTGCGCGCTGGAAATCGCCCGCATACCTGCCGGAGCGCCGGTTCGCTGCCGCATGCGGGTTATTTTGAGTTGTTTCAGCAACCAATTCGCGGTTTCTGTGGTGCTGGCATAGGCCCCCGGCACGACTTCGGAATGCGTGATCACCATCCTTTTGCGGCATAGCGAGGCATCGCGCGCGAATTCCAGGAAGACGTCGAGCCCGGCCGGATTCATTCCCCGGCCCAGATAATCTGTGTGGAGCCCATCCATCAGCAGTACGCCGTTCACCCGTTTATACGAGTGGCGGAGAATGGCGCGCACCGCTCCATACCCGGCGCTGTAGGCGGAAAGGATCACCGGGCGGCGTCCATTGGCGGCCCCCGCCTCAGCCAACAGGGTCTGGAAGGATTTGGGCGCCTGAAAAGCATTCTGGTAGACATCGGAGCCGTTGCCGATCTGCACGGCGAGCACAGTGGCATTTTTCCAATTCCGAGCCACAGACTGTTCGGGAACCCACGTGTCTCCGTGAAAATGGATAATTACCGGGGAGTTTGGCCCAGGCCGTCCGAAAGTAATCGCGCGCCCTGCGCGTACCCCAGACTCCGGCTTTTGCACAACACGGGTATGGCCATGGGACAGTTCCGTCAATGACGACGGATTCTGTTCCAATTGCAGGGCCAGACCTACAACCACCGCAATTACAATCATGCCTTCATTCTACGATCGGGGAAGGCGGAGTGATCTTTCCTAGAATTTTACGTACGTATTGTTGCGTTTCGGGTATCGCGGGTACCCCGCCCGCCGCATCCACGCGGCCCGGTCCCGCGTTGTAAGCGGCCAACGCCTTGGCAATGTCTCCGCCGTAACGCTCGAGCATTTGTTTCAGGAACTGTGTGCCCGCGGCGATATTTTGGTTCGGGTCGAACGGATTCGTGACGTTCAGCGTCTCCGCCATGGACGGCATCAGCTGCATGAGCCCCATCGCTCCTACCGGAGAAACCGCGCAGGGAGAATAAGCGGATTCGGTTTCCACGACGGCTTGAATCAGCCGGACATCTACATTGTGCCGGCCGGCCTCCCGGTGAATGATCGGTTTCACTTGCGCCTCCGTTACCGGCGGACAATCGGCTGGTGGCTGCGCCGCCATCTGGGCCGATGTGCCGCCGAACGGGGCAGGAAACGTTTCACGGATGCCCTGCATTTGGCGCTCTACGCTGAGCCGCTGCCGTTCAAAACTGGATACCTGCCTGTCCATTGGACTATTGGATATGGGACCGCTGGACACGGTACCGCCGGAAGGAGGCCCTCCACCGAGACTGGGCGGCGGGCTGGCGGATGGCGCGTTGGGGGTTGGTTTTTCCAGAGCGGAAACAGCGGGGGCGGTTTTAGCGGGAGCGGGGCGGTTGGTTGCAGGACGGTTCGGCGCTGGCTGTTGACTCCATGTGGAGATTGCCAGCAGCGCTGCCGCGATTCGTTTCGGCATCTACTCACCTATCGGTTGAACTTGTCACATTGTTTAGATCAGATTATTCGGATAGCCGACAGTGGCGGTATTCTAAAGTTTGAACGTCCCGGCTTCCGTGGACGTACAGATTTCAGGATGAACGTAGTATTTCCCGCGCCACAACCGTTCCGCCGCCGCTCCGTCGTAGGCGAACTTCTTGAGGAGCGCCAAAGCCTCCGTGATGCCGCCCGCTCCGCTGCCGAGGCCAGCGCGATCAGTTTGGTGGAAAAACAGGCCGCCGATGGCTATTGGTGCGGCGAGCTTCTGGCGGATGTTTCGCTGGAGGCCGATTATGTGTTGATGGAGCTCTGGCTGCACCCGCCGGAGCATGGCGTCTGGAATCCTCCCACCATGGGCCGGTTGCACAAGGCCTGCCGCCGGATTCTCTCCACCCAAATGGCCGACGGCGGCTGGTGGATCTATCCCGGCGGTCCGGCCGATGTGAATTCCACGGTGAAAGCCTATACGGCCCTGCGCCTCTGCGGCCATTCGCCGGACAGCGAGTACATGACGCGCGCCCGGATGCGCGTGCACGCTCTCGGCGGGTTACAGGCGTGCAACAGCTATACCAAGATTAATCTCAGTCTGTTCGGCCTCTATCCGCGCAAGTACGTTCCGTCCATTCCACCGGAACTGGTCCTGCTGCCCGGCGGATCTCTCTACATGGGCGGCGTGCTGTATGAGATGGCTTCCTGGACCCGTGCGATTGTTGTCCCGTTGTCCATTGTGCAGTCTTTGGGCGGCGTTCGCCCCGCTCCGGACGGCATCAGCGT
This sequence comes from Bryobacteraceae bacterium, assembly GCA_035714175.1. GTDB lineage: Bacteria > Acidobacteriota > Terriglobia > Bryobacterales > Bryobacteraceae. Next base: position 4,538 of record DASTML010000244.1, on the reverse strand, counting down.
GGATGAACTGATTCACACCGACGCCAAACTAGGACTTCCGAAGCGAGACCGGTTCTTGTCGCCGATTTTCCATCAGGTCGATAAGCTGCTGAAGCTCTGGGAGCGTCGCGGACACCGCGATGCGCGGATCGCCGCCGTACGACAGGCGGAAAAGTGGATGCTGGAGCACTGCCGGAACTCCGACGGCCTGGGCGCCATTTATCCAGCCATGCAATACACAATCATGGCGTTGGAAGCGTTGGGTTATCCGGCCGATCATCCGGATCTGGTGGAAGCCAAGGCTCACTTCGAAAACCTCATCACGGAAACCGAAGACGAAATCTACTTCCAGCCCTGTTTTTCTCCCGTATGGGACACCGCCTACGCGGCATTCTGTCTGGCCGAAGCGGGTTTCCCGAATCCGGAAGCGCTGCGGCGCAGTGCCGACTGGCTCCTCTCCAAGGAGATCCGGCGGCGAGGCGACTGGTCCGTCAAGCGTCCCCACCTTCATCCCTCCGGCTGGGCGTTCGAGTTCAACAACGAACACTACCCCGACATCGATGACACCGCCATCGTGCTGATGTGTCTGGAATACAGCGTGGCCTCGGATCCGGAAAAGCAGAAAGCCGTGGAAGACCGCGCGCTCGCCTGGCTCAAAGGGATGCAATCGCGCGACGGCGGCTACGCCGCGTTCGATGCGGACAATGATTGGGGCGTTCTCAACTCAATTCCGTTCTCCGATCACAACGCCATGCTCGATCCCACCTGTCCAGACATCACCGGGCGCGTTTTGGAGGCGCTGGCTCGCCGCGGCGTACCGAGGACGGACCCTGCCGTGCACGACGCCATTCATTACCTGGTGGACCGGCAGGAGAAAAACGGAAGTTGGTATGGACGCTGGGGCGTTAACTATCTCTACGGGACCTTTCTGGCCGTGCGCGGCTTGCATGCCGCCGGCTACGACGATCCCAATCTCTATCGCCGCGCCGCCGATTGGGTGATTTCCGTCCAAAACTCCGACGGCGGATGGGGAGAAAGCTGCATGAGCTATGTCCGGGATGAGTTTGTCAGCGCTCCTTCCACCCCTTCGCAGACCGCGTGGGCCTTATTGACTCTCCACGCCGCGGGCCGCAAGGACTCTCCCTATGCCGAACGCGGCATCCGGTATCTGATTGATACACAGGACGCCGACGGTTCCTGGCCGGAGCCGTTGGCCACCGGAACCGGGTTCCCCAACGTTTTTTACATGCGCTATACCATGTACCGGCACTATTTCCCCCTCTGGGTTCTGGGGTTGTACGCGCGATGAAGCGGCGGGATCTGCTCGCGGCTTCGCTGTGGCCCGCTGCCCGCGTGCTGGGGGCGAACGAACGGGTGAACGTCGTGTTGGTGGGTCTCGGCGGCCGCGGTTTGGATCACGCGCGAGCCTATGCCGAGGTTCCCGCCGCCAATATAGCCGGCATCTGCGACGTCAGCCAAGCCGCGCGGGAACGGGGCGCCGCCTTGGTGGAGAAACTCACCGGCCGCAAACCTAAGGAATACAAGGATATGCGGGCGGCGTTCGCGGATAAGGACGTGGACGCGGTATCGATGGCGACTCCCAATCACTGGCACGCCCTCGGTGCCGTCTGGGCCTGCCAGGCGGGAAAAGACGTCTATTGCGAAAAACCGGCCAGCCATAACCTGTTCGAAGGCCGTCAGATGATTGCAGCGGCGCGGAAGTACGGACGGATGGTCCAGGTGGGCGCCCAGAGCCGTTCCATTGCCCACAAGCGGGAAGCGGTGGAGTTTCTGCAGAAGGGCGGGATTGGGAAAGTTTATCTGGCCAAAGGGCTTTGCTATAAGCGGCGAAAATCAATTGGAAAGAAGCCTGACCAGGCGGCTCCTCCCCCTGGCGTAGATTGGGATCAATTTCTGGGGCCTGCTCCCCTGCGGCCGTTTAACGAAAATCGTTTTCTGTATAACTGGCATTGGTTCTGGGACACGGGCAACGGCGACATCGGCAACCAGGGCGTCCATGAAATGGATGTGGCCCGTTGGGGACTGGGAAAGAGCGGCCCGCCGCGCAGCGTCTATTCGTTTGGCGGGAAATTTCTGTATGACGATGACCAGGAGACGCCCAATACGCAGTCGGCGGTATTCGATTACGGGGATGCGTTGCTGGAATTCGAAGTGCGTGGTCTCCTGTCGCCCGAGGAGGGAAAACTGCCGTTCCGGAATGGAAATACGATCGGCAATGTCTTCTTCGGAAGTGAAGGGCTGTTGGTAATGGACCAGATGGGATACCAGGTATATAAGGGCGAATCGCACACGCTGGTTTCTGACGTGAAGTTCAAGGAGCCGCGCGCCTGGGATACGACACCGCATGTAGCTAATTTTGTGCAAACGGTGAAGAGCAGGAAAAAGGACGAACTAAACGGGGAAATTGCCATCGGCGCGGGAGCGGCGGCGCTCTGCCACATGGCGAATATCAGCTATCGAACCGGCCGCAAACTGACGGTGGATTCGACGGGGTTGAGCTTTGTGGGCGATCCCGAGGCGAACCGTTTGACGACGCGGATATATCGCAAACCATACACGGTGCCGGAAAAGGTGTAACGTTAGCCCGCCTTTTGCCTGCCGAATTCGCCGGCCGCCTTGAGCCGGGAGTCTTGCGGCGTAAGGCGGGCCACTACCTTGCGGGGGATCAGTGGCGTATGGGTGATCGTGGTGAGGTAGTTGGGGATTTGCCACGGATCTTCTTCGGCGGTCATCCAGCCGGAGGGATCAAACTGCGTGAGGTTGATGGGACGGGAATACCCGCGAAGCGTGCGCTCGCCACGCGGGTTGAAGTAATGTTCAAAGTACGACATGGCTAGTTCCCGCAGGGTCTTATAAACCGGTTCCCGGTAACGCAGGCCGGAGAAATTGGATTTAGCCAGCGCGCCCCAGAGCCCGTCCCGGCGGAAAAGCGCAATCACGTGATCGTCGTCACGTTGCGCTTCGAGATCGAGCAGGAGGGGTGCGTCCCCCTGCATACGAAGAGCCGTGGCCGCCAGGAGCGCTCCTTCCATACAGTGTCCGCGGCGGTCGCGCAGCACGCGTCGCGGGGACCGGCAGGATACGCCGGAATCGTATTCGATTTCTTCGTCAAGAAAACGCTGAATCTTCTCCGGGGAGGAGATTCTCCGGAAGACAGCACCTTCCTGACGGGTGAACCCAAAAAGGCTGACAGGCGAGCCGGGCATAGTAGACTTCCCAAACTGTAACCCAAGGTCAGCCCCCGGAGAAGAGAAATTTTAGGATTTCCGGCGCGTGGCTCCCAGGGCAATGCCCGCGATCCCCAGCACGATCATGACGAGTGCTCCGGGTTCCGGGACCGGGACATCCGGCGGCCCAGGGGGGGGCGGAGGGGGCGGGTCCGCCGGAGGGGGTGGTCCTTGTGGGGGCGGATTGTTAGGCGGCGGCGGATTGTTGGGCGGTGGATTGTTGGGCGGCGGATTCACCGGTGGATATTGCGGGGGAAACCACGGCGGCGGTGGATTCACCGGCGGATACTGCGGCGGGTAGTCCGAGGTCGTCGGCGGAGAAAGAGGATTGGGCGGAACCACGGGAGGGGGCGGAGGCGCCAGCGGGACAAGAACCAGAGGCGGCGCGATCTCAACCGGCGTATGCGGGCCTGGAATAGTGGGTTGATCCGGGGTGGTTGAGGGAGGGGGAGGCGTTGTTGTGCCGCTTCCTCCTCCATTGCTAGTTCCGCCCGCACCGACCACGCCGCTCCCTGGACTGGCAATGCCGCCCGCGGTCCAGGCCGGAGGCATCGGCTCCGAGGCGGCTGGGGAAGGCAGGACTCCTCCCATGGAGCCGGCCGAGGCCAGCGGACGGGGGTTGGTATACGAAGTGGAATCGGCGATGGTATCTCTAGGAGAATCGGTTACCGTCAGCAGTTGGGATCCGATGACGGGCGTATCCATGGCGATCTCCGGCGGCTCCAATGCGGGCGGCGCTACCGGCTCTTTCGCCGCGGAAGAGACGAGATTGCCGCAACGGCCACGGACCATTGCCGTGCCGTCGGTAAGGACAAGTTCGCCGGCGGCCAGAGTAACGGGTTTCCGTGTCCAGTAGACGTTGTCGCGAATCCGGTAGGAAACGTAGGCTTGCTTCTTTTCCGGCAGCCGCTGCGGGCGGAGCGCGGAGGGTTTCAAACCGGCGTAGTGGGCATCCACCACGGGGTCTTCGCGCATTGCGTTCTGAATAGAAGAACCGGAGTCGACGCCACCGGCCACAATCGACCAAGGATAGATCTTCTGCTTGGAGGACAGGTTGGGGGAGGCATTGACTCCAGCCTGCTTTTGTCCCAGCGCCGCGGTTTTTGATTGGGTTTCTGCGTTACGGCAACCCGCCAGTAGCAGCGCGGCTAAGGCCACACCTGTCCAAGTTCTTGTATTCCTTTGAATTTGCAGCCGATTGACCATCCACTCATGCTTTTCGGACCGGTAGGGAATAATGTGAATGGAGGTTGAGGATACTACCCACGTGAATCGAATCTGGAACAGCCGTTGGACGCCGCCCGTGGTGCT
>DASTML010000243.1:0-13502 GCA_035714175.1 Bryobacteraceae bacterium | reverse complement strand
GGTTTCGACATCATTTATTCGTGCCAGGATTTTGACTTTGACAGCGGCGCGGGACTGCATAGCATTCCGAAGCGGCTGGGGGTGGCCGGGGCGCTGCAGTTGTCGCGCGGATTGCACCTTGCGATGTTGGTCTGCCTGGTTATGTTGCTACAAAGTTTTTCGTTGGGAATGCTGGGAGCCGTGGGGATCGGCATTGTCGCCCTACTGCTGGTGTATGAACACAGCCTGGTGAAAGCCGACGATTTGAGCCGCGTCGATGCGGCGTTTTTCACGGTGAATGGTTACGTTAGCGTGCTATTCTTCGTGTTTTGGGCCGCCGATGTGTGGTATGCCCGCCGTGGAGTGTAATTCCGATTTATGACCCCCCACTTTGAAGATGGCCGATTGCTTCCGATTCGCGACAAGGTTCTCGCCGGAGAGCGGCTGTCGTTTGACGATGGCGTGACGCTCTACCGCTCGACGGACCTGCTGGGCGTGGGCTGGCTGGCCAATGTCGTTCGGGAACGCATTAACGGCAATATCACCTACTTCAATGTGAACCGGCATATCAACCCCACTGATGTTTGCACGGCATCCTGCCGCCTTTGCGCTTTCGGCAAGCAGATGCGAGACCCGAACGGTTATACGATGTCGCTGGACCAGGTGTGGGAAGTGGCTGGACATGGTTATTCGGAGGCGGTCAGCGAATTTCACATCGTAGGTGGATTGCACCCGACTCTGACGCTGGATTGGTACTGCGAAATGTTGCGCGGCCTGAAGCAACGCTATCCGCAGGTGCATTTGAAGGCGTTCACGATGGTAGAGATTTCCTATTTCGCCAAACGCGCCAAACTGCCGATTCGCGAGGTGTTGACGCGCCTGCGTGACGCGGGCATGGACTCGCAGCCCGGCGGCGGGGCCGAGATATTTAGCGAACGCGTGCGCCGGATCATCTGCGATCACAAGATTGACGGCAGCGAGTGGCTGGAGGTCGCGCGGGTTTCGCACGAGTTGGGCATCAAAACGAATTGCACGATGCTCTACGGCCACATTGAAGGACCCGAGGATCGTGTGGACCACCTAGCGCGGTTGCGCGCCGTCCAAGACGACACGAACGGATTCCAGACGTTTATCCCGCTGGCCTTCCATCCGTCCAATACGGCGCTGGCTCATATTCCGAAAACGACCGGTTATGACGACCTGCGCAACATCGCCGTGGCACGCCTGATGTTGGACAATATTCCGCACATTAAGGCCTATTGGGTGATGATGACGGAGGCCATGGCGCAGATCGCCCAGCAGTTCGGCGCCGACGACCTGGACGGTACGATCGTGGAAGAAAAGATCTATCACGACGCGGGCGCAACGACCAGCCAGGGCCTGCGCCGCGGTGATCTGCTGCGGCTGATTCGGGAAGCGGGGCGCGAACCGTTGGAGCGCGATACGCTCTACCGGCCCGTGGAGCGGACGGAAAACGCGTTTACTATTTTGGTCTAGCGGCGCGATCAATCCCGCGGGTCGAGCCGGATCATCGATAAATTGACGGTGAACTGGCGGATGTCGGGAGGCGCGGACCAGACCGGTGATGCGTCGATGCGGATATCGTAGACGGGGGCGCCGGGAATGTCGGCTTCCAGGATGAATAGGCCCGTGCGTTCCAGCGTCCAGGTACGAAGCGGCGCGCCGTTGACGGTTATTGCGACTTGCGGTTGCGTCCCCGATTCAAAGAGCTTCGAGTGGGCGTGTCCACGAATCCGCAGCCGCTGCTGGATGTGGCGCACGTTGGTCAACACCACGCGCGCGCTCGCGCCGATCCACCGGTATTTGTTCCCATAGACGCCTTCCAACTCCTGCCAGCCTTCCCGCAAATGGGCAGCATGGCCGGGCAGGGAGAAATCGATTACGTCGTCCCGGTCGCCCGGATACAGCTCTTTCTTGTCGGCGGTCCGAAGGAGATTATAGACGCCGCCTTCGAGGGGCGCACGGTAGGGGCATTGGCGGCACGAAAGCGTCTGGCCGCTATCCAGATGAAACGTACCGCCGCAGTCCGGACACTGTAGACGGGACTCGAATGGCGCGTGGGGATCGACAGCCGCCGGCGCTCCCGGCTTTTTGCAGGCAGCGGCGAGCGTGCCGCCCAGCAGACGGGCTGGCACCCAGTTGGAGCCATGCTTATCGATCCGGCGGGCTACGCTTTTCATGATCCGCTCGCCCCAGCCGCGTTCGGGAACAAAGAGGTCCAGTTCGTGCTCCGGGAAGTGGCGGGCGATCAGTTCGTGCCAGTTGCGAAGCTCCATGGAATGATTCTGGCGGATGCCGAACCCCTCTTCCTGTGCAGCCCCAATCACGTCCTGCACCAGATACCCGAGCAGTCCCCACTCGTAGAGTTTGCGCTCCCAGGGTTTCATGGTTTCCCAATACGGGCAGCGGTAGAGCCGCAGGGAGAGCCGTCGGCGCAGCGGTTCTTCGGCGAACAGGAACACGCCTCCGGGGGCCAGCACGCGTTTCACTTCCACGAAGATGCTCTCGATATTCATGAACTGGCTGAGCATCTGGAAGGCCATGACGCAGCGCAATGAGTTGTCCGCAAAGGGTAAATGCAGCGCATCGGCCGTTACGCGGACAGGAGCCTTCTGTAGCCCCCATTGGTCCATGAGGGCAACGCCGTGCCGGAGCGAATCGGCAGAAAGATCGCTGGCAAACCCATCGGCGCCGAACTCGTTGACGAGCATGTAGCTGGAATGGCCGGCGTTGGCGCCGATTTCCAGGAAAGGGGTCATATCGCCCAAAAGGGCCAGATGGTTCCGGATGACGCCGCTCCGGCGGGTATTTTCTTCGGCGTATACGCGCAGAGCACGTTCCGGCTCTCCGAGTGAGGCGAAGTTGTGAAACTCTACCTGGGCGCGCTTGACAGCAAGAGACTGCGCTTCTTGGGGCATTTACGAAAGAATCGACTTAAGAGAACATTTTCGCAGATCGGCGAGAAGAAAGTCCGGACTAAGCTGGGAAAGAGCTTCGGCGGAGGACATCCCAGTGGCGACGGAGACGCAACGTATGCCGTTGGCTTTGGCAGCGAGGATATCGTTTTCGTGGTCGCCAAAAAGGACGATCGGGGAGGAAGCGGTGATCCACCGGTTGCGGCGGGCATGGGCAATGGCCCGGGCGGCGAGGGCGGCGCGCGTCTTGCCTTGCTCGGCAAACGCGCCGAAGGTAAAGTGATCTTTCAGGCCGGCGCGATCCACTTTGGTCCAGCCGATGACCGAGAGGTTGCCCGTGACGAGTCCAGCGCGCAGCCCGCGGCGGGCGATACGATGCAGAAAGCCCCGGACGCCGGGGCAGACTTTCCGGCGCAGGTCCGGGCAGCGTTCGGCGTAGAGACGTTGCGCGTGTTGAACCACTTGCGGCATGGCGCGGCGAATGCGCGAGGGACTGGCTCCCGCGTCCCGCATCATCCAGGTAAGAATGTCGCGATCCAGCATGCCTTGCACAGGTATCTGCTCCGTGGCGGTTTCCAGCCCCGTTACCAGCCGGACTGCCTCCACCAAAACCTGGCGATGATGCGGACCTGACTTGCGCATTAACGTTCCATCGATATCGAAGAGCAGCAGCGGCGGGGCAGGGAAGGGCCGGGACATCCTCTTTCAGGTTGACATGGGAGGGCTCGCCAAACAAATCTCTTGACTCATTATAAAATTCGTACTAATTAATTAGTATGCGTCCACGAGCCAACGTACTGACCGAGCAGGAACTGGAAATCATGAAGGTCATTTGGGAGAAGGAGCGCGTCACGGTGCGCGATGTCTACGAAACGTTGCTGGAGAGGAAAAAAGTGGCCTATACGACGGTGATGACGATGATGCGGATCTTGGAGGGGAAGGGGTATCTGAAGAAAAGCATCTCGGAGAAGGCGCATGTCTATGAGGCATCTCAACCGCGGGAACGGGTTGTGGGCGGCATGGTGAGCGAGTTCCTGCAGCGTGTGTTTGACGGTGCGGCCAAGCCGTTGCTGTTGCACCTGGTGGAGAACCGCGATGTATCGGCCAAGGAGATGGAAGAGATCGCGGCGTTGTTGAAAAAAAGCAGGGGCGGAAAATGAATGCAACCTTGATGGTTCTGAATGGGGCGGCCTACTGTTTGCAGGCGGGCGCCCTGATTGCCGCCGGCGTGGGCGCGATCCGCCTGTTGCGAGTGGAGAGGCCGCTTGCTTTTCTGCAGACGCTGTTGCTTGCCGTGCTGCTGCTGCCGATATTGCAGCCCTGGCGGGCGGACAGCGAGCCCGCGGCGAGCCGACCAGCAGCGGCTCCCGCCGTCGCTTCAGGCGCTGCGCCGGTCGAAGTGCCCGCGCCGCCGCCGGTCGATTGGGCGCGGTGGACGCTGTGGGGACTGGCGGCGGGAATGGGCCTGCGCGCGGCGTGGATGGGGATGGGCTTGTGGCGTTTGCGGATGCTGCGGAAGTACGCGGTTCCGTTGCAGCCCGGCGTTGCCGTGTCCACCGGCATTGATGGGCCGGTCACCTTCGGTTTTCTGCGCCCCATTATTCTGGTGCCGCCGCCGGTAGCGGCGATGCCGGAAGCGGTGAGGAACGCGATTCTGGCGCATGAGCGAACACATGTCCGGCGGAGGGATTGGCTGTTCGCGTTGTGGGAAGAGGTTGTGTTGTGCGTGTTCTGGTTTCATCCGGCGGTCTGGTTTCTTGTCGGCCAGATCCGTCTGACGCGGGAACAGGTCGTCGACGCTGAGGCGTGCCGATTGTCTGATTCCCGCGCGACATATATCGACGCGTTGCTGGCCGTGGCCGATGCGCGCGTACAGCCGTATGTGGCGCCGGCTCCGCCGTTTCTCCGGCGGCGGCAGTTGGCCGCTCGCATTCGCTCTCTGGTCGAGGAGGCTGGAATGTCCCGTTTTCGATTGTTCACGTCATACAGCGCCGCCCTGTTGGCTACCGCCGTTGCCGCCGTTTGGATGACGGCCTCGTTTCCGCTGCATGGTGCGCCGCAGGACCCGCATGCTGCGCCGGACGGCATCGCCGTCTCCGGCGCAACGCTGGTCTTCAGCCGTCCGCCTACCTACCCGCCGGCCGCACGGCGCGCCGGCGTTTCCGGACCTGTGCAACTGGAAGTAACAGTGGCGGCGAATGGAGAAGCGACAGACGCGCGCGTACTGAGCGGTCCGCAGGAGCTACGGCGCGCCGCGATCGATGCGGTGCTTCGCTGGCAGTTCGCGCCCGGGCCGAGCACCGCGCAAGTAACCATCGAATTCCGTATGCCGCCGGAGACGGACGGACCTCGCATCACGGCCATCGTCATTTCTGATGGCATCCCCGCGACGGAAGCGGCTACGCTGCGCGCGCGTCTGGAACTGCTCATCGGTCAGCCGCTTGCCTCCGATGTGCAGGCGGAGGTGCAGCGGGTTTCTCCGCGCTTGACGACTCGCCTGGAGCAGAAGGTCAGCGATGGCGTTCGCACCTTGACGCTCTTTGTCGATTCTCCTGGTTTCCGGGCCGGGCAACCCATTCCGCCTCGCATCCGCATCGGCGCGGCCGTGCAGGCGGCCAACATTCTGGACAAGCCGGAGGCGGAGTATCCGGCGCTCGCCCGCCAAGCCAGAATTCAGGGAACCGTGCGGTTTGACGTAATAATTGACAATACGGGGGCGGTTATCAGCGCCCAACTGGTAAATGGCCATCCGCTGTTGGTGAACGCGGCACTGGCGGCGGTGCAGAAGTACCGCTACCGGCTCACACAGCTGAACGGACAGCCGGTGGAAGTTGTCACGCAGGTGGACGTGAATTTCGCACTCTAATATTCCTCTCCCTGTCCGATGAGAGGAATATGCAAGCGGTGGCGCTCGAGCGAAGTCCCCTCACCATCTGCGTGGAGCAATTGCAGCAGGCGGCGGGTCCGGCCGCCAGCCACGAGAATATAGTGGCGCTGTCTGCAAAGCTGCTGACAGATTCCAGCACTTTGCAGGCCTGCGCACGCATTATCCTTCGCGATTTGGGATTAACGCTCCGCCTGCTACGGATCGCCAACTCGGTGATGTTCAACCACATCGGTTCCACGGTCATGAGCGTGACGCATGCCGCCGCGCTCATGGGAACCGACGCTCTTTCGCAGATGGTCGATAGTGTGCCGAGGCACGCCCTGCCGCGCCCCGCGCGGGAACTGGTGGCGCTTTCGCATTTGACGGCGGTGATCGCACGGACGCTTGTGAGCCGGGTGGAGCCCCGCTACGGCGAAGAGGCCTTCGTCAGCGGGCTGTTCCGGAATATAGGGGAAGTTTGCTACGTGTTGGAATGTCCGGCGGAGTATCAGAAGCTCCTGTTCGGGTCGCAGGGACAGATGATCGGATTGCGGGCTGCCTGCCGGTCCCAGAACCGGTTCGAGTTCGACGAGCTAACGGCCGGATTGTTGCAGAACTGGTCGTTGCATGGCGCGCCGGTCCTATCGGCGCAGTCCACGCCGGACGCATTGTTCGCCCAACACGGCAACCAGGATGCTGATATTGCTCTGGCGGCCAGCGTGGCGCACGTCATCGTCACGGCCAATTTCCGCTGCGACATTCAGGAGCGCGATAAGGTGATGCGTTATTGCCTGCCGGTTCTTGCCAAGGCCTACCGGATGCGCGACGCACAGGTGCCGGAATTATGTTTCGGAGCACTGGAAAGCGTCTACGGCCTGATGCAGCAGTTGAATTTGAGCCGGGACAGATTACGGCTACGGGAGTGGATTCCGGAAACGAAGCCGGAACAGAAAGCTCCCGCGCCGGTCTCCACCGTATTGCCCAAAGGCGCGACGATGGCGACCTTGCTGGACACGGCAATCACCTACGGCGTGGATCGCGCGGCATGGCTTCCCTATGCGGAGCCAGTTGTTAAAGTCTCCCGCTTGGCCGGGCAGGGGTGGCCAGGCAACGCGGTCGAGGCGCTGCCGGGCCTGTTGCATCCGCGCAAACCCCCATTTCTGCTGGCTTTTGGACAGCGGCAGGACGTGTGGATCGACTTTGCGAAGGATGACCGTTTCGCGAGCTCCGATCTGGCAAAGATGCTGCGTCCTGAGGCATTTTTCCTATTGCCTGTCTCCGATGGAAAACGGGTGCGCGGCTGCTTGTATTTTGATTGGACCCGGCGCAGGGACTTCGCCGCGGAGTCGCTGGTTCCCCCGCTTTCCGCTTTGCGCGATTACGTCGCTACGAGTATGCCTGCAGCGTGAAGAGCAGCGCGCGCGGCACGTGGAAAATGCCTTTGTATGGGCCGCCTTTTAGCTGCGTGGCCACCTGTCCGCGGCGGTCGCAATAGCCGAACCACTCGCCGTGCACGCGGTCCGGGAAGGTGGCAAAAGCATACTCATCCACGCGTTTCCACCACTCCATATAGCGGCCATCTTCGGTCATCCGGTAGGCGAGGGCGGCGGCATAAATAGCTTCCGTGTGCGGCCACCACAGCTTCATGTTCGATTCCAGCGCTACGGGCGGACGCCCCTCCACATCCTGGAAATAATAGAGTCCGCCAAACTCATTGTCCCAGCCGTAGTCCAGCGCTCCAAGAATGGCATCGAGCAGAAGTTTCTCCGCGGCCGGATCCGGATAGCGTGTCAGCATATGCAGAAACAGCCAACAAACCTCCAACGAACTGCCCGTGCAGATCAACCTCCCTTCGGGCAGCGTACGGAATGCGGCCGCATCGCCCAACGGAGCGTTCTCCATCAAAAGCTGTAAGCCGGGGTGGTAGTGTGCTTGCAAGCGCTGCAGGCAGGCTGTAATGACTTGCCGGTAGCGGGGATCGGCATGAACCGCGTCCAATTCGAAGGCCAGCCACCCGAGAACGTAAAGGTCCGCCAATTGCGTATAGGGCTGACCGCCCGGCAGGTGTGGACGTCCCAACAGGTCCGGCCGGCGGATCCACTCCTCCATCTGCCAAAAAAGTTCAATCGCCTCCGCTAGATGGGCCGGATCACCCGAAATCTTGCCATACTCCACCAGCGCGAGCGCCACGAAAAAGGCTGTATAGGGTTTGCGTTGGAATGCGGCGGGTTGTCCATCGGCGGTTACGGCAAACCAACAGCGCGGCTCGCCGCGGCGCGCATGTTGCTGTAAGAATCCGAAGATATTGTCCGCGGCCTCTTTATATTCGGGCAGGGGCGCGAATGTGTTGTAAAGCCGGGCAAACATCCAGGCGCCGCGGCCCTGCATCCAGATGTGCTTCCGGGGGTCGTAGACGGCGCCTGCCGTGTCCACGCAATTGAAATAACCCCCATGAACGCGGTCGAGCGCGTGCCGCAGCCAGAACGGCAGCACGCGCCCGGTGAGCTCTTCGCGATACTTCGCTAGCAGCCCGTCGACCACACTAGGATTCCAACTGCGGACGGCCGGGTTCGGGCCAATCGAGATGGAACGCCTTACCGCGCGGCTTGTCGGTGCGTTCGTAGGTATGCGCACCGAAGTAGTCGCGTTGCGCCTGCAGCAGGTTGGCCGGCAGGGTGGCGGAGCGGTAGCCGTCGTAATAGGACAGGGCGGAATAGAAAGTTGGAGCAGCGATTCCGTGAGTGGCGGCCAGCGCAATCACCTGCCGCCAATTCGCTTGCGCCTGATCGATTTCGGCTTTGAAGAACGGATCGAGCAGCAGGTTGGCAAGCTTCGGATTGCGCTCATAGGCTTCGGTGATCTTTTGTAGGAATGCCGCGCGGATAATGCAGCCGCCGCGCCAGATCTTGGCGATTTCGCCGAAATTCAGTTCCCACTTGTACTCCGTCTGCGCTGCGCTCATGAGCTGGAAGCCCTGGGCATACGAACAGATCTTGGAGCAATAGAGCGCGTCGTGCACAGCCTGCACAAGCTGAGCGCGATCCCCGGTAAAGGAGGTCTCCGGGCCAGACAACTGGGTGGAGGCGGCCACGCGTTCTTCCTTCACGGCCGAAAGGCAGCGGGCGAAAACGGCCTCGGCCACCGTGGGAGCCGGCACGCCCATATCGAGGGCGTTCACGCTGGTCCACTTGCCGGTACCCTTCTGGCCGGCGGCGTCGAGCACGATGTCAACGAACGGCGCGGCGGTGATCGGGTCAATCTGCTGCAGAATATCGGCTGTGATTTCGATGAGGAACGAATCGAGCTTGCCCGTGTTCCATTCGGCGAAGATTTTGCTCAGTTCGGCCGGCGTAAAGCCGCCCAACCTACGCAAAATATCATAGGACTCGCAGATCATCTGCATATCGCCGTATTCGATGCCGTTGTGCACCATCTTTACGTAGTGGCCGGCGCCGTTCGGCCCGATAAACGTAGTACAGGGCACGCCGCCGACGATCGGGTTGCCAGGAGTCGCGCCGGTCAACGGCTTGCCCGTCGCGGCATCCACCTTGGCGGCAACGGCCATCCAGATGTCTTTGATTTCTTCGTAGGACGACGGATCGCCGCCCGGCATCAGCGAGGGGCCGAACCTGGCGCCTTCTTCGCCGCCGCTTACGCCGGAGCCGACGAAGCGGAATCCCTTGGCGGCCAACTCCTTCTCCCGCCGGATCGTGTCGGTCCACAGCGCGTTGCCGCCGTCGATAATGATGTCGCCTTCTTCCAGCAACGGCAGAAGGCTGTTGATGACCGCGTCCGTGGGGCCGCCGGCTTTCACGAGGATAATGATCTTGCGCGGGCGCGACAGCGACTGCACAAACTCTTCGAGCGTCTTCTTGCCCACCACGCCGCCCGGGGTGTTCGGGTTTTCCGCGATGAATTTCTCCATCGTGTCCGTGGTGCGGTTGTACACAGAGATCTGGAAGCCGTGGTCGGCGATGTTGAGAGCGAGGTTTTGGCCCATGACGGCCAACCCCACCAGCCCGATATCAGACAAGGGTTTCGGCATAAGTAGCTCCTACGAGTGTAACTTTTCCGTGCCTGCCAGCGTGCGGTATAGCGCGGATTGCACGCGCCCGGCCCGGTCCCACCCGTACTCCTCTTCCACCGTACGCCGCGCGGCCGTCTCCATGGCCCGGCGTTCCGTTGGATTGTCGAGCAGCCTTTGGATGGCGGCGGCCATTTCTTCTCCGCTATTTGCGACCCATACGCCGCTGCCCTGTGCCAGGTCCAGGCCATTGATGCCGGCCGGTGTAGAGACGATGGCCTTCCGCATGGCCATGGCTTCCATAATCTTGATGTTGGTGCCTGCGCTGGCCACCAGGGGCGCGATCACCACGGCAGCCTGCTGGTAGGCGGCGCGGACATCGCTGACGAAGCCTTCCACCACGATCCCCGGTTCGTTCAATTGCAACTGTACGCGCCCGGAATACCGCGCCAGATAGTATTCGTGCCGCTGTCCCGCAATGATGTGGAGCGTCGCATGTCCGCGTAGCAGAGGCCACGCTTCCCGCAGGAAAAAGTCCATCGCCATCACATTCGGAAGATGGGCAAATGACCCGATGAAGAGGATACGATGGGGCTCCGGATCGAGAGCCGCCGGGGTAAACCGGGTCAGGTCGACCCCATTGCGAATGACATGCGCATTGGGCCGTCCTATGGTCGCCTGGTCTTTTTCCGACATGGTGACGACGGCATCCACGCGGCTCCACGCTTCGCGTTCGAAGGCATCCCATTTCCGGTACTGGCGCCGGGTGTCATAGTCTTCTTTATCGGCCAGCAACTGCTGGTAGAGGTCGAGCGTGATGTCATGTTCCACCAGGATCGTTCTGGCGGGGCGGCAGGCCTCCGCATAGAGGCCCATCTGTGTGAATTCCAGTTGTGCGATGGCCGGCTTCCATTTGTGTAGCGTGGCCGCCAACGCGGCGCGGAATTCCGGTTGATCGTGCTCTTCCACCACGTCGGGCCGCTCGGTGTCCGGCGTCAGATGGCTGCCGCGCCGGCGAACCAGAATAATCTCGCAGCAGAGAGCCAGCAACTCAGGCGCCGGAGGCGTCAGCTCGTCCACAAACAGCAACAAAATCTGGTCAAACTCTTTGGCGGCTTCCCGCATCAGGTTGTACATGCGTACCGCTCCGCCATGGGACAGGGGGAAAGGAGGGTACGGCGAGGCGACAAGAACCCGGGTCAGACCCCTGGCGGATTGCCCGGGGAAAACCGCCACGGCCCCGCCGCACAGCGCAAGCGGCATATCCGGGCCGGCCGCCGACAGCGGCTGCCGCCAAGGCTGCTTCCACGCACCGCAAAGCGCCCGGTGCGCCGAAAGAACCGGCTCCTGCCGCGCTGCCAACAGGTTCAGCCGGTCGAGCGCTTCCCGCCATAACGCGGCCGAATTGGAACCCGCGGCAAACTTCGTATAGTTGCGCTCCAGGGCGTCTTCCAACTCGTCCGCCGTGAAATACCTTGCCGTGGTCGAGCGGTGTAGATGTAGAACCTTGGCCTGGGCCGCGAAAACCGTCGGCCATCCTCGCCGCCAGGCCCGCCACCCGATATCGAGGTCTTCGACATAGGCCGGCGTGTACTGTTCGCCAATGCCGCCAAGTGCGCGGAGTTTTCCCGTATCGTAGAGCGTGCAACCGCCGCTGCCGTATAGCACCCAGGCGCCGTCTTCACCCTCCAGCGGAATTTCGCACCACACGTGGAACTGGCCGGACTGGTTCCTGTGGTACATCGCTTTGCCCGTCTCTTCGCGCCGGACTCCTGACGGGAAAAAGATCTGCGCCGTAGCCGCAAACAGGCCGGGAACGCGTTCGAAGGGAGCGGCGAGGGCGTCGAAAAAACCGGGCTCCAGCACCATGTCGTTGTTCAGCAGACAGGTCCGGGCATTCCGCGCACGGCGGATGCCGCGATTGACGGCCGCTGCAAAAGAGAGGGGCGGGCCGCTATGCTCCACTTGGACGCCTGGATAGGCCGTTCGTAGCCATTCCGCCGTTCCGTCGGTGGACCCGTTGTCGACAACGATGATCTCTTGGGGGGCTTCGGGCAGGAGGGAGGCAAAAAGCCTTTCCAACAATTCCCGGCCATTGCGCGAGGGGATGACAACCGTCACGCCCGCTGGCAGACCTGTCTCCGGCTCCGCGGTGCTCGCCGGAGTTCGCAGAGCCCTCGCTATCGCCCCGGACAGTCGCGCCCCAAGATAAGCGGCCGGGCGCACCCAGGCGCGCGGATGGCGGACTCGCCAAAGAAACGTGTAAAGTTCTCCCCCCGGCCGCGTCTGTTTACGGACAAACCCGCGTATGCGCCAGTAGAAGTGGTGGACGATGGTGTTCAGGCAGCGCGGACGAAGCATGAAGTGGTCCATTTTTTCGTTGAAAACCACGAGTTGCCTGGGCCACCGGGTAAACGCCATCCAGCGCATGGCCCAGTAAGGCATTAAGGGTTCGAGCGCCACCCCGGCCAGCGCTACGTCGCACTCCGCCAGCGCCGCGCCGATCCGCTCCGCGTTCCCCGCGCTGCTTTGCAGCGGATGCCAACGGATCCACGGTGTGCCTGCCGGGGGAGGGAACTCGGAGACTACATAGAGAGGCAGTTCCGGGTGAAGCGCCGTCATGGCCTGCACCAGCGGCGGGACATTCTTTTCCGACACGGACGCAAATAGAACCTTGACCCGTTTGCCCACTCGCCGTACCCGCCGCTAAATCAACGCAACCAATTCGCCGCGGAAGGCGCCCGCCTTCCAGTCGCTCCACCACTGCGCGGCCTGCATGCAAAATGCCGTGGAGACTGGATTCATGAACGGCAAAGGCTCGCCGTTTGCGGAGCCGAAACCATAGCCTCCGTCTTCCATGGCAGGGCCGCCAAAACGTTGATGGGATACGCAGCGGGCGGCTTCCTCGGCGGCGGCCGCGCGGTCCAGCGGAATGACCCCCAGTGCATCGGCCAGCAGACGGACGCGCAGCAACTGTCCGCAGACATCGGAACGTTCGAATATGGGTCCGATGGTTCGCAAATAATGCGCCACGCGTTCGATGCCCGCTCCCAGCGCGGCGCGAACGTCTGCGCGCGCCGGCCTTGCCAGCAGCGCCTCCAGGAAATAGGAGTAGGCGTGCAGCCGGTCCATTACTTTGCATTCCTCCGCGCTCCCGGGCAAAAAGCTGCCATGGGTTGCCAGCGCATGCGCCAAGGCCCGCTCAAACCACGCGGCAAAGGCCTCTCCCGGATAGAACACGGACAGGTCCGCCCATGCCATCGCCGATTTCAACTGCAGGCAACCCGGTTCCCGTGACCAACGTTTTTCGTAGGGCTGCGGTTGCTTGGAGGGAAGGTCGAGAATCGGATGCAACTCGCCCGCGGCTGACCAGAAGTCCCTTCCCATCGCAAGGCCAATCTGCCGTGCTGTCTCCAGATAGACCCGCCGTCCCCCGGCCCGCCACGCTGCCAGCAGGCCGCGAACAATAATGCCGCAGTCAAAAAAATAGGAGGGCGGCAGCGGATCGCCTAGTTCGAATGGCATGGCCTGCAAGAGGGGCTGCCAGGCTGTTTCGACCAAAAAATCGGCCGCGGCAAATGCTTCCGGAAGATAACCGCCCCAAATCAGGGCGCTTACGGCGTAGCCGGTGATCTCTGTTGAAACCGGCAGGTTCCTGTTTTCGGTCAGCAAATGATACCGGGCCACTCCGCCGCTG
>DASTML010000242.1:0-34198 GCA_035714175.1 Bryobacteraceae bacterium | reverse complement strand
GCGACCGGCTGGCAATCAAGGCCACATGGCTTCACACTGGAACCGCGGCTTTCGAAGTCCGGTGGAAATGGGGATCGGGGATTGTCGGAGCGGCCACCGTTTCGGGCAGCACGGAACTTTTCAGCCACAACGGCGAAGCGGCTTTGTTCGACGCGGGGGCTATCCTGAGCGGGCCCTCTTTCATCGAGAACAATAGCCAGTCCTACGCCTCCGGACTAACCTTCGGTTTGGAAGGCAACACGACCGCCGATAGTGAGAGTCTGCGGCTGGTGCAGTTCACGATTGTGCGCTACCCCGCGCAATCGAACCCCTAAAATGCGCGCCGGGAAGTGCAAACCCGCACTTCCCGGCGTATTTTTGGATTTTTTTAGTCGTCCCGATCCCCGATTTCGTTCAGCCAATCCGGCCGTTTCAGAACTTCTCGCGGGCGGCTGCCATCCGGCGGCCCAATAATTCCATCCCTGTACATCATGTCCAGAATGCGAGCCGCGCGGCCATAGCCAAGTCGCAAACGCCGCTGCAATACGCTGGTCGAAGCCTTTCCCAACTCGCAGACCGCACGCACCGCGTCCTGGTAGCGGGGATCTTCCTCGCCCGTTAAGGCCGCATCGCCATCGGCGTCTTCGTCGTCACCCTCTTCGTTTGGCGGCGCCATCAGGAAGCTTTGGTCGTAATCCGGCTGCGCCTGCGCCTTCCAGTTTTCCACCACCGCGCACGTCTCGTCTTCCGACACGTAGGCCCCGTGCACGCGGGTCAGCCGCGAAGTGCCCGGCGGCCGATACAACATGTCGCCCTTGCCCAACAGGTGCTGTGCGCCCATGTCATCCAAAATGGTCCGGGAGTCTACACGGGTCGCCACGCGGAAGCTGATGCGGGTGGGGAAGTTGGCCTTGATCAGGCCCGTAATCACGTCCACTGACGGGCGCTGTGTCGCAAGCACCAGATGCATGCCAACCGCGCGCGCCATCTGGGCCAAACGGGTAATGCTCTCTTCCACGCCTGCCCGCTCCAACATCATCAGATCCGCCAACTCGTCAATGATGATGAGGATATACGGCAACGGGCGCAATTCATCCAGTTCCGGATTCTCCCCATCTTCGGCAAACAGGTCGCGCGGCTTTCCAAGAATTTCGCGCACTTTCCGGTTGTACTGGTCAATATTGCGTACACCCTGCGCGGCCAGTAGCTTTAGCCGCCGCTCCATCTCCAACACCGCGTTCCGCAGCGCATACGTCGCCTTCTTCGGATCAGTGATTACCGGCGTCAACAGGTGCGGAATCCCCTCATACACGCCCAATTCCACGCGTTTGGGGTCCACCATGATCATGCGCACGTCTTCCGGAGTCGCTTTATAGAGAACAGACGTGATGAGCGTGTTTAACATCACGCTCTTACCGGAGCCGGTGGATCCCGCAATCAGCACGTGGGGCATTGATTCCAGCGTGGCCACTTTCATACGCCCGCTGATATCTTTGCCGAGCGGAATCGTCAACTTCGACGTCGAATCCCGGAATTCGTCGGATTCCAGAATCTGCCGCAAACTGATTACCTCGCGCCGGCGATTGGGTACCTCAATACCAACCGTCGACTTACCCGGAATTCGTTCGATCAGAACCGATTCGGCCTGTAATCCTAGACAGAGATCTTCGGAAAGCTGGGTGATGCGGGAGACCTTAATGCCTGCCTCCGGCTTGAATTCGAAGGTCGTAACCACCGGGCCCGGATTGATCTGCACAACGGACCCGAATACGTTAAATTCTTCAAACTTCACCTTGATGCGCGCAGCTGTCTCATGCAACTCCTGCTCATCGTAGGGGCTGCGTGCCGGCGGCTCGCTGAGCAGTTTAGTAGACGGCAGTTGGAAGAACGTGTCGTTTTTCCGCGTCTTTTTGCGAGGAGTATCCCAGGGCGGCGCGGATGCCGGAGCCGCAGCCGGCGCTGGCGTTGCCGCTGCTTGCGCTGCTTCCAGTTGTTCCAATGGAACGATGGGAATGTAGTTGGCCGGGGCCGCTGGGGACGGTTCCGCCTCCATATAGGCGGGCGAAGGGGCCGGTGCGGGTGCCGTTGCGGCCGGGGCCGGTGCAGCCTGGAAGTTTTCGTTCCAAGGCGGCGTTTCTTCCTGTGCAAACTCGGGCTCCGGCCGTTCTTCGCGGCGAGGACGCCGGCTCCGTCTGTCTTGCGGCGGTTCCGGATCGGGAAGGGAAGCGCGCCGCGACTCTTTTTCCGCCCGCATCTCTTCCGCGCGAGCCTGCCGCTGGTCCTGCCAATTCTCGTAGGCTTCCACGCGCCTATCGATCCAGGCCATCGGCCCGGCAATCCAACCTTCCACCGTCTCGACCGTGAACGAAGTTGTCAGGTAAAGCGAGATCAGTACCGCCACGGCCACCAGCGCCAGCGTACCGCCGAAATTCAAATTCGCCAGCAGGTAGGCGGAAAGCGCAAGCCCGACAACGCCTCCCGGCGGCATCGTCTCATGCAGCGGTTTCCAATCCGGTGCCAGAGAAAGCAGCGTACAGACGCTCAGCACGAGCAACCCGGCCCCAAACAATCGGAGCCCGGGAGCCTCTACCGTCTGCGACCGCATCCGGCGCAAGCCAAACAGGCACACCATTACGGGAATCAGCCACGAGGCAAAACCGGCTAGGCTCAGCGCAATATCGGAGAACAAAGCGCCGGGATAACCGATCCAGTTACGTGGACGCAGAGCCTCTGCGGCCGTGTTCCATGCCGGATCGTCGGGGGAGTGTGAGAAAAGGCTTGCCGCCAGGACAACGGAGCCGATCAGGAAAAGCAATCCTGTCAGCAAGTTGAGCCGCCGGTCGGCAGATGGCCTGAGAAGTTGCATGTTGGCGCGGTCGGAAGCGCGCGATAGCCAGAGCCTCTCTATTATGCCAAAGTCACGAGTGGCTATGCTTGTGGCCGTCGTGCCCCGCCGCACAGTCCTGGTTCGGCTCGCACCGCGAAGTCTCCACCTGGACGGTACTGTGGGTAATACCGAATTCTTCGACAGCCTCCCTCGCCTGTTGCAGCACCTGTTGGGTATCGATTTCAGGCCCCTCCAATGTCAAATGCGCCGTCAACGTATTTTTCCCCGTAGTGATTGACCAGACATGCAGGTCATGCACATCCTCGACCCCCTCAATCGCCAGCAGCCGCCGGTGAATCGCATCCAACGCCATTCCCTGCGGAGCCCCCTCCAGCAATACATTGATGCTCTCCGAGAGCAGGGACCATGTTCGCGGCAACACCCACAATCCAATCAAAACGGCCACCACAGGATCGGCCTGCCGCCATCCCGTAAATTGCACAATCAGCGCGGCTACAATCACGCCCACCGACCCCAGCGCATCGCTCCAAACTTCCAGGTATGCACCCTTCATGTTCAGCGAACGATCCGAGTCCGCTCGCAACACGCGCAAACTCAACAGGTTGGCAACAAGACCAATTACCGCTACGACCAGCATCCCCGTCGAAGCCACCGGCTGCGGGTCCCGCAACCGTTCGTACGCTTCGGCCACGATGTAGATCGCCGCGCCAAACAACGCGACGGCATTCACCACAGCCGCCAAAATCTCAAATCGGTAGTAACCGAAGGTCCGCCGTCCGTCCGCCGGTCTCCGCGCCAGACGTACGGCGATCAGGGCGATAAGCAGCGCGGTAACATCGGTCAACATGTGCGCCGCGTCCGATAGCAGCGCCAAACTGTTGGTTAGATACGCGCCTGCCAACTCCGCCGCCAGGATAGATGCAGTCAGCCCGAGGGCAATCCGCAAACTTCGTTCGTTACCCGATCCATGCGTGTGGTTATGGCCTTCACCCATACTCCCCCATTGGATGCCACGCCCCGACGCCGCGTTGCAAACGGCCGTGGCTAGCCGTGGTACTGCGCGATTTGTATCAGATTTCCGCAGGTGTCTTCCAACACCGCGATCGTCACTGGTCCCATCGCAGTTGGCTCTGACCGGAACACAACGCCGGCCGCCCGCAACCGGTCATACTCCGCCCGCACATCGGTCACTCCGAAACACGCTGCCGGAATGTTGGCTTCCCAAAGCGCCTTTTGGAACACCTTGGCGGGTGGAAACTCGCAAGGCTCCAGCAATAGTTCTACGTCTCCGCCTTCCGGCGAAACTACCGTCAACCACCGGAATTCTCCCGCTGGCGCCTCGGTCTTCTTCACAAAGCCCAGCTTCTCGGTGTAAAAAGCCAGCGCCTTGTCCTGGTTGTCCACCATCACGCTGGTAAGGATGATTTTCAAGGTTCCTCCCGGCGGCGTCTTAACTCCGGGCGAACGCCAATCCGAGCACTAGAATACCGAAACCAATCCGGTAAATCACAAACGGCGTAACGGAGTTTGTCCGCAGGTATTTCAGCAGCACAGCGATCACAAAACACCCGGTAATCGCCGTCACGACAATCCCAATGGCCAGGGACGGCAGCGCTTCGCTCGTCAACGCCCCGTGCTTGCGCAGGTCCAACAATCCCTTCATGGCTGCCGCCGCTACAATCGGCGTCGAAAGCAGGAATGAGAATCGTGCCGCCGTGGCGCGGTCCAGGTTGCGAAACAGCCCCGCCGTCATCGTAATGCCGCTGCGGGAAGTGCCCGGTATGAGCGCCAACGCCTGCGCCGCACCCACAAAAAGGCAGTCCAGCAAGTTCATCTGTCCGATGTTGCGTTCATGTTTGGCCAGCCGTTCGGCGGCCCACATCACCAGTCCGACGACAATCAGCATCGTCCCCATCACGTACGGTGACCGGAGCGTCGATTCCACCGTATCTTTGAACAACAGTCCAGCCACTCCCGCGGGAATCGTAGCGGCCGCCAGATACCAAAGCAATCGCGGATTCCGGTCCAGCGCCGCGTCCGGCCGGCTGAACGGCATGGCGCTCAGGCCGAATCCGTTGGCCAGAATGCGTACCCAGTCCCGGAAAAAATAAAGAAGTACCGAAAATAGAGTACCGAAGTGCAGCGCAATATCGAACTCTAAGCCCTGGTCCGGCCATCCAAACAGCCACGGGGTAAGCGCCAAGTGCGCTGAACTGGAGATGGGCAGGAATTCCGTAATGCCCTGCAACACAGCGAGGACGATAACTTGGACTAATGGCATGATGGAGAAGAGGTCCTTTCAGATTAGCGTGAGAACATCAAAAATCGTAGCCACCCTCGGGCCCGCCTCCAGCTCTCGCGAGACGATCGCGAAAATGCTGTCCGCCGGAGTCAATGTATTCCGGATGAACATGTCTCACGGCACCCATGAAGATCACAGTGCCAGAATCCGTCTGGTCCGCGAAGTCTGCCAGGAAGCAGATTCGCTGGCCGGATTACTCCTAGACCTGCAAGGACCGAAGATTCGCCTAGGCCTGTTCGAAAATGGCAAGGCGGAACTCCGGGCCGGCGAACCTTTTGAAATCACCACCGTGGAAACGCTAGGCAACAGCCAGCGTGCGTCCACTGTTTATACGGCTCTGGCACGCGACGTTACGCCCGGAGACCGTATCCTTCTCGCGGACGGAGCTGTTGAGCTCCGCGTACTCTCCTCCGATGGCGTCACGGTGAAAACCGAAATCGTCGCCGGCGGCATGATCGGCGACCGCAAAGGCATCAACCTGCCGGGCGTTAACGTCTCTACTCCTTCTCTCACAAAGAAGGATATGGCGGACCTCCAGTTCGGGCTGAACGAAGGCATCGACTACGTGGCGCTCTCCTTCGTCCGCAAAGCGTCGGACATCATCCGGCTGCGCCTTTTCATGGAGGAGCGCGATTTCGCCATCCCCGTGATCGCCAAAATTGAGAAACCGGAAGCCTGGCAGAATCTGAATGAAATCGTACAGGAGTCCGATGGCGTCATGGTGGCCCGCGGCGACCTGGGCGTCGAACTCCCCTGCGAGAAGGTACCGTTCATTCAGAAATCGGTGATTGAACGGGCGCGTCACAGCGGAAAATTCGTTATCACCGCCACGCAAATGCTGGAATCGATGATTGAAAATGCCGTACCCACGCGCGCCGAAGTCTCCGATGTGGCCAATGCCATATATGACGGTACGGATGCGGTGATGCTTTCCGCGGAAACCTCAGCCGGAGCGTTCCCCGTGGAGAGCGTGCGCATGATGGCCCGTATCGCCGAAGAGGCCGAAGTGGCCATGCGCCCGCGCGGCTACCAGCCCCCTCCGCAGCGTTCCAATCCATCTATCGCCGAAATTCTGGCCGATGCGACCTACCATTCGGCTAAGTCCGCCAACGTCGCCGCCATCGTTGTCTTCACCACCTCCGGTTCCACGGCCCGCCTGGTGGCCCAATACCGCCCCCCCGTGCCCATCTACGCGTTCACTCTGAGCGAAAGCGTTGCCCGCCAACTGGCCCTCGTCTACGGTATTCACCCCGTGGTCACTCCGTCGCAAACTTCCACCGACGAAATGGTGGCTGTCATGGACCGGACTTTGCTGGACCGTGGACTCTGTAAAATTCGCGACACGGTCATTCTTGTCGCCGGCCAACCTATGTGGCGTTCTGGTACTACGAACCTGATGTTGCTACACCGTATCGGCGAAACAAGGTGATTGGCGGGGCCCCCGCCGCTGTGCAAGACTGAGGAGGAATGTTAGAAACGGATGGTGTCGCCCCGCCCGCTTCCGGGGTATCATCGCGGCCGGTCCCATGGGGCAATGTGGCTCTGGTGCTTGGCCTTTTGGTAGTTGCCTATCTTCCAATCCTGATTCGGATGGCCAACCAATGGACCGGCGACGACGACATGGGTCACGGTTTCTTCGTTCCGGCCATCGCTGGTTACATAGCCTGGAACCGGAGGCGCGAGGTCCTTGCGCTTACCCCGCGGCCCAACCTCCTTGGGTTGCTTCTGATGCTGTGGGCGGCCGTCCAGATGTCGATTGGCATCCTGGGAGCGGAACTGTTCCTGCAGCGGTCGGCATTTGTCGCCTCTGTCTGGGGTTCCGTTCTCTTTCTCGGGGGATGGCCTTATGTCCGCGCCTTGGCATTGCCCCTTGTAATGTTGCCTCTGATGGTTCCCATTCCCGCGGTTATCTACAACCAGATCACCTTTCCGCTTCAGCTATTCGCCAGTTCGGTGGCGGAGAACGTTTTGATCCTCATCGGCATTCCTGTTCTCCGGGACGGCAACGTATTGGAATTGGCAAATCAAAAGCTATCGGTGGTGGAGGCCTGCAGCGGCATTCGTTCCCTGTTGTCGCTGACCTTCCTGTCCCTGGTCTACGGTTACTTCTCGGAGGATCGTTTGTGGGTCCGCTGGGCCATCTTCCTGGCCTCCATTCCGATTGCCGTGGCCGCCAACTCATTCCGCGTGTCTGCCACCGGAATCATTAGCGAATACAATCCGGACCTTGCGCAGGGCTTCTTTCACACGTTGGAAGGCGGGGTATCGTTCGCCTTCGCTTTCTGCCTCATGCTCCTGTTCCATGTCTTGGTCAAAAAAATCAGCCCCGCGCCGTCCGCCGGCGCTCCTGTAACGGTGTAATTCCTATGGCCTCATTCTTTAGTTCGCGCAACACAATCATCTTTGCGATCGTGGTGGCTGCGCAGGGCGCAACTGGTTACTATCTGAATGCCCGGCAGGAAATTGTCCCGCAGGCGAAACCGTTGGCGTCGCTCGCGCAGCAATTGGACGATTGGACCATGATCAAGGAATGGCCCATGGAGGCCGAAGTGCAGGCCGTGCTCCGGGCTGACGATACCGTGTCCCGGCAGTATGTCCGTGCCGGCGTGCCGCAGGGGGCCGGCCTTTTCGTGGCCTTCTTCCGCTCCCAACGCGCGGGCGTGGCCCCGCATTCACCAAAAAATTGCTTGCCCGGCAACGGGTGGGTAGCAGAGAAGAGTACCGTAATTTCGGTCCCCGTACCAGGCCGGGAAACGCCCGTGGAAGCGAACTACTATGTCGTGCAGCGCGGCGACAACAAAAGCGTGGTCGTGTACTGGTACCAGTCCCATGGCCGCACGGTGGCGGATGAATACAAGGCGAAATACTACGTCATGTCGGATGCAATTCGCTACAATCGCACGGATACGGCGCTAGTACGTGTCACCGTGGCGGTCGGTCCGGCCGGCGTCCAGGAAGCGGAGCAGGCTGCCCTGGATTTCGTACGGAAGTTCTACCAGCCGCTATCGCAGATCCTGCCTGCCTGACGCCCTTTAGGCGTCCACATGATCCCGGAAGTAGCGGTCCAGCGCCTGCTTATTCTTGCTCGATAAGGCATTGGCGAGTCCGCGCCGCTCATCTTCCGGTAACGGCCGGAACTGCTTGGTCATGGCTACATTTTGCCGGATGAAATCCAGCTTCGGCATACCCACCACACACGCCGAGACCGGCAGCGACATCGAGTAATACAGCAGTTTCTCCAGCGGCGCCTGTCCTACAATTCCATCAGCGGCGAATACCTTCATCGCCAACACGCCCATCTTTTTCCGCAATGCTACCGGTAGCGCGATGGTCTCGAAGCTAGGGATCATGGCCGGGTTCACTTCCATCCCGGACTTTCCGTTTTTCATGCCTACCAGCGCGGCGTTCAATGCCATCTGCGTGCAATCAAAATCGTGCCGCTCCAGCGCGGTCTTCAATACAGACGGGTCCGTGTGGCTGGTCACGCCGACAAACCGGACGCTCTTACCGTCCCGCATTTTCAGCAGGCGATCCAGCACGCCGCCCTTCTTTTCCACAACCGCCAGATCGTCGGCCGTCGTCAAAGAATGGATATGCACCAAGTCAATCCGGTCTGTCTGGAGCAGCTTAAAGCTCTCCTCCAGGCGGGCCATGGCCTTGTCCGGGTCGCGTTCCTGGATTTTGGTCACAAGAAATACTTCTTTTCTTCGCCGCGCCATTACTTTGCCCACTCGCGTCTCGCTCACGCCATTGCCATAGCCTTGCGCGGTGTCAATGTACCGGATACCGTTGTCGATGGCCGTTTCCAGCGCTTCCAGCGCCTTTTCTTCTTCTTTGTACGCCAGAAAGCGGCTGCCTCCGCCCAGTCCGAGCACAGAAACTCGCACTCCTGTCTTTCCGAGAAGGCGCGTGGGCAATTCGCCCGGCGCGGCCGCGTGTCCGGTGGCCGCGGCCAGGCTGGCCATCGCGGCGGATTCAAAAAACTGGCGGCGGCTAAGTGACATGGTGCTCTATGCTATCAGAGCGCGGCGGCACATAGAATGGGAACATGCGTCGACGCTCGCTCTTTACCGGCCTGGCCGCACTGCCGGCCGCTGCCCTGGCTGCTGAAAACCCGGAAGCCTACTGGAAGCGAATTCGCGACGAACAGTTCTATCTCCCCGGCTGGCGGGCTTTTCTCAACAACGGCAGCCTGGGGATCGCCCCGCGGCCTGTCGTGGCCGTTGTCCAAAAGTATCTGGAGCAGAGCGCCATGCTGGCCATGGATGAGTACCCCCGGTGGGGCTACGAGCGTATGAACGCCCATCGCGCCGCCCTGGCCAGCTACATCGGATGCCCGGCCAGTGAACTGGCGCTCACCCACAATGCCACCGAAGCGATGAGCATCGTCGCCGCCGGCCTCGATCTCAAAGCCGGCGACGAGGTCGTTATGACCGATCAGGAACATCCCTCCGGCCGCGGCGCCTGGCTGGTCCGTCAACAACGTCACGGCATCCGCGTCCGCCAAGTACCCCTCCCGCTTCCTCCCAAGGACCCCGGCCAAATCGCCGACCTCCTGATCGGGTCTCTGGGCCCGCGCACCCGCGTGCTGAGCTTCAGCGGCATCACGACCACGACCGGTATGGTTCTCCCTGTCCGGGACATCTGCCGGGCCGCGCGCGCCAAAGGCGTATTGACCCTGGTGGACGGCGCGCATATGCACGGGCAGATTCCGTTTCGAGTCGAAGACCTGGAGTGTGACTTCATGGCGGGTAGTCCCCACAAGTGGCTGTTTGCGCCCGCCGGCTGCGGTCTTCTCTACGTCCGCAAGGAGATGCAGGAGCGGATCTGGCCGTCCATTACCACCGACGCCTGGCCGGACATGTCCCTGGAAGGCGCCCGCTTCATGCAGGTGGGAACGAATAATCGCGCTCTTTTTGAAGGCATGGTGGAGGGATTGCGTTTCGCCAAGGAGATTGGGCCGGAACGTATCTATGCCCGCATTCACCAACTGGCTCGGACTGTTCTGGAGCGTGCGCGCGAGTTGCCCGAGTTGCGTCTGCTCACGCCGGATGATGACCGCATGTTCGGTTCTCTGGTCAGCTTTCAGATGGACCCGGCGCTATTTCGCCGCTTTGCGGATCTTTGCCGCCAGCGGAAAATCTGGATCATGATGTCGGACCGGTTCCGCGTCTCCGTACATATCCACACCCGGCCCGGGGACATCGATCTGTTATTTGAGGCCTTGCGCGACGCTCGAAAGGCCTAACTATTGTATGTACAGGAAACGGCCTTCTGGAGAGTCGGTCTGACCGGTCCGGAGCGAGACCGCGTGTCCTCCGGGCGCAAAAAAGCCGGAAGGTAGGCGCAGGTTGATCTGTGTGATGCCGGGCACGCCCGGCATCGGGCCGGCCCAAAGCAGTTCCGCGGCCATGCCGCCGATCTTGACGGCGTAGGTGTCGGCTCCCAACGTGCCGGCGCCGGTGGCGAAAATGACGACAATCGAACCTCGGGCGGCTGGGTTGGTGGCGCTGTTCAGGGACCCGTTTTCGTTGACGATCTGTGCAAAGACGCCCGGCGCCGCGGCGGTGACCGCAACCTGGGATTTAGAACGCAAAGAGCCGCGATAGAAAATCTCCAGATATACCTTGGTCCGCCCGGAGGTCAGCGCGGGTACCTGCAGGTTGATTTGCCCGGAAGACACATAGAGCAGGGGAGCGGCCTCGCCATCGATGAATACCTCCACCTCGCCTAACGTAGACGGCCACCCGGCCGCCGTGGGCTTGCCCTCCGCCGCTTGTGCGGGGCCAATGCCCTCGCCAATCAGAGTCGCCAGCATGCCGGCCACGAAGGGAGTCTCAGCACTGGACGCCGCATTGAAGACCCGCGGGCCATCTTCGAGTACAGAGATGACTAGCGGAGTTGCCCGGAGTTGACGCACGCGGTTGTTGTCCATATCTGCTACAGCCAGGTTGCCCTGACTATCAAAGGCCAGGCCCGCGGGCGACTGCAGAAGCGCTTCATTGGCGAATCCTCCGTCGCCGCGGAATCCGGACGTCTCGCCGCCTGCGATGGAGAGAACGCCGGAGTCGGTGATCTGGCAGATACGGTGCTTTCCGGTGTCCGCGACGAAAATGGCGCCGGCCGGTGAGACGGCTACGCCAGCCGGGGTGGAGAAGGCGGGTTCAGAGATGGTTGTCAACAATCCGGTGATGTCCACGCGCCGGATGCGATTGTTGCCGGAGTCGGCGATGTATAGGTTGCCTGCGGCGTCAAAGGCTAACCCGCGCGGCTCGTTCAGTTGAGCGACAACGGCGGCGGACCCTTCGAAGGCAAGTCCGGGAGAGCCGTTTCCGGCGTAGTTGGCGAGCAGTCCGTTGCTCGTAATGCGCCGGACTCGATGGTTGGCCGTATCGGCAATGTAGACGTCGCCCCTTGGATCGACGGCAACGCCGGAGGGAGAGTGGAGCCTGGCGGCCCTGGCGGGGCCTCCGTCGCCGAGCGCTCCCGCAAACCCATTGCCGGCGGCGGTGGTAATCAACCCGTCCGGCGATATTTTTCGGACCGCGTGGTTGCCCGAGTCTGCGATGTAGAGGAAGCCGTTGCCGTCGAATGCCAGTCCGCGCGGCGTGTGCAGAGACGCTTTGTTGGCCGCGCCGCCGTCTCCGGCGTAGGCGGCAGTTCCCGTACCGGCGATGGTGGTGATAATTCCGGCCGGGGAGACCATTCGGACCCGGTGCGCCTGCTCGTCGGCAATGTAGAGATTGCCGTTCCGGTCATAGGCTACCGCGGAAGGCGCTTGCAAACGGGCGCTATCGGCCGCGCCGCCGTCGCCGGTCCACGCGGCGAGGGCCCCGGTTGCGCCTGCTGCGAGCGTGACCTTGTTGGTCAGATCCACCCGGTAGATGGCTGCGGTGGCCGCGTAGTAGACTCCGCCTCTCGGATCGGCCGCTACGGCCCGGCCGGAGACGGCCAAGGCCGTCACTTCGCCCTGCGGCGAGCGTTTGAGCGAACCAGTGGCGCGCGCGTCGGCGATATAGAGATTGCCGGCAGTGTCGAAGGCGATGCCGGTGGGAGAGTAGAGCGGATAGTTGCGCAGCGCGTCGGTGAGGTAGGCGGTCGCGATGCCGCGGGCGATGCGGCGCAGCCGCTGCGAGCCGCTTTCCACAACGACGATTCCTCCCTGTGGTTCCACGGCGAGCCCCGCCGGGTTGCGCAGGGCGGAACGGTTCGCTGCCACATTGTCGGCGCCGTAACCGGGATTGCCGGTTCCGGCGAAAACAGTAACTATGCCGCGGTAGTCCACTGCATAGACGCGGTGGCCGTCGAAGTCGGAGAAGTAGAAACCGCCGCTGCCGTCGGCTAGAACGTTGCGCGGTGTTTTGAACTGCAGCGTGGTTGCGAGACTCCCCTCCACGGCATCGGAAGCCGGAAGCTCACCGCCGCCTGCTACAGTCCGGATACGCCCATCGGTACCGACCACGCGGACGCGGGCATTGCCGAGGTCGGCGACGTAGAGATTGCCCTGCCGGTCCAAGGCGAGGCCATAGGGAGTCCGGAGGTGCGCTTGCGCCGCCGGTCCGCCGTCTCCGTCGAAGCCTGGTGATCCGTCGCCGGCCACCGTGCGGATCTCACCGGTCGAACTGACGGCACGAATGCGATGAGTCGCCGCATCGGCAATGTAGATGGTGCCGTCGGTGTGTATGGCCACGCCTTCGGCCTGCTGCAATAAGGCTTGTGTGGCAGGGCCTCCGTCCCCGGCATAGCTCGAACCGGCCAGGGTTTGGATGCGATAGGCAATCTGCCCGGAAAGTACTGAGGTTGCGAAATACAGGAGTATTCCGGACATGGCGCGACGCATACGAGTGAATCCTTCCTCTCTGTAAGTGGGTTTGAACTGGGATTTTTCTCAGGCGGCTCGATATGCTCAATATGGGCAGACAAAAAGTCGCATGTAGACTGGGCCTGTCGGTGGTACTGCTGTGCGGTGCATCGGCCGCCTGGGCCGATGTGCAATGGAAAAATCGAGAAGGCCAGACAAAATTGGGAAACCGGCTTAGCCGGGCCAAGAGCCGGCAAACGGGTCGGACCCATCTGGTTTTGGATTTTCGGGAGACGCCGACGGCTGAGACAGCCCGCATGCTCGAGGCGCGCGGAATGCGCGTGGTCGGCTATCTGCCGGAAACGGGAGTGATCGTAGGTTTACGGGGAGACCCCGACCTGCGCGGTCTGCCGCTAGCCGGCTTCGATGCGCTGCAGCCGGACGACAAGATCAGTCCGGAACTGCTTCGCGGGAGCGGCGGCGGACGGACCCGCGGTCGGGGGATGGAAAATGCGCAGTACTTTCTCATTGAGTTTCACGCCGATGTGGCGGACGCCGAACGGCGGGAATTGGCCTCGGGCCTCGGTCTGGAGATTCGGGAACACCCGAATTTGACGCCGGACCATCTGCTGGTTCGCGGCACCGTGGCGCAGGCGCGCTTGGCGGCGGAATGGGATGAAGTGGCCTACGTTTTTCCTGCCAGCGGAGAGTTAGCGGCCGGATTGCCCCTCATTGGTTGTCTGGGGGCCGCCGCGGAGGCGGGGCAGGTTGGCCAACTGACCCAACGAGTGGGGGAAGGGTGGGATGGCGCCGGGTTGGGCCATGCCGACCTTACCTATTCGATTCAGGCTCTGACCCGTAAAGTGCCCTCCGATCAGGTGTTGGAGGCGGTTCAGAGAGCGCTCTCCGCCTGGTCCCGCGTCGTCCAGGTTCGTTTTGAACGGACGAACTCGGTTGGAGCCTCCCGGAACATCAACATGCTCTTCGGCGCGAGAGACCACGGCGACGGCTTTCCATTTGACGGGCAGGGCCGTGTGTTGGCGCACACCTTTTATCCGGCTCCGGTCAATCCGGAACCGATTGCCGGCGATCTGCACTTTGACGACGACGAACCGTGGAGTATTGGCTCCGATGTCGACATATTTAGCGTTGCGTTGCATGAGATCGGGCATGCCCTGGGTTTAGGGCACTCCGACATGCCGAACGCCGTCATGTATCCGTATTACCGAAAAGTGACGGAGTTGACCGGGGAAGATGTCGGCGCTATCCAGATGCTGTATGCAGCTGCGGATAGCAATCAGGGACCCACCCCGGAGCCTTCGCTGTTGACGCTATCGGTGGACACGCCGTTGAACGCGTTGACAACCACGGGTACGGTCATTAACGCCGCCGGCAGAATATCGGGCCAGATCAACACCCCCACACTGCGTTGGTCCACAGTACGCGGGTCTGCCGGAAACGGCAGTCTGCGGCCGGATGGTGCCGGAGGCTACCTGTGGGAAGCCCTGTCTATTCCCCTGGAATTAGGCGGGAATCAGATCACTGTGACGGCGCAGGACGGCTCGAACCGGTCGGTCACCAGCCTGCTGCAGGTAACGCGCGTTGAGCCGCCGGTTCCGGTGGACCCGGCGCCGCCCACGCCCCCGGTCAACCCGCCGGTGAATCCGCCAAATTCGAACCCGAATGCCGATCCGGAGCCCAATCCGCCGGTGATTCCGGCTTTGGAATTGGCGGTAATTGTTCCGGGAGCCGATGCCGCCTCTGCGCGTAACTCATTGAGTGCGTATGGGGTTATAACCGGAGGGACGGGTCGTCCTTCGGTGCGTTGGTCGAGTGACCGGGGCTTTTCAGGTACCGCGGTCGTTTCCAGCACGGAAACGGCCTACCGGTGGGACATCTCGACCCTCGCCTTGCTCTCCGGCGTCAATGTGGTGACGGTTACCGCGACGGATACGGCGTCCGGCAGTAGCACGAAGGTTTTTCATGTTACGTATACGCCGCCCCAGGAACCGGAAAAACCTTCCGGAACGGGTGGCGACGGCCAGTCTCCCCGTATCACGATTATCTCTCCGGGGACATACTTCCTGATGACTCCCAGCTATTCGCTAGCGGTCCGGGGAACAGCTTCCGATGCTGACGGAATTGCCGAGGTACGGTGGGAGTGTTCGTGCGGCACATCCGGAATCGCCCAGGGTACAACCCAATGGACGGTACCCAATATCAGCATTCCGGCTGGCGCAAATGTCATCAAAATCACCGCAAAAGACGCATTTGGTGTCGAAAATAGCGCCAAATTCACCGTGTTTCGGTACGAAAATTAGTATTCAGTTGTCGAGAGCATGTTGCCAGTTCGCTATTTCTTCGCTGGCAACATACTTCTCTTCGACGCGCCGTAACCAATTCTTAAAGATTGGTAAAAAAATAATACCACTAGAAGATAAAGGCTAATCCACCACGCACGGTACGGGGGGAGGGAAGCAGGACTACCCGGCGGCCCGCCCCACCTTGCAGTGGCAAATATCCTTGCTGCAGTATGTTACGGAGTTCGGCAATTGCTTCCACGCGCCCGGTCCACATGCCAAAGCTGGGGATGGGCTGCCGGATTTGCATATTCAGGCCCACATCCGGCGACTGGCGGAGGGTAAGGTACCGGTGGGCGGGCAGCGCCGCGCGGTAGTCGGTGAACATGTAGCTGGCAGCAAACCGCGTCCCTGCACCGGGAACGACACCGGCGAGCCGGACATTCGTCCAACTACGCTGGGTGCGGCGGAGGGCGCCGCGCAAGCTGTCGGCATCGCCCGGTGTAATGAGCCTGTCGCGGGGCTGGAGCGTGCCGCCGTTGCCGAATGCAACCTGAGCCGACCAGTGGTCCCCAAATTTCCGGTCCAGGGAAGCCATGATGCCCCGGCGGCTGTAGCTGCCGATGTTAAAGATGCTGGAGCGGGTGAACAGATCCGGCAGCATTTCTCCGGTGGAATAGTCCGCCGTATCGCCGATGGCGGCGAGGGCCGCATTGGCCACTTGCTCATAGTAGGCGGCTACGGAGACGTGCGTGTCGCTGTCGATGTCATGCGTTACCGAGACTTCGGCCTGGTTCATGCGCTGGACGTGGGCATGTCCGTTCCGCATGGAGACCCTGGGAAAAGCGCTTAAGGTGGAAAGGTCCTG
The DNA here is from genome assembly GCA_035714175.1 of Bryobacteraceae bacterium. Classification (GTDB taxonomy): domain Bacteria; phylum Acidobacteriota; class Terriglobia; order Bryobacterales; family Bryobacteraceae. The sequence goes on along the minus strand of DASTML010000242.1, from coordinate 18,100 downwards.
CTGCAAGTCTCCTGGTCCAGTGGCAGGGGCGGCGGTATAAGCCTCATCGGGAGCCGCGCCGCTGGACCACGCCACGCGTACGGTATCCGCCTTGGTGACCCCGGCATCCATGCGGGCAAAGGGACTGATGAGGTTCAGCCTATCGAAATAGGTGACCGACTCCAGTTGTGCCCCGTAGGTGAACTCGACGTTGTCGCCCAATTTCGTGCGATCCATCACCAAACCCGTCATCGTACCGAGCGAGGGAGCGTTGGCCCCATTGATCGCCATTCCAGCGCGAGGCAGGAAGGTCTGGCGCACCGTCAACTGCACCTCGGGAGAGTTAGACACGGCTAAGCCGTTGGAAATCGTGTCCCGGCTATACCTGGTTCGAAAACTGGCGGCTGGGATGCCGCCGCGCGAGGAGTAGCCGACGTTGCCCGATACCTGGACGTTATTTACGCCGTAGAGAGAGGTGGCGACGGCAAAAGCCGTACCAAGATCCGGTTGGCTGCCTTGGAAGGCGCTGGCCCCGTCACCGGCCGACACCTTCACCATACCGCGCGTATTGGAGAAAATATTCTCCGCTTTCGTCGTGGTTGGCAAGAACCGCAACACGGGGCGCGTGGACATGGAGCTGCGCAGCACCCAGCGCCAATCGTCGGACAGTAACCGAGGAGCGTGGGGCGTGGCGTAGACGAACTCGACCGAACTCAGGACGCTCGCCAAATTAATGTTCAGGAAACTCCGCATTCCGGGCTGCACCAGAATGCCCTGCCGGACGGCGGGAACGAAGCTGCTGAGAGAGACACGAACAATGTACGAGTCCGGCACAAGATCATCGAACCCAAACTGTCCCTTCTCATTTGTCACCGTCTTCTTTACCAGCTTTTCCAAACGGTTATACAGAAGAACAGTTGCCCCTAACTGTCCCAGCCCTCCGGCGTCCGCCACCACGCCGATAAGCGCGCCCGCCGATTGCGGTAGATCCGAAGCAGACGCAAGACTTCCCGGTGCGGAACCGGCGATGATCAGCCCGGCTGTGAGAGCAGCGAATTGGCGCCAGTACGACAGCATGGGATTCCAGCCTTTGGGATGGAACGCGAGTCGACGCAACCAACTACTGGGTGACTGTGAACTTCGCGGTTGGGTTAAGAGCCAGGTTCCGGATTTTGTCCGTCACCTTCATTTTGAGTTCGTATTGTCCGGGAGCGAGAGACTTCAAAGGAAGAAGTTTCTCAATTGTTACTTCGGTCGGGCTGCCGTCCTTGATTTCTTCCGTGAACTCAAAGATCTTATCCGCGGAACCTACTTTGTTCACCTCATAGACGACCTCGCCCATGGGCTTGCGCGTTTTTTCGTCGGCTTCAAAATTATACAACTTCACATAGATGCCCATCTTTTCGTCCTGTTTGAAGGACTCCGTGATGCGCGGACGAACCTTGGTGCTGCCAATGACGAACTGGCCTGCGCCGATGGACCGGGTGGGAACTTTTTCGATTAAGTCGGCAAGAACGACGCTGGAATGGGAAAACTGATCATCTTCCATGCGGGGCACGTTGAGCGCCATCTCATAGTTGTTCATGTTGCCGCCGTAAACGTCCTTGACGACTACGTTCAACCGGTAGGTACCCGGAGCAAGCGGTACTGCTTTCTGATAGAGCGAGGCGCCGCGGGAAGCGGCCTCCAGCATCTCCGAAGGCACGTCCGTGGTCACCACTTCCTCGAACACGTTGACCACGCGGCGGGCCATGGAGGTAATCCGGGCGTAGATATTGACGGCCGACTTTGCGACGCCGTCCTTATTTTGAAACTGCAGGTCCTTCTTTTCGAGCTGGATGGTGATATTCGTCTGAATGGACGAAGAGGTCATCCGCATATAGTCGGCACGGACGCGAATCGGAAGCAGGTTGAACTTGATGGTTGAGTTAACGGCCGCTTCCAGGTCCTTGAACTTCACAGCCGGCGGCTTCTGCAGGCGGGCAAACTGCTGCAGGCGCTCGAACTGATTCATGCGCATGGGCAGCGGATTGGTGCCGGTGCCGAGGCGCGTACCGTCCGTACGGCTGAAGCGGTCCGCTTTGGAGGCGAGTCCCATCTGTTCGATCAGCGTCAAACCAGCGTTGGGAACCATCATGAGCGCGTCTTTTTCCGACGGATCCATGGTCATACGGTATTCGCCGGTCATCGTCGGATCGACAAATTCAATAATAATGTCCGAACCGATCCCTTCAATCCAGCGATAGCGCCATTTTTCAAACGGATAGGTAGACGTGGTACCGCCGCCTTCTTCAAAAGGCCGTTCGTAGGTACCGCCGGAGGGATGAGACTCGTTTTCATCCGGCGGACCGAAGGTAATATAAATGCGGCCGCGATCGGTCTTCCACCCGGGAATACCGGAAGCGTACCGTTCATTGGCGTAGGCTATCCGGCGGTAATGCTCTTCTTTGAACTCGTTTTCCTGCGAATCGGGAGATGGGTCACGGCGCAGCCAGAATTGCTCAATAAACTGCTCGCGTTCTTCGTCCGTCGCCAATCGTTTGAAGGCGGTGCGTTCTTCATCGGTGATGATGTAGAGCACGTCTTCGTTCAACCACTTGCGATAGGGGCCTTCCAACTCTTTCCGGAGCTTATCTTCCAGTTTTTTCCGTTGTTTCTCCGACAGAGGCTTGGCGACGGTTTCCCGCGGTCCTTCCTCCTTGCCCTTCTTGTCCGCCGCTCCGGCAGGCAGCGAGAGCAACGTGGATCCGAGAATCACGCCCGGAAATAACAGGGTACGGCGCAGTTTCATAAGAAGAGTTCCTACCGCATGGATAAAGCTTCCACGCTACATAAGATTCTAGCACCGTCCGCGTCCCCGTCAAGAACCAGAAAAGTAAACTTATCTCCCTTGAAATGTGTAAGTTGAGTGGAACGTGGGACTCTGCGTCCCACCTGTGCGCGCAGGGCACGGCGGCAAGGGGTCAAATTTCCGAGTCGCGAGGGCGGGGTTGGGCCAGGAAATAAGCGCTGGCGTAGTAGAGCAGCGGATCGCCTTCCTCCCAATCGGCGTGGAGAACTTCCCCGAGAATGATGGTGTGATCGCCGGCGGCAATAGTTTGGCGGGTGGCGCATTCGAAGCGGGCGAGGGCGCCCGCGAGGAGGGGGACGCCGGTGGCCCCTGGCTGCCAATCGATGCCGACAAAACGGTCCAGACCACGTTCGGCGAAGCGAACGGAGAGCGCCTCCTGAGAGGCGGAGAGAATATTCACGCCGAAGTGGGAGGAGTGCTCAAAGTGGCGGAGGACATTGGCGCGGTGATCGACGCAGATGAGTACCATGGGAGGCTCCATGGAGACACTGGTAAAGGAATTGGCCGTAAAACCGTGAGGGGTTCCGTCGGCGGCGAGGGCTGTAGAGACAGTGATTCCGGTGGCAAACCGTGCGCAGGCACGGCGAAACCGGGCGGGGTCGAAGGGCTCATTCATGGGCTGCTTGACAGAACCGTAAGCCTAATCTTATCATTGGTTTTCAGCTTGCACGCAGGAGGCGGGGATGATCAAACTCGACATCATCAATGAAGTCGTCAATCGCACCGGCATTACGAAGACGAAAGCCGAACTGGCTGTTGAGACTGTCTTTGACAGTATGAAACAGGCGTTGGCGAATGGCGACCGGATTGAGTTGCGGGGATTTGGAATTTTCAACGTCCGTCCGCGCAAAACCGGAATTGGCCGTAATCCGCGCACGGGCGCGGAGGTGGCGATCCCGCCTGGCAAGGCGGTCCGGTTTAAACCCGGAAAAGAACTGCAACAGCTCCATTAATGGGCACAGCCATGGGCGCCGACTGGCAGCGTCCGCGATCCATGCAGCGATGGTGGCTGCACGGCCTTCTGTTATTGGTGACGGCATTGACCACCACCATGGCCGGGGCCGGGTTAGCGGCGAATTTTACCGCCAATCAACCAGCCTTCATTTTTGACCGAGACATACCTTTCCTCTTGGGATTGTGGAGCGAACCGCGTCTTTTGCTAGCGGGTCTACCGTTCTCGCTGACGCTGCTTTCCATCCTGCTGGCGCATGAATTGGGCCACTATTGGGCCTGCTGGTTTCACCGAATCGAAGCGTCGCTCCCGTACTTTTTACCGGCGCCGACCCTCATAGGTACCTTTGGCGCCTTCATCCGCATCCGATCGCCGATTTATTCGCGGCGGGAGTTGTTCGATGTGGGCATCGCCGGTCCGTTGGCTGGATTTGTATTTCTAGCGCCGGCCCTTGGCATCGGGCTGGCGTATTCCAAAGTAGTCCCGGGGATCGCAGAGCAAGGCGACCTGGTTTTTGGTTCTCCTCTCCTGGTGTGGCTTGCGGCCAAGGTTGTTTTCCCAGGTGTGGCCGCCGGGGATCTGTATCTGCATCCGGTGGCGCGCGCCGCATGGGTGGGCCTGCTTGCGACGGCGCTGAATCTACTGCCGATCGGACAGTTGGACGGCGGCCACATTCTCTATGCGTTTGTTGGACGGCAGCACCGGCGGCTTTCCCAGGTATTCGCGGTGTTGTTGGCCGCGGCGGGCGTATGGTCCGGTTGGTATGCCTGGTTGTTGTGGGCGGCGTTTTTCCTGTGGACGGGCCTGCGGCACCCGCCGATTGTGGATGAGAGTCCGTTGGATGGCGGGCGCATCCGTTTGGCGCTGCTGGCGGCAGCGATCCTGGCGATTTCTTTTACGCCGGCGCCGGTGCGCGGCGCCTTGTCCTTGTAATGGGAACGCGGTGAGGCAATGGTGAAGATATCGGCGACGATTATCACTTTCAACGAAGAACGCAACGTCGCGCGGGCCATTGAGAGTTTACGGTGCGCCGATGAGATCATCGTGGTGGACAGCGGGTCCCATGACCGTACGGTGGAGATCGCCGAAAAACTGGGAGCCCGCGTACTGGACCGGAACTGGTCCGGCTATTCCGACCAGAAAAATTGGGCGGCCGAACAGGCCCGGCATGATTGGATTCTCTCCCTGGATGCCGACGAGGCCGTGAGCGAAATGTTGGAAGCCGAGATCTGGCAACTGAAAAAAAACGGGATGACCGCGGATGCCTACACGATGCCGCGCCTCGCTCAGTATCTTGGCCGTTGGATTCTGCACTCTGGCTGGCATCCCGACCGCAAGATCCGTTTGTATGACCGGCGGAAAGCGCAATGGGAGGGAAAGTTCGTTCACGAGGGCTTGTCGGTGAACGGAAAGTTGGAAACGCTGGATGGACCGCTGTTGCACTTTACGTGTCAGTCGCTTTCCGAACATCTGCGCACCATGGACCGTTACACGACGCTTGCCGCGGAGCAATTAGTGGAGCGGCGGGCGCGAATCACCATGGGGCACCTGCTTTTCAAGCCGTGGTGGGAGTTCTTCCGCACTTATTTATTGAAACGGGGCTTTCAGGATGGCGCCGAAGGGCTGGCGATTGCCTGGATGGGCGCACTGTATATGTTCCTGAAATACGCCAAGGCGCGCTACATGCTTCCCGGCCGCCAGTGATAGCATGGCTAAAGTCTATGCAGACCCGTCGAGTATTTCTATCCACTGCCGCGGGAGCGGCGCTTTCCGCCGCTGTCAAGCCCGATAAGAACTTCCAGAACGTCGTGATCGGGGTGCAGACCTACAGTCTGCGCGACCGGGACGTAGACGGCTGCCTGGCAGCGTTGCAGGAGTTGAAGGTCAATACGGTGGAGATGTTCAGCGGTCACGCCGAGCCGTTCAAGCGAGGCACGCCGCGGGAAGAGATGCGGCAATGGCGGCTTTCGACGCCGCTCAGCCACTTCCATGAGATCCGGAAGAAGTACAACGACGCCGGCGTCACCATTCACGCGTACAACTACAGCTTCCGTGAAGACTTTACCGATAAGGAAATCGCGCGCGGCTTTGAATTTGCCGATGCGCTGGGGGCAAAGGTCATCACCGCGTCTTCCAACGTTTCCACGGCGCGCAAGGTGGACCCGTTTGCCAAAAAGGCGAAGATCCGAGTGGGCATGCACAATCATTCCCGCATTGTGCCGAACGAGTTTGCCAAGCCGGAGGACTTCCTGGCCGCGATGAAGGGGATGAGCAAGTACATCTGCATCAACCTCGACATCGGCCACTTTACGGCCGCCAACTTCAATCCGACGGAGTTCCTGGCCGAGTGGTACCCGCGCATCGTAACGCTGCACATCAAAGACCGGCGCAAGAACCAGGGGGAGAACCTGCCGTTCGGCGAAGGCGACACGCCGATCAAAGATGTGCTGACCTGGCTGAAGACGAACCGGATCGCGATTCCGGCCAACATCGAATACGAGTACAAAGGGGCCGACACCGTGGCGGAAATCCGGAAGTGCCTGGACTACTGCCGCAAGATCGTTGCGTGAAACTTCGCTACCATCAAGGTAGCTTCGGTGAATCGTAGATACTTTTTGTATGGATTGCCGACGGCGGCTTTGTCCGCCTTCGGCTATGTGACGCTCATTGAGCCGCGCTGGCTTGCAGAAACCTGGAAGACAGTGCGGACGGGCCGGAACCTGCGGCGTCCTCTGCGGATTGCACACCTCTCCGATCTGCATGCCTCTTACACGGTTCCGATTTCTTTTCTGGAAACTGCTTTCCGCCAGGCGTTGGCGATGCAACCGGACATGGTGTGCCTGACGGGCGACTATGTCACCACCAATGCCGACTTCGATCAGAAACGTTATGAGTCCGCTCTCGCCACGTTGGCGAATAGCGTGCCTGTCTATGCCGTGTTGGGGAATCACGATGGGGGCTCCTGGGCCGCCCGGTCCGGTTGGCATGCCAGTCATGTCTACGTCCGGAACATGTTGACGCGCAGCGGCATTCACGTCCTGCACAATGACGCCATTCGATTGGATGTGCAGGGGCAGCCGCTATGGCTGGTGGGCGTGGGCGATTGGTGGTCCGAGGAACTGTCGGCCGGCTTGGCATTTGCGAAGGTTTCCGTTCCAGATGCGCCTGTCCTTGTAATGAGTCACAATCCGGACGGTAAGGAAGACTGCGCGCCGTATGCGTGGGACTTAATGTTGTGCGGACATACGCATGGGGGGCAGGTGATGCTGCCCGGCTACGGTACGCCGATGCCGCCGCTTGTAGATATGCGGTACCTGGCGGGATTGAATCCATTTGAAAATCGGTGGATTCACACGTCGCGCGGCGTAGGGAATATCTCGGGTATCCGGATGAACTGCCGCCCGGAAATTTCCATGTTGTTGGTTTCCTGATGCGGAAAATCGCAGTGGGACTGGCCGCGGCGTTGGCCGTTTACGGCTTTTGGATCTATTCACGCGCCTCGCGGGCGGAGCGGGATGCCCGCGAGACGGTACGCCGGGAGTCCGAATCGCCGTTTACGCAGCAGACGTTGAGCGATGCGCCTCCGGCGGGGTGGGAAACGTTGGCGAGCCCGTCCGATTTCCGGGATGCGGCGGTGTGGAACGGACAACTCTACGTGGCCGGTTCCAACGCGTTGTTTCGCTATGCGTCCGACGGCACGTTGCAACAAACGTGGCGTGCGGGCATGGAACTACCGCCGGCGCCATTGACGGCGCTGGCCGCCGGAGAAGAGCTGTGGATTGGCACAGAGGGCGAAGGGGCCATCTCCTTTGACGGAACGCGGTTGCGGCGTATTCTTCCCGGTGTCGCCGCGGCGCGCAAAGTGCGGGCCGTGCTTCCCTTGGCGACGGGCGCGGTGCTGTTGGGAACGGCTGGCGGCGTCCTGCGTTTCGACGGCGCGCAACTGCGGCCGGCGCACCCGGCGCTTGGCAGCGTGGCAGCTACGGCGCTGGCGGGAACGGAAGAGAATCTCTGGGTAGGCACGAGAGATGCCGGCGCCGTGCACTTGCGCGCGGGCCATGCCGAGCGGTTCGGAGAAACAGAGGGGCTGCCGGACAAGGCGGTGCATTCCCTGGCCGTGGACGGGGAACGCGCATGGATCGGCACGTCAACCGGCATTGCCGTTTTTCAGGGCGGCAAGGCGGAGCGGACGCTGGCGAATGGTTTGTTGGCAAAGTCACTGGCGGTGCGGGGGAGTGAACTGTTGGTGGGTACGTTGGCGGATGGGTGGCTGCGGATTCCGTTGGAGGGCAAGGCGGCGCGGACAGTCAGGGACGATCCGGGCGAGGGCGGGGAAGTGCGTCGCGTGTTTGCGGTGGGCGAGGACATATATATCCTGCGTCCCGGCGCGCTCGACGTTCTTCGTGACGGGCGGATGAGCCACGCGGCGGCAGGACAGGCGGCGCTGCTGACGCACGGGAACGTGAGCGCGCTGGAGATGGACGCGGGCGGAAGGCTGTGGGTGGGCTATTTTGACCGGGGACTCGATATTGTTGACAAGAATCGCCAGCGAATTACGCGTATAGAAGACGAGCGGGTATTTTGCGTGAATCGCATTGTGCGTTCCCAAGACGGGCAACAGATGGCCGTGGCCACTGCGAACGGGCTTGTCTTTTTCGACGGAGCGCTACAGCAGCGCCAGATTTTGACGCGGGCCGACGGGTTGATTGCGTCGCATGTTACCGATATTGCCCGGCGAGGCAATGGGTGGGTGGCGGCGACCCCAGCCGGGTTGACCTTTTTGGACGGCGGCACGCGGAGCGTCTATGCCTTTCATGGGCTTGTGAACAACCACGTCTATACCGTGGGCATACAGGGAGATACGGTACTGGCCGGAACGCTGGGCGGCGTGTCGCTCATTGCGGGTGAACGAGTGAAATCAAACTTTACGACGGCGAATTCGAAGTTGAAGACGAACTGGATCACGGCGCTGGCGCCGGCCGGCAATGACTGGTTCGCCGGGACCTACGGGGGCGGGGTGCAGAAGTTGGACGCCGCTGGCGTTTGGTCCGCGTTCGATACCATGCCGGCCAATGTGGTGGTGAACCCGAATGCGATGGCCGTGACGCCGCGCGGCGTCTATGCGGGCACGTTGGAACATGGACTTCTGGCCTGGGATACGCAACGGCAGGCTTGGCGGCCGCTGCGGAAGGGCCTTCCGTCGTCGAATGTGACGGCGATCCTCTATCATGACAACAAGCTCTACCTGGGCACCGACAATGGATTGTCGGTTGTGCCGGAGAGCGCTTTGGGGCTTTGATGCGGTTTAGACTTTTGCTCTCCCTGATGTGCGCAGGCGGATTGCTTGCCGATGTGGGGTCGCTGATCCCCACGACGAAACAGGCGCCGGACGCGGCGATTCTCTCGCTGGACGAGATGTCTATCGACATCCAGATCGACGGTAGTGGCGCGCGCGTCCAGATGCGGCAGATTTTTGCCAGCCATGTTGCCTCGGTTTCCGAGGGCAACTACGTGTTCGCTCTCCCCGGAGGCGCGTTGGTTTCCGACTTCGCCGTTTGGGATGGCCCGGTCCGCATTCCGGGAGTTATTCTGGAGCGGAAACGCGCCGAGCAACTCTACGAGAATATCCGGTTGCAGGCGATTGACCCCGGTCTGCTGCAGATGGGGGAAAGCGATTCTGACGCGGGCCGCCGCACTAGCGTCTTTAGCGCGAAAGTGGTTCCGATCCCGCCGTTCGGCTCCAAGCGGGTGGAACTGGAGTATCACCAGCGCATGCCGTTGGAGAACCTCGTTTCGTATCTTGCAATTCCTTTGAAACCGGAGGCTTACCGACAGCAAACCGTAGGGCGGCTGATCGTGAACCTAGACGCACAATCGACGCACACGATGGAAGCATTTGAGGTGGCCGGCAAGTCTTTCCCGCTGCGCATTACGGAAAAGACAGGCAATCGCGTGCGTGCGTCGCTCGACGTTCGCAACTTTGCGTTGACCGAAGATTTCGCCGTGACGTTGCGGCGGGCTGCACCGAAAGCGGCCGCATTGACCGTCGCCGCGCAGCGCGTGGAGGCTGCGGAACCGGGCTATTTCGAAGCCTCGCTGGTGCTGCCGCCCGAACCGCCCGCGCAGGCCGGGCCGCCGCGCAGGGTGACGGCGTTGTTCGACGCGTCGCTCTCCATGCAGTGGGACAAGTTGGAACGCTCCTATGCGGCGCTGGCGAAGCTATTGACAGGCTTGCGGGCGGAGGATCAATTTGACCTGTTCGTCTTCAACTCGGCCGTGACGCGCTACGGCTCCGGGCCGTCGAACGGCGGCGCGGCGGAGGCGGAAAAGGCGTTGGCGTGGCTGAAAGAGCAGCCCCTGCGCGGCGCCACGAATCTATCGGCGGCGCTGGACGCCGCTTTGACGGCGACCGCTGTGGAGGGAGCGTCACTGGTGCTGTTTACCGATGGCGGGGCTTCGGACGGGGAGATACGCAGCGGCAAAATCGCGGAGGCTTATGCAAAGAAGTGGGCGGCGTCGAAACGGCCGCGGACCTTTGTTTTTGCAGTGGGCGACGATGCGAACGTGAACCTGCTGCGTAGCCTGGCGCGCAACGACGGTGTTTTGGAGACGATCAACTCCACGGAAACGCCGGACTTCAAATTGAATGCGTTTCTGTCGAAATTGCAGCGGCGGCCCGTGCCCGGATTGGCGCTTGCGACGGATGCAAATCTGTCGGACGTGTACGCGTTGCAGGAACAGACATACGGCGGGTCGGAGGCGGCGTGGGTCGGCCGCTACAAACGGCCCGCGCGTACGGTTTTCCAGGCCGGCGGCGCACAGTCGGCCGTGACGCTGCCGGCGCAGGAGTCGGCGCATCCTCAATTGCCCCGGACCTGGGCCAAGGCGCGCGTGGATGCGCTGCTGGAAAAGATCGAGCGGGACGGCGAGGACAGGGCGACGATCGAAGAGATTATCCGGCTTTCGCGGAAGTACAAATTTGTTACGCCGTATACGTCTTTCCTCGCCGCGCCCCGTGCGTTGTTGCGGCCGCGGTTGATCCGTCCGGGCGACCCGGTTCTGCGGGTGCATACGGACAAGCTGATCTCGTCGGTGGTCGCGGTGTTCCCGTTTGGACTGGTGAAGCCGCTACGCTATCTGCCCGGCGAGCAGACGTGGCAGACCCGCTTCCTGGCCCCGGTGGACATGGCGGACGGAACGCATAGCGTCAACCTGATTTTGCGGGACCGCAACGGCAATACCTACAAGGAAACGCGTACGTTCGCCATTGCTAGCAAACCTCCCATCGTGCGTACCAGGCTGGAGAAGAAAAACTACAGGCCGGGCGAGACCGTGTGGCTGCGCGCGTCGGCGTCGGCCACTACGCGTACCGTCAGTGCGCGGATGTACGGCGTAGCGCCGGTCATGCTGCGCTGGGACGCCAAGGCGTTGGCCAACGCCGCCCGGTTCACCCTGCCCAAAGACATCGCCCCCGGCCGCTACACGATCACGGTGACCGCTGAGGACATGGCGCACAACATTGGTAGCGAGGAGGTATCCATCGATGTTCTCCCGTAAGCTGATAGCCGTCACGGGCCTCACCGCCGCCGCGTTGCTTGCCGATCTGCCCGATTGGATCTCCACCATAGAGGTTCGCAACAAGCTGGAGGAAGTGTTCTACCGTTCGGTGACTTTCGGTTCCAACGTCGTCTCCTGGCGGAAACCGCCCAAGGAAACGCGGCCCGCGCTGACGCAGCAATTGCAACAGGCGCCAGCCGACGCGCAACTCTACTATCTGCGGGCGCGGGAAGCCGAAGCGCAGTTGGACTTCGCCGGCGCCGACGCCGATTGGACGAAATATGCCCAACTTTCCCCGGCACGCGCACAGGCCTGGGGGGAGAAAGCGGCCTACCATCAGAGGCGCGCCGAGCCGGAAAAGGAATTGGCGGCGCTGCTCGAAGCGGCGAAATTACCGGCAACCGGACAGGAGACCTACCGCCCGGTACGGTCGCAGCAGGCGTGGCAGGCGTTGGAAAGAGCGGCGCGGTTGGTCGCGGATCAGCTGCTCTCCGATGACCGCGCGTCGGACGTGTTTCGCGCGCGGGAGACACGGTATCCGGCCGAGGCGGAGTCCTACACGCGGTTTGCGGCCTGGTTGACGGCGAAGAAACGTTGGCCGGACCTGGAGGCGCTGATTCCGCGCTATGAAAAGGCTTTCCCCGGTGATGCCCCGGGGGCGCTGCAAATGCGTGCCGCCATGGAACGGGGACGGTCCGGCCCGGCCGGCGCGTTGGCGCTTTATGAACGGTCCTTGCGGCCAGATTGGGCCGATGTGCTTTGGACCGCCTACTTTCAATTGCTGGACGAAACGGGCGGCCGGCGGCAGTTCGCGGCCGCGGCCCGGCAGCGCCAATTAAGCGACCCGTCAGCATTGGACCCAGCGGCGCGCCTATTCCAGCACTACCGGCTGACGGGCGACACGGGCGCCGCACAGCGCGTACTGCATGAGTTCAGCAAGGCACGGGGGAGCCGCTGGACGCCGTCGGAACAACTGATCGTTGCGGGCTTCTATGCTTCCGTGCAGAACCTGGAAGAGGCGGCTCGCCGCTACCATGCCGCCTATAATTCAAACGATGTGGCGGCCTCCGAGGCAGGACTGGCGAATCTGATCGAACTCCTGGTGCAGCAAGCCGCGCAGCCGTTCCGTTTCGGCGGCGGCGACCTGTCGCTGTACCGGGACATTGCGACGTTGGATGCGAATCCTGGCTTCTGGAATGGGATTTTGTCTCTGGTGTTGAATCGCCGCTCGCCCGGCAGCGAACTGGCCGAGCAGGAACGCAAGGCGATTCCGTATTTTCACCGGGCCGCCGCGGCGCAGTTGTTAAGCGTCTTTGACGCCAGGTTTCCGCGTTCTCCACGCCGGGCGGCTTTACATGCCGGGGTGATCGAAGCGGCGGCGTTGCATGTGGAATCGGACCGGGTTATCCGGCTCGGTACTGCCTTTCTGGCGACCTTCCCCGATGTTTCTGAACGCACCCGCATTGCCTTGGCGACGGCCGACGCCCACGCGCGGCTCAACCAAACGCAGCCGGAGTTCGCTCTCTACGATGCGCTGTTGAATGAACTCGCCGGCAAGGCCGGGCGCGTCCCTATTGGTGAAAATGCGGGCTCAGCACGCAATCCGGATTATCCGCGCGTCCTGGATCGCTATATCGCGCGCCTGGTCGCCATGAAGCAACCGGCGCAAGCGCTGACGCTCTATCGCCGCGAACTGGATCGCAATCCCAATGACCCGGGCCTGTACGAACGGCTCGCTGCTTTCCTGGAACAAAACAAGATGACCGGGGAAATTGAAGCGACCTACCGCCGTGCCATCCAGCAGTTCCCCGACAAGAGCTGGTCCCATAAGTTGGCGCGCTTCTTCCTTCGTCAGAAAATGAACGCGCAGTTCGATCAGTTCTCGCGGGAGGCGGCAGCCGCGTTTTCCGGCACGGAGCTGCAGGCCTACCTGAGCGCCTCCGCCCAGCAGGGCTCTCTGGACCCTGTGCTCTATCTACAGGTGAATCTCTACGCCTACCGGCGTTTTCCGCATCATCTGCCGTTCGTGAAAAACCTGATGGCGGCGTATGAAAGCAAGCTGACCCCGAATCCAGGGGAGTGGGAACGGCTCTTGCGGGCCAACTGGGTTTACGACGAAGGGCTTCGCAGCCGCTTCTTCGAATACCTTTCGCGGAACAGGAAACTGGATGCCGAGCTCGCCTCCCTGCAATCGCAGACCAATGGCAGTGCGGTCGCGGCGCTGTGGGTCGCCGAGGCCGAAGCGTGGAAAGGGCACTTTGAAACGGCGGCTCCCTTGCTGAAAACGGTTGCCGCTGACTTTCCGGCCGACATCGCGCTCGTTGGCCGGGCGGCCGCCCTGCACCGGTCTCTCGGACAGTTGGATGTCGCGACTCAGTTGGAAGAAACTCTAGCCCAGGCTCATCCCGCCGACACGGTCATTCTGACGCGATTGGGGGAAATGCAGGCCGAGCGGGAACGTTATGACCGGGCCGCCGGGTATTGGAACCGGATCATCGCCATTGCCCCGGGCCGCGCCGCGAACTATCTGGAGGCGGCAACGCTGCACTGGGACTACTATCGCTATGACGAAGCATTGGCCCGTATCAACGAAGGCCGGCAACGTCTGGGCGCTCCGCACCTGTTTGGTTTTGAGGCCGGCGCTATTCGCGAAAATCAGGGCGACTTGGCCGCCGCGGCCAGCGAGTACGTTGGCGCCGCGCTGGAAGATGGTCCGGAATCGAACGCCCGGCAGCGCCTGTTGAAGGTAGCCGCCCGTCCGGTCTGGCGGCAGCCCGTCGATGCGGCGCTGGCTGCTTCGGGCAGCAATGCCAAGACGCTCGCGCTGCGTGTGGCGCTTTTGGAATCGCAGGCGCGCAGGGACGATCTTGCCTCGCTGCTCTCGCAAGCGGTCTCCGTAGCGGACCCTGATCTTTTGGCCGAAATCCGGCAGCATGCGCAACGGTCTGGCCTGACGGCCGTCGAGCGCCGCGTCCTGGAGCGGAACTACGCTCTGGCCGATCATCCTGCAGCGAAAATGGCGGCTCTGGCTGACCGCCTGCGGTTTGAAGAAGCCGCCAACGCGGCGCCCGCGGCCGCGCAGGCCGCCGAAACTCTACTTCGGGAAAATCCTCGCTCCGCCGGAGCCATCCGCACAGCGGTGAACTACTTCTGGCGTGCGGGGCAAAAGGGGCGTGCGGCGGATATCCTGCTGGCCGCTTCGCCGAAGGCCTATCCGGAATTGGGGCGGCAGTTCCGCCTGGAGGCGATTCAGAAGCTGGCCGATGCCGGCGACTACGCGCGCGCCCACCGGGAATTAGCGCCGTTGTTGACGGCGGACGCGTTGGATGAGCAGGTCGTCTACCTCAAGGCGGATCTGTTCGCGCGCGCCAAGGACGATCAGTCCCTGAACGCCTTTTACCGGGACACGCTGGCCGCTCTGCAGAAGTCGCAGATGCCATCCGCGGCCAAGTTGGCGCGCGGAGCCACGCTCCGACGGGCCTGGATTCCCGCCTTGGTTCGTTTGAATGACAATGCGGCGGCGGCGGACCAGTACATTGAGTTGCTAAAGCAGTACCCCGATGACGAAAATCTGCAAGGAGAGGCGGCGCGTTTTGCCAGCGCGAACGGGCAGAGGGAACGCATCACGAACTACTTTGCAAAGGCGGAATCCGACTCGCCGCGCGATGGCCGCTGGCCCGTTGTTCGTGCGCGCCTGGAGAACGAATTCGGCGACTTCAATGCCGCCTTGGCGGCCTGGGGCCGTGCCGTTGCGATTCGCCCCGATCGCGTAGATCTGCTGTCCAACCGCGCCTCGCTGGAGGAGCGGCTCTCCCAGTTCGATAAGGCGGCCGCCTCTTATCGCAAACTTTATGAAATCAGTTTCCGCAATCCAGCCTGGCTCGAATCCGGTGCGCGCGTCCTGGCACGGCAAGGTAAGGCCGAAGAATCGGCCAAGTGGTTGCGCGAGGCGTTGGTCGAT
Source organism: Bryobacteraceae bacterium (assembly GCA_035714175.1). Taxonomy (GTDB): domain Bacteria; phylum Acidobacteriota; class Terriglobia; order Bryobacterales; family Bryobacteraceae. The sequence continues at coordinate 2,800 of DASTML010000242.1, read as the reverse complement.
AACCGGCCGGCCGCCGCGGCGAACAATATCGCGGTCGCTGCGCGGCTGCAACAGTTTGGTCAGTTGGAACAGGCTCGCGCTGAGGTGCAGAAGGCGTTGGGCTTCGCGGCCGGAGCGGACCTCGATAGCGCTGCGGCGCTGTTTGCCTCGATCTCTGCCATCCAACGCCAACTAGACCAGATTCCCGCCGTGCTCAACCCCCGGGCCGCCGGCATGTCTGCCGACCGCGTTGCGCAATATAAGCAGCGTTGGCTTTCGGCCGCCGCCGTGGAGGCTGGCCGTCTTTACACGCCGGAAGAGAAGACGCGATTCGGCCTGTGGCTAGAGGCTCAGCGCGCCGGCGTTTCCACCGATGCCGCCGTCGCCGCCGCCACCGAAGCGGGTTTGGCGGACACGGCAGCGAGGTTGCTCGCGCAAGCCCTGATGGCCAACCCCGGTGCGGACACGGCTCCTAACTATCTGGACCGCTTGGTCACGTTGCAAACCCAGCGGCAGCAGTTTGCCGAGTTGGGCCGGCAGATTGAGGCCTATCAACGAGCCCATCCCAACCCGGATGAACGGATCGGTCTGTTGCGTCGCGCGCGCCGCGCCTTTTTCGCGGCCGGCGACGACGCGGGCGAGATCCGCACGCTGAACGCGCTGCAGGCCGCCAACTCCATCGCCGAAGACGAATTGGAACGTTTCTTCGAGTTGAATACGCGCCGCGCGCCGGCCGTTTTCAGCGCACGGCAGATGCAGGACGGCGCGTTCCTGGATTCACTCGCCAACTATGCTTTGCGAACCGCCAAGGCGCCCATCGTCGCCCAGGCAATCGCCAATCGCCGCTCTCCGCTGTGGCAGAACGCGATGCGCGCGGTGACCGGTCTCTATTTGAATGAGAACTCTCCGGCCGTGCGCAAAGCATTCTTGGATGTCCTGGGGCCGGAACGAATCGGCGATAAGCTCGCGCTGGCCGGCAATCGTGATTCCACCCTTGCCGGCGACAACTGGTTCTATTACGCCGGCCGCTATGGCGCTTGGCTCCAGTTGGCGCAGGACGGCAATTCGCCGCACTATCTGGCCGCGCTGGTGGAGCGCCGTTCCAACAGCGCTACGGCCTATCTTGCCCTAGGCGAAGAGTCCGGCGGCTCTTCCGCGGAACAGGCCTACCGCACCGCGCTCATTTTAGATCCCCATCAACCAGTGGCCTACGCCAGGCTGGCAGCCCTGGCCGCCAACCGCGCCGAAAAGGCGGATCTCTATCGCAAGGCCTTGGAGGAGTTGCGATGGTGGCAGGAGAATCGCCGAATACAGGAATGGTTCTGGACTGAAGCGGGCCGCGTGATGCGGGACGCCGCCTCGGCCGGGCTGAACCAGGAATTACGCGATCCCGCGGATGCGTTGATCCGCGGCTATGTGAAGCGCAACGGATCCTATCGGGTACGGGAGTTGTTAGAAGGCGTGTTGGAGCTTGCCGGTGACCCGGCTGCGGGCGTGCAGTGGATCGCCCAGATCTCGCGTTCCGCCGCCGAACCGGCCGGCTTTCTGGCGCAGTTAAATAGCGACAACTGGTTGCCCGAATCGGGCCGCGAAAGCCTGATGAAGTTGCAGTTGGACTTCGCGTTGGACCGTCTGGGCCGCGCCGTTGGCGAGGACCGTGCAATGGCGCTGGAAAATGTCGAGTCGGCGCGGATTCGCTATGCGTCTTTCCTGCTCAAGAACAACCGGGCGGCGGCCGCGCGTCCTGTTGTCGATGCGCTCAGCGCGAACCCCGGCATGGGGGAACGGGCGGATGTGGTGGAGCTGCGCCTCCTGCTGGCGGCTGCCGACAAAAAGCTGGAGACCGTCCTTTCCTCGCTGACGCTGGATGCGGAGGCGCTTCGCAACCAGGGCAACAATTTGAAGCGCGCCGGCTACACGGCGGAGGCCAATGCCGTTTTCCGGGCCTCCTATGAGTTGGATTTGAAGAACGGCAATGTGGAATCTGCCATACCGGGGCTTGCCTCGCTGTATCTGGAAGCCGGGGCTCCGGAGAAAGCTGTTCCACTGCTCGACGTCTATGTGATGCAAGCCGACATTCCTTTCGGCCGGCATCAATCCACCGCCGAACTCTTCCTGCGCAACAAGCGAAAGGCGGAGGCGATCCGTTACTTGGAACCGCTGGCCGCCGCCGAACCTTGGAACCACGCCGCTCGCGCCTTGCTGGCCGAAGCGCGCGACGACGACGCGGCAACCGCCGCCGTTCTGAATGATCCCTTGGCCGCCTATGACTCCCGGGTGCGTGCCGCCCAATGGATTGCCGCCAACCGTCCGCGCCCCACGCAATCGGGCTCGGGTGAGCTGGATGTCCTAGCCGCGAACACCACCACGGACCGCGCCGCGGAGCAACCCCTCTGGACCGCCGGCCGCCGCGCCGCGGCCCTGGCGTCGAAAGAGAACGCGGTTAAAATCCGGCTCTATCGCGGTTTGCTCGCAATAAGTCCGAATGACGAGGACGCGGTGCGGCGGCTCTTCCGCTTGTTGTTGCAAAGCGGCCGTCCGCGCGAGGCGATCTCTTCCATCGAGGATCGGCAGTATCTGGCGTCCGATCCGGAGGATAGGGCCCGGCTGGCGGATGCCTACGTCCGGATTAACCAGTTGCAGCGTGCGCTGAACACTTTCGATATGTTGCGGGAGGAGGGGACGACGGAGCAGAACCGTCGCTGGCAGGCTGCGGCCGCCGCCGTCCGGGCGCAATGGATCCGCGATGAGCAAAACCAGCTACGCCGCCCGACGGTAGGCGAACCATTGGAACAGAGCAATCTCATCAAACCCCGGCTGA
>DASTML010000241.1:0-8109 GCA_035714175.1 Bryobacteraceae bacterium | reverse complement strand
CGCCCGATATGCCGACGCGGAGCGATGCGCAGAAGCTCCTCAAACAAGCATCCGGCGGCATGTAGCGGATGAACTGGCGCGAGGTTCTCCGCTTTAGTTTCCATGCGTTGCAGGCTAATCGTGTACGTACGCTGCTCACGGCCCTAGGTCTAGTGATCGGCAACGCCTCTGTGATCCTGGTTGTAACGATCTCACTGACCAGCCGCGACTACGTGCTCGAACAGATTCGCGGCATCGGTTCCAACTTGATCATCGCCTACTACGAAGCCGGTAACCGCACCGGAACCTCCGTCGATGCCGACTTCGTGAAAATTGCCGATGTGGTTGCCGTGCGTAATGCGTTTCCCGGGCGGATTGCCGCGGCAACCGGCGTTATGACTGTCTATGACCAGATGGTCATCCAGGGCAAGGTCCGGGACGTCAAAATTATTGGTTCCGACGAACAGTACGCGCGCGTCCGCAATCTGGTCAACGTCGCGGGCCGCTTCATGCAGGCTGATGACGTCGCTTTGCGTTATCGCGTCGCCATGCTCACGGAAAAATTGGCGATCAAGCTCTATGGCAGCCAATCGAATTCGATCGGCCAAGTAGTGAAAATTCAGGGCCTGCAGTTTACTATCATCGGCACATTCCGGGAGAAAACCGATAGCTTTGGGCTCTCGGAGCTCTCAACCGAAACGATCCTGGTTCCCATTACCGTACTGAAATACCTGACCAGCGAGGAGCGGATCGATCCGATGTACGTGCAGGCGCGGGATCCGGGCCAGGTGGTGCGCCTTACCGCGCAGGTGCAGGCGCTATTGGAGTCCCGCCATCGCCCCGGCGCGAAATATTACGTCGACAATCTGACTGGAATCCTTGCGGCGGCGGAAAACATTGCATTGATACTCACCATCGTTCTGATCCTGGTATCGGCTATCGCACTACTGATTTCCGGTATTGGCATCATGAACATCATGTTGGTCACCGTGACGGAACGGACGCGGGAGATCGGCATCCGGATGTCGGTGGGAGCCACGCGCCGCGCCGTCTTGACTCAGTTTCTCGCCGAAGCGGTATTAATCAGCGTCGGCGGCGGACTGATCGGCATTCTCGTAGGCGTATCCATGCCGTGGGCGGCCGGCTACTTCGGCGGCATCGACATCCCCATATCCACAACCTCGGTGATAGTGGCCTTTTCCACGTCTTTTCTCGTCGGCCTGGTGTTCGGATTGCTCCCCGCCAACCGCGCCTCGCGGCTCAACCCCACGGAAGCGCTACGCTACGAGTAATGCGTTCGATTTGTTTCTTAGCGCTCCTGGCCGCTTTGCCGGCTTCGGACTGGCGGCAGTGGCGTGGTTTTTCGCGCAATGGACTGGCGTCCTACAAGGTCGATTTCGATAAATTACCTGCCGAACTGACGGAAGCGTGGGCCGTGGAAACGGGTACTGGCTATGCCTCGCCCGTTGTCAGCGGCGCCCGCGTGTACACATTCACCCGCCAGCAGGGCAAGGAAGTCGTCCGCGCCCTGGACCGCGCCGATGGGAAAGAGCTCTGGTCGGCGTCCTACCCGGCGGCTTTTAAGAAAAATCAGTACGCTACCGAGATGCAGGACGGTCCGTTTTCCACGCCGCTGCTCTACAACAATACGCATCTGGTCACCTGGGGCGTCACCGGCGTCCTTTCCTGTTTCGATGCCGCTACAGGCAAACTGCTCTGGCGGAACGACTATTCGCCGCGTATCAAGACCGACCAGCTCTTCACCGGTGTTGCCGCCTCGCCGCTAGGCAACAACGGTCGCGTCTACCTGCACATCGGCGACGACCGCGGCGGTAAGTTTACCGCTCTTGATATCCGCAACGGCAAAGAGGTATGGGCCACCGACGCCGGGGCCGGCCCTGGCTACGCTTCGCCCATCATCCACAACTTTCGGGGCGTCTCGATGTTGATCACGCTCTCGAACGCCAGCGTCTTTGCTGTGGCGGAGACGGACGGGCGTCTGCTGTGGTCGTACCCGTTTAAGGATCAATGGCTGGAGAATATCGTCACGCCGCTTGCGGATCAGGATCGCGTGATTGTCTCCGGCGTGCGCAATGGTACCCACCTGCTGCGAATGGAGTTAAGGGAAGACCAGAGTTGGGGCGTGTCGCGTGTCTGGCAGAATCCGGAGGCCGCCATGTACATGAGTTCCCCTGTCCTGGATGGCGACACGCTGTATGCACATTCCGGACGCAAGAAAGGGCAATTCGTGGCTCTTTCTTTGGCTACGGGGCACCTCCTTTGGCAGACGGACGGACGCGACGCTTCCAGCGCCTCCCTGATTCAGGCGGACAATGCTCTGCTCGCCGCCTCTGTGGAGGGCGACCTGTTTATCCTCCGCAAAAACAAAGAAAAATTCGACGTCGCCAAAAAATACAAAGTGGCCAATTCTCCCGTCTGGGCGCACGCCGCCTTTGCCGGCGGCGAGATCTACATCAAGGACGAGACTCATCTCCGCAAGTATCGTGGACTCTAACGCAACTCTTACCGAAGGCCTGCGCTTTGAACTGCAAGCCCAGTGCCCCACTACCGGTGCGCGGGCCGGTTTACTTCACACCGCGCATGGCGTTGTCGAAACGCCCGTTTTCATGCCGGTCGGCACGCAAGGGACCGTCAAAGGCCTCACGCCGGCGCAATTGGAACAGGAACTGGACGCCAAGATTATCCTGTCGAATACCTACCACCTCTACCTGCGCCCGGGCCATGAACTCATCCGCGACTTCGGCGGCCTGCATGAATACATCCGTTGGCCGCGCGCCATTCTTACGGATTCCGGCGGATTCCAGGTCTTCAGTCTCAGCAAAATTCGCACGGTTACGGAACAGGGCGTGGTGTTTCAATCGCATCTCAACGGCGATAAACATCTGTTTACGCCCGAATCGACTGTAGACGTGCAGCGCGCGCTTGGATCCGACATCATGATGGTGCTCGATGAATGCCTGGCTTATCCGCCGCCTCCGGAACGGGAAGTCCGCCAGTCCATGCACCGCACTATTCGCTGGGCAAGCCAAGCGTTCCGGCACTATCGCCAGTTCGAAACGAGCCAGGCGCTGTTTCCGATAGTGCAGGGAGCCATGTCGAAGGATCTCCGCGTAGAATGCGCCGAAAAACTTCTGGAATTGCAGGCGCCTGGCTACGCCATCGGCGGACTTTCCGTGGGCGAGCCGCGCGAGGAATCACTGGCGATGACGGAGGTGACGACGCCGTTGCTGCCCGCCGGAAAGCCCCGTTATGTGATGGGAGTGGGGAAACCGGAAGAATTAATTGAATATGTGGCCCGCGGCGTGGATATGATGGATTGCGTAATGCCATCGCGTAACGCGCGTAACGGGTGCCTGTTCACCTCGGAAGGCCGCGTCATTATTAAGAATTCACGATACCGGGACGATCGAGGGCCGCTGGATCCGGCCTGTAGCTGCTACACCTGCCGTAATTTTTCCCGGTCATACCTTCGCCATTTGTTCCTTGCCGGCGAGATTCTGTTCGCCGTACTGGGAACGCTGCATAATATGCGCTGTTACCTTGACATCATGAGGCGGATCAGGCAGTCTATTTTGCTTGGGGAATTTCCTGAACTTCTTCGTGCCACCCGCACGGCTTCTGTAATAGGAACTGCGTGATACTCAGCTTTTTTGTCTCAAACTTGCCTTTGGGCGCCGTAGCGGGCTACCTGCCCATGGTCGCGATCTTTGCCATCTTCTACTTCCTTTTGTTTCTCCCCATGCAGAAACAGAAAAAGCAGACGGCGCAAATGTTGCAGAATCTCAAAAAGGGCGATATCGTCATCACGAGCGGTGGATTGGTCGGGATGATCGTCGACGTGAATACCGACGACACCATTGTGATCAAGGTGAAACCCGACAACGTGAAACTCCAATTGGCGCGCAATGCGGTCGCATCGCTGCAAAACACGGACTCCGCGTCCGCATAACGAACATTTGAAATAAGAGCACCACCCATGAACAGTACCCTTCGTAACAAGGCAATTTTTGTGTTGGCGATCCTCCTCGTCTGCATCTACGGCATCATCGGATTGCCGAAGAGCAAGGAGGAACTGGTCAAGAATTGGAATGAAAACATCCACCTTGGCCTCGACCTCAAAGGCGGCAGCCAACTGGTCATTCAAGTTCAGGTACAGGATGCTTTTAAAGCAGAAGCCGACCAAACCATGGACCGGCTGAAGGTGGAGATGCAGAAGGATGCTGTTTCCTACGTCTCCATGGATCGTAACGATCCGCAGAAATTTGAAGAAGCCGATTCGATTGAAATTATCGTGAAAGGCTTGCCGGTCGACAAGGTGGCCGCTTTCCGTGAGATCGTCAATTCGCGGTTCGCCAACTGGAATCTGAACTCTGTCTCCAGCTCTGATTTCAAACTCACTTTTAAACCGACCGAGGCGCTCACTCTCCGCCAGGACACGGTAAAGCGTTCCATCTCGACGATCGAAGCCCGAATCAATGGCCTGGGTCTCACCGAAGCTACCGTGCAGCAACGCGGCGGTACCAAGAACGAAGCGGAAATTCTGCTGCAGATGCCGGGCGTCGATGATCCGGCCCGCGTGAAGGCGCTCATCGGTACTCCTGCCATGTTGGAAATTACCGAAGTGCGCGGCGGTCCGTTCCCGGATCGCGCACAGGCGCTTAGCCAGAACGGCGGTGTCCTGCCCCTCGGTACGAAACTGGCGCGAGAGAAAGTTCGCCCCGGCGCGCAGGGAGAATCCTGGTGGCTTCTCGGCCGCAACGCAGTGGTAACGGGCCGTGATCTGCGGAACGCCCGCCCTTCGCAAGATGAATTCGGCAAGTGGGAAACAGCGTTCACGCTCTCGCAGGATGCCTCCAAACGTTTTGGCCGATTCACGGAATCTAATATCAATAACAAGTTGGCTGTCGTTCTCGATAACCAGATATTCAGCGTGGCAACCATTCAAAGCAAGATTGAGGATTCGGGCCGTATTACCGGTATCGGTGATCAGGCCTCGGCCAGTGATCTTTCTTTGACGCTCACCTCCGGCTCACTGCCCGCCGGTATCGTCTACCTGGAAGAACGGACGGTCGGTCCCTCGCTGGGCGCCGATTCGATTCATGACGGCTTGCTCGCCGGCGCTATCGGTGTAGGCGCGGTCATTGTTGTGATGTTGGTCTACTACAAGCGCGCCGGCATCAATGCGGTACTGGCGTTGATCCTCAACGCCATCATCTTGCTCGCCGCTTTGGCCTATTTCGGCGCTGTGCTCACGCTTCCCGGTATCGCCGGATTCATTCTGACCATCGGTATGGCGGTTGACTCCAACGTGCTCATCTTTGAACGTATCCGGGAAGAACTGCACTCCGGTAAGGGCGTGATCGCCGCGGTCGAGGCCGGCTTTGCCAAGGCCTTCCTGACGATTGTCGATACGCACGTAACGACAGTGGTCTCCTGCGCTTTCCTCTTCGCGTTTGGTTCTACGGCGGTAAAAGGGTTTGCCCTTACTCTGGTCATCGGTCTGGTAGCCAATGTGTTCACGGCCGTTTTCGTTTCAAAGGTCATCTTCGATTGGGAGCTTTCTGGCCAGAAGCAGTTGACAACGCTCAGCATCTGACATCGTTTTGACACCGGGGCCGGACGCACATTTGCACGGCCGGCCCAGTACTCTCCGGTGTTTGTACGCAATCTGCATTTTGTGATACTTTTTCTGAGATCAAGCGGGAACTAGTTGTTCGAACTTGGTGTCCAATCGTCAAGGCGACCGCTAGCAGTACTTCATGGAAATTTTCAAGAACACGAACTTCGACTTCCTGGGCAAGAAATGGCCCTTCATCATCGCCTCCCTCGTTCTGACCGTGGCTGGCATCGGTAGCCTGATTGTAAAAGGTGGTCCGCAGTACGGGATTGACTTCAAAGGCGGCACAGTCACCACTGTTCGCTTCCAGAACGCTGTTACCGAAGATCAAATCCGCGCCTCCCTGAGCTCCAAAGTGCCGGGAGAAATTGTAGTGCAGCGCGACACGAACACCGGAGACGTGTTGATCTCTACAGAAATCAATGACGAGCGCGCTCTCGAGGCCGCTCGCCGTGTGGTTCTGGATGCCTTGGCTGCCAATTTTGGCGGCACGGAAGGGGCCAAGCTCGATCTATCGAATGCCGGAGCCGCTGCCCTGGCTGACCGTTTGCGCGGCCCGCTGGGCGCTTCAATCAATGAAGAGCAATTGCAGGCAACCGTGAAGGCCATCGTTAGCTACCGTGACGCCGACAAGCGCGGTCTGCTTGGGAACATTGACGCTCTTTCCAGTGTCAGTGGAGTAAACGCTCAAGTGATTAGCGCACTCAAACAAGAAACGTTCGTGGCCCCCTATCAGGTACGCGGTTTTGACCTTGTCGGACCCAAAGTGGGCGCCGAGCTTCGTTCGCAAGCGTTAACCGCCACGCTGCTCGCCTTGGCCGGCATGCTGGTGTATATCGCCTTCCGCTTTGAGTTCGCCTACGGGTTGGCGGCGGTACTGGCCGTCTTCCACGACACAATCATTACCATCGGTCTCTTTTCTATCTTCGACAAGGAAATCTCTCTCACAGTTATCGCTGCTCTGCTCACCCTTGTCGGCTTTTCCATGAACGACACGATCGTCGTGTTCGACCGCATCCGGGAGAACCTGCCCTCGATGCGTAAAGAACACTTTGACACTGTAGTCAACGCCAGCATCAACCAGACGCTGAGCCGTACGATCCTCACCTCGGGTCTGACGTTTATCACCGCCCTTTCGCTCTGGCTGTTCGGAGGCCCTGTTCTCAACGGTTTCTCCTTCGCCCTTGTGGTCGGTATCATCGTCGGCACCTTCTCCTCGATCTTTATTGCAAGCCCAATCCTCATCTGGTGGCGGGATTGGATGCAGAGCCGCCGTGCTACCTCGCCGGGTGCGGATGGTGGCGTAGCGGTTGCCGCCAAAGTCAAATCGAAGTAGTTGTCCTGTCCTGGCGGCTTACCCCGCCCCCAATTTCGTGCCGGAACTTCCTCCGGTTGAAAGGAACGCGGAAAATGTTCGAACAAACATTTGTGGATGGTACTGGAAAAACAAATAAGCCCATGACTGTGGCTATTTCTTTTCTGATCCAATCCGGCCTGATTGCCTTCGGCGTCATTCTCCCCATGATCTTCTTCGAAGGCCTGCAGCCTACGCAGTTGGCCTCGATGCTCGTTGCTCCTCCTCCTCCGCCACCGCCACCGCCTCCGCCTGCCGCGGCGCCTGTCAAAGTCGTTAAAGTGATCCCCCGGCAGTTCGATGCCGGCAGGCTGACCGCTCCCAAGCAGATCCCGAAAGAAATCGCCATGATCAAGGAAGAGGAACTGCCTCCTCCGATGTCTGGTGCGGTTGGTGTGGTTGGCGGCGTCCCCGGCGGCGTGCCCGGCGGCGCGGCTGGCGGCGTAATCGGCGGTATCATCGGCGCGGTTCCCACCGCGGCCCCCCCTCCGCCCCCGCCCCCGGCTGAAAAGCCCAAACCGGCCACTCCGCAACGGATTCGCGTCGGCGGCAATGTGCAGGCGGCCAACATCGCCAAGATGGTGCGCCCCGCCTATCCGCCTCTCGCCAAACAGGCTCGCATCCAGGGCACTGTCCGCTTTAACGCGGTCATCGCCAAGGATGGCACCATTCAGAATTTGCAGGTGGTCAGCGGTCACCCGCTGTTGATCCCCGCCGCAACCGAGGCTGTTCGCCAGTGGATCTACAAGCCCACGCAGTTGAATGGCGAAGCGGTCGAAGTGCAAACCCAGATCGACGTGAATTTCACGTTGAGCAATTAACCCTGGCTTCGGTTTCCTTCTCTTTCGACCCCGGCGCCCACCGGGCCGGGGTCAGCCGCCCAGTTGGCGGTTGGAATAGCTTACGCCTTCAGACGGCCTTTACAGCCGCTCCGGAGGCGCCCAACCAGGCCGTTATGAAAATACGGCCGACTCACGGACTCCTTTCCAAAGGATCCGTTCTACTAGCCGGTATTCCGGCATATTGATTCAATTCAACTCGCAGGAGAAAATCATGGTTCTTCAAATGCAGGTTTGGGCGCTCAACCTCATGCTCAGCGGCGGCGCGGTGTCTTTCGACCCCGCTGATATGTGGGCCC
>DASTML010000240.1:0-5556 GCA_035714175.1 Bryobacteraceae bacterium | reverse complement strand
GCGCGCACTTCCCGCGCTAAATCGGCCTCGTTCCCTCGGCGTTGTTCCGCTGTCCCGCCCTCTATCTGCACGCATTTCAATGCCACTTCCCGGTTTAGTTCCGGATCATACGCATGGTAAACCACTCCCATTCCGCCGCGCCCTAACTCTTGTCGAATCTGATACCGGCCTATCGTCTGCATAACAATGTATTCGGAGCTAGCACGATTATAATAGGGCCAACCCGCATGATTCGTTCCATTGCCATCCTCTTCTCCGTAGCCGCACTGTCCGGCGCCGAAGGGGATGATTTCTTCGAGAGTCGCATCCGCCCCGTTCTCGCGGAGAAATGCTACGGCTGCCATAGTTCCAAACTCCGGGAGCCAAAGGCCAACCTCCAACTCGATACGCGTGCCGGCCTTCGCAAGGGCGGCGATTCCGGTCCCGTCATTCTTCCCGGTGACCCCGCTGGCAGCCGGCTTCTCACCGCAATCTCCTACACCGACTTCCACCTCCGCATGCCGCCCACCGGCAAACTGCCCGACGCCGCCATCGCCGACTTCAAATCATGGATCGCCGGAGGCGCCCCCGACCCTCGTGTCGACGGTCCCGTTGCTGCGGCTCGCAAAGCAGGCATCGATCTGGACCGTGGTCGCAAATTCTGGGCATTTCAACCTCTTGAGGGCAGCCCCTGGCCTTCCGGCGGCATCGACAGTTTCCTGCTCGCTAAGCTCGAGGCTAAAAGTCTGCGGCCCGCTCCGGAAACGTCCCGCCGCGCGTGGCTCCGCCGCGTCACCTTCGACCTCACAGGTCTGCCCCCCACGCCCGCCGAAGTCGATGCCTTCACTTCCGACCTATCCGCCGATGCGTACCCCCGCGTGGTTGACCGTCTACTGGCCTCCCCCCAATACGGGGAACGCTGGGGCCGCCATTGGTTGGATCTGGTTCGTTACGCCGAAACCAACGGGCACGAATATGACAACAATAAGCTGGACGCTTGGCAGTACCGGGACTACGTGATCCGCGCCCTGAATGAGGACGTTCCTTTCGATGCCTTCGTCCGTGAACATTTGGCCGGCGACCTTCTTGTTAATCCTCGCCTGTCCAAAGACGGTGCGCGCCTCGAGTCACCCATAGCCACCAACTATCTCTGGTTCGGGGAAGTGCTCAATAGCGCCACCGATTCCGCCAAATCGAAGGCCGATAACGTTGACAATCAACTCGATGTCACCAGCAAGGCTTTTCTCGGCCTCACCGTTGCCTGCGCCCGTTGCCACGACCATAAATTCGATCCCATTCCCACCTTGGACTACTACGGTCTTGCCGGCATCCTCCACTCCACGGGCATGCGCGAAGCCGTGATCGATTCGCCTGCCCGCGCCGAGACCATTCGCAAAGCGCACGCGCAAGCCCGGCCCATCACCCGCAATCCAGGCAAAGCCAAGTTCCGCCTGCGCCCCTCCGACGAGGTGTGGGCGGACTTTTCCGGACCCGGTTGGGGCGGTTGGTTTGCCAGTGGAGAAGCTTTCGCGCGCGGCCCGCACGATGGCGTTGCGGATTCCGCCGGCGCCGGTGCGAATGAGCTGGTCGGCTCTCTGACGAGCCCCAAGTTCCGTATGCCGAAGCACTGGGTTCACGTGCGAATGGCCGCCACGAAGGGCGATAAGTCTCTGATTGAACGCGAACCGGTACGGCTCACTTTGGTCGCTGATGACTATAAGAGCGTCCATTACTTGGGCTCCGGCAAAGGCGAGTTCGAATGGATCAGTATGCGGATGACGCTGCCTTACCAGCGCACCTGCTACTTCGAAATCGTGGACCGTTCCCGCACGGGCAATATCGCAGTCGATGCCATTGTCTTCTCTGAAGAATCCAAACCGCCGGAGACCGAAATTCTCGAAAAGGCGGAATGGCGCGAACCGGAACCCTTGCCCGTCGTTCTTCCCGAATCGACGTTTGGCATGATCGCCTGGGACGAAGCGCCCACGGATACACGCCTCCACATCCGGGGCAGCCATCAAAATCTTGGCGACCCCGTGCCCCGCCATTTCTTGCAGGTTCTCTGGCGTTCGCCGGAGGCCCCTGTCCTCCAAGGTTCCGGCCGCCTCGCCTTGGCAAACTGGATGACCACCGAAGCCGCGCCCCTCCTCTCTCGTGTCTACGTGAACCGAGTGTGGAAACATCACTTCGGGCAAGGCTTGGTCCGTACTCCGGACAACTTTGGTCTCACCGGGGAACGTCCCGCTCACCGCGAACTGCTCGATGCTTTGGCCGCGCGTTTCATCGCAGGCGGGTGGAGCACCAAACAATTACACCGGGACATTGTTCTCTCCGCCGCCTATCGCAGGAGCAGCCGTTCTGATAAGGCGGCCGAAACCGTTGATCCCCGCAATGAGTTGCTGCACCATTTTCCGGTGCAGCGCTTGGAAGCGGAATCCCTGCGGGACGCTATATTGAGTGTCGCCGGCACGCTGAGTCCGAAAATGTACGGCCCGAGCGTCGTGCCCTATATCAGCAAGTACCAGGAAGGCCGCGGAAAACCGAAATCCGGGCCGCTCGAGGGCAACGGCCGCCGCAGCATTTATATTGAGGTGCGGCGCAATTTCCTTACGCCGATGTTTCTGGCCTTTGATTATCCGCTCCCCATCTCCACCATGGGAGCCCGCTCCGTCTCCACCGTTCCTTCCCAGGCGCTCATCCTCATGAACAATGAATTCATTCTGGAGCAGGCCGGCAAGTGGGCGGAACGGGTCGCGCGTGAGGCCGGTCCCGAGCCGCCCAATCAGGTAAAACTCCTCTTTAGGCAGGCCTTTGCCCGCGATCCGGAAAGCTGGGAAACTGCCGAGTCCGTCCAGTTCCTCCAAAAAGGCCGCCCGCTGGCTGACCTTGCCCACGTCCTATTCAATTCTGCGGAGTTTCTCTATGTCGAATAGCCGTACCACCCGCCGGGAGATGCTTTGTCGAGGAGCCAACGGCTTCGGAGCCCTCGCTCTCATGCAGATGCTGGCGCAGGGTGCGCCGAAAAGCGGCACGCACCACCCAGCCAAAGCAAAGTCCGTCATATTCCTATTCATGGACGGCGGTCCCTCGCAGATGGACACGTTTGATCCCAAGCCCCGCCTCCGTCAGGATCATGGGAAGCAACTGCCTTTTAAGCCGCCCACCACTGTCTTCAACATCAGCGATCAGGTCTTCGGCTCGCCTTTCCAATTTCAACAGCACGGACAAAGCGGCGCCGCCGTCAGTGATCTCTTTCCGCACGTCGCGTCCTGCGTTGATGATCTCTGCATCGTCCGTTCCATGGTCGCCGACCATTCAGAGCACACCGCCGCGAACTACTTCATGCACTCCGGTTCCGGGTTCCAGGGCCGTCCCAGCATGGGCTCATGGGTCAATTACGGACTTGGCAGCGAAAGCGAAAACCTCCCCGGATTCATCGTTCTCGAAAGTGGACTCATTCCGCCGGGCGGTCTCGATTGCTTCGCCAGCGGCTTCCTCCCCGCCAGCTATCAGGGAACTCTCTTCCGTCGCGGCGCCCATCCCGTGGCTGATCTCACTCCGCCTGAACCCTACGCCGCTGGCCAGCGGGAAAAGCTCGGGCTGCTCGCCAAACTCAACAAGGGCGTCGTCGAACGCTTCGGCGAAGTCAGCGAGTTGGAAGCCACCATTCAGAACTACGAACTCGCTTTCAAAATGCAGTCTGCCGTACCGGATCTCCTGGATCTCTCCAAAGAATCGGAGGCGACCAGGGAACTGTACGGCCTGAACGACAAAGTAACCGAAGACTTCGGCCGGGAATGCCTCCTGGCCCGCCGCCTCGTGGAACGCGGGGTACGTTTCATTGAGCTACTGACGCCGGCCCGTCCGGGACTGGATCGTTGGGATCAACATTCCTCGCTCGAAAAGGGACACCGCATCAACGCCCAGTCTACGGATAAACCCATCGCCGGGCTTCTAAAAGACCTCAAATCCCGTGGGCTCCTCGATTCCACGCTGGTCGTCTGGGGCGGGGAATTCGGGCGCACTCCCTGTGCACAACTCGGTGACAGCGGATCTACCGCCAATGCGGGCCGTGACCATAACCCCTTCGGTTTCACGATGTGGATGGCCGGCGGTGGCGCCAAACCGGGGTTGGTCTATGGCGCCACCGACGACTTCGGATACTTCGCTGTGGAGAACAAAGTGCACGTCCACGATCTCCACGCCACCATGCTTCACCTCTTGGGCATCGACCATAAGAGGCTCACGTACCGCTACAGCGGCCGTGACATGCGGCTCACCGACGTACACGGCAACGTAATCAAGGAACTGCTGGCCTAACGTTATTTCATCGAAGCCAGCGCCGTCGCGCCCGCCGCCGCAATCTGCCCGTCCTGCGCCGCCGTCACGCCGCTTACGCCCATCGCCCCGATTATCTGCCCGTCCACGGTCAACGGCAGTCCGCCTTCCACCGGTAGAATGTCCGGCAGCTTTAACATCATCGTCCGTCCCGCCAGTACGCCATCTTCCAGCACCTTCGACGGCCGTTTCATTTTCACTGCCGTCCGTGCCTTCATCTGGGCGATATCCACGGACCCGATCTGCGTGCCGTCCATGCGCTGCAGGTAGAGCAGATTCGCCCCATCATCCACCACGCAAATCACAACGTTCCAGTTGTTCTTCCGCGCTTCCGCCTCCGCCGCCGCGGCCAGTTTCTTCGCAGCCTCCAGCGTTAGCGCCTTCTTGGTTGCCAGTTGGGAGAAGCCCGGCAGCGCGGCGGCCAGGAGCGTAAGTGCCATCACAAAAATTCGCATGCGAACAACAGTATCAAATCGCTCCTAGTGCACGACAAGCGAAGGGCCGCTGGAATGGCTTCCGTCCGTCGTGCGCTTCTTCTGGGCCGGGGATACAGTCTCCGTTCTCGCCGGACTGGTCGAACTCACCGTCTCCGGCTCATCGTCGGTACCCTCGGACCCTACTGCGGGAATGTAGGTTCGTTTGTACTTCAACACAGCCCCTGGATACTGCCTCCGTACGCTCGCCTCCAGAGTCACGTCCACGCTGCGGGATTCTCCCGCCTTCACGCCCTCCGGCAAATGGAAGAACAACGCATACCGCTGCCGTAGGCGGTCGAGCGCCGTTTGCAGTGCGGATGCCGAATCCGCTGGCAGCGAATCGCCGCCGCTCTCCTTGGCTATCTCCGCGCTCCCTGCCGGATGGCTCCGAATGATGCCGCCGCCTCCACCGCCGCCGCGCCCCGGATAGCCGCCCCCACCGCCTGGATAGCCTCCTCCTCCCATCGGCCCACGGCCGCCGCCTGCGCCCGGAATCCCCGGAATGCCAATGCTAACGCCGCCCCATCCGCCTCGCCGCGAACCGCCACCCTGGCGGGGATAGCCGCCTCGTCCGCCGCCCTGCGACTGCATTTTAAAAGGAACCAGCAATACGCTCATCACCGTATCGGCTCGGTGTAGCGCGTCGATCACCTGTTGCTCCTGGGCCTCGAACTCCGTCTGGTCGTCAGTCAGCAATACAATGGCGCGCCGCGCGTCTTTCCGTCCTCGCCGCTTCATGTAGCTGGTCGCCTCCAGCAGTCCT
>DASTML010000239.1:0-4299 GCA_035714175.1 Bryobacteraceae bacterium | reverse complement strand
CCAACTGCGCGAGTGCCGCCACGATCCTTTCGCCCATGGCCCGCAAGTCAGGCATTACCGAAGGATCTGGCTGCTGTTCCACTCGCTTGACGAGCCAGTACATCACACCGCCGCCGATCTCGCCGATCGACTTGAATCCTTTCTTCGTTTGCTTCACCCGCGTGGCGTCCGCTTCCACCAACGCCACCGGCTGCCCGCCGCGCCCGTAAAGCACCTTCAAATTGTTGAATTCTCGTGCGCTCTTTCCATGCGCTTCGGCTCGCGCCGGAATGGTTAGAAAGCCTCCCGCTCGCTTCGGCAGGATCGTCCCGCCTTGGATCCGCTGCCGGATGCCCACCTGGTTGACGCTGATCGTCGCGCCCTTCGCATCTGCGGTGTGCGTCGTTCCCCGTGCCGCTTGCGCGTAAAAGTTCGTGCGCTTGCCACCGAGTTCGTTCGGCCGCTCCGCATTCAACCGGATGAAATGCTGCCGCGTGAAGTTCTGGCCTTCACGTCCCGCCACCTTCGCCACCGTCGCCGGCGAGAGACGCCGCGCCGCTTCTACCAGCACCGGAGTTGCCCCATCCTTCACCGAAATGGTCGCACTGATTGCCATCAGCTCATTCCCTCCTGTGACCCCTCCGGTAAGGAGTCCATTTCGAAACCTCTGGACTGCGGCTGCACCACCGCTGAAGGCTCGATCACTCCCAGCGCGATCGCTTCCTCGCGATCGACATCCTGCACATCCATTCCGCTGTTGAACTTGAACGGCGGATATGGTTGCCCAAAATCCGAAATCTCCAGCCAGATCGGCGAATCCTTCCGCGCCACCATCCGGCCATGTGCCAGGCTCGCCATCGCCCCTGTGTCGCCCACCGTCTGCGCCGCGTTCCGCCAGATCGTCGGCCAATCCCTCGGCTCATCGCGATCCTCCATCCGCACCAGCTCCTGCGCGGGGTAAAGCTCCAGCAATTCCGCATCCTGCCCTTGTGCCCAGTAGCCGTAGCCCTGCGCCATCTCCACATTCGTTTCCAGCACCAGGTTCAACCGCGCATCGCTGCTCAGGTCCTTCAGCGTTCCCGCCTCGTCCGGCTCTGGCGCGTAGCCGATCTGCCGCAAAATCTCTTTCAACTCCGTCCGGGCCTGCGCCTGGCTCATCCCATCGGTGAACTTCTCCCCACCGCGCCCGTGCGGGTCACTCTCCGGCCGTATCTGCGTCGTCGGGTTCAGGATGCTCCGCACCCGCTTGGCGATCTCTTCCAGGTAATGCGCGTTCATCGTGCGCGCCGAGAACATCGACCGTTCCCGGATCGCCACCGGCAATTGCGCCAGCTCCGCGCTACTGAGCGGCGTCGGCAGTATCCGTTTGATGTCCCGGCTCCGAAGCGCCTCGGCAAATGGGATGGGTGACCCGAGTGGCATCAGTTGTAAGCCTCCTTTACAAGCGACTTGCACGGACCCTGCAATTCCGGTCCAAAAACGCCGATTTCTTGCCTTTCCGCGACACGGCACAGCCGATGCTTAAGTCCTCCCAAACCATGAAAAAGGGCATTCTTCTTGGAGGGTTGCTGGCCTTTGCCTGCAACGTTGGAGCGATTGATTTCGACCTGAACTTTCTTGGCGCACCGGAAGGACAAGACGCCGATCAATACCTTGAAGTCGGACTTGGCGGATGGACTTACACGCGAAACACAACAGGCATTCCGTTTGTTGACGCGAACGGAATCACGCCGTCTGCGTCGATTGCTGACACCGGAACTTTCACTTTCAATTTCAACTATGCGCCAGTTCGAGCCTTCCACATTGATGCCTTCAGCTTGGGCTTGGGAAGTGCCTACACCTTGACCGCGTTTGACCAGTTCGGTGCGGAAATGATTTCGCAGACGTTTTACTCTTCGGACTTGGGCGTTCTCGGCAATGGCTGGTATCAGAACACTGGAGGAATGCTCGGCCCGCGAAACAGCAAGGATGAGCCGCTGCCGCCGATTTACAGCATTCGATTGGATTGGGATGCGCCGGTCGCGATTGATAGGCTTTACCTCTACACGATGGACGAGCTGGCCTACGTCAACACTCCCGATGGTGGGGCAACCGCGCTGCTTCTCGCGGGCGGCGTCCTCGGATTGGTTGCAATGCGCCGTCGTCATTGAACACCTCGCAGGGTTCCGACGCGGGCGGTTGTGGCGCGAACTGTGCCGGATGCCGATGGGCTTCCGCCGCCGCTCTGTTGTGTCGAACTATTCGTCAGGCTTGTTCCAGAGAATGTCGCCAGATCATTGCCGCTGGAATCTTCCACGCCGTTGCCCGGTTGCGTGTAGCTGATCGTGCCTGTCTCGCCTTGGTAAACCGTGCGCGAGATCGTGTAAACAAGTGAGGAAGTGCCAGAGCCGCTGGAATAGCTGAGAGTTGCCGCACCGCCGGAAAGCGAAACGGTAAAGCCACTACTACCACCGCCGCCCATCGTGACAGTTTCATTGAAAGCCAGCGTGATTGACGTTCCGCCCGTTCCAATCGTCGCGCTGCTCAAGGTTGGTGCTGTCACGTCGCCACCGCCTGAGACGTATTCGTAGGCCCCACGGTCCCAAGTTCCATCCGCCCCGCGTGTATTGCCGAGCATATCCAGATCGTAGTCACCAGCCGTGTCACCTGCCACCCCGGCAAGAGCGGCAGCCAGGGTGAAGTCTCCGCTGGCGTAATCGGTGAAGATCGATTCATCCGATCCCTCGGTGTTATTGCTCGCGTTCATGCCGGTGTAAGTGCTGCCCGCATTCACGCCGATATTGTTGGTGGCCCCACAGTCTTTGCATTGCCCGCCCGTCTCCGTGGTGCGGTTGAGAATAAACCCGCCACTCAGATCCACGCCGGTATTGTTCCATGCGTAGATATTGGTGAAGCTGTAATCCTGGCGGATTTCCAGAAAACGCGGCAAGTCGCCCGTGGCGGAGGCCGCGTCGTTGCCGTAAATGTAAACCTTAGAAGGATTCCCCGCGAAAGCCGTGAGTAGAATTCCCTCTGCGTTATAGTTCCGCAGCTTGTTCCAACGGAATGTAATGTTCGTGACCGGCCCGGAAAATAGGTAAACATTGGAATGAACGTCTGGATTCGTGGACCGCGAGCCATGCAGGTAGTTGTGTTCAATGATCTGATTATCGCAACTAGCATCAATCAGGGTATCACACCCATAAACTTCATTGCCGCGATAGATCGCCCCTTTGGCTTCGTCGCCCCAGGCCGAAATGCCCGAAACACTGGAGGGATAGAAGTAATCCGCGTCGCCACCCGGTCCGCCAAATTCGATATACTCCACCACGGAAAGTGCCCCGCCATTGTTGAAGTTGATTCCCTGCCCACTGGCAAAAGAGACTTTGATTCCGCGCCGGGCCGCCGATCCCCCGCTGAAGGTAAATGCACCAGTGTTATCGGTCGCGCCGGTAAAGTTAATCCCGTCCCCAGCACTCACGAAGACTGCTTTACCGGTATCGTAACTGGAGTTCCAACCTGTTACTCCACTATCCAGCGCAGCCTGGGCAACGCGAACAGTCACGTTCGCCGCCGTCACCGTGAAAACCGGATAACCGCTGCCTGGCGTCAAAACGTACGTGTTCCCCGCCGTGCTTAACGTGGTTGGCAACGCCGCCAGGTTGGCAAAATTCGCCCCGCTCCCGCTCGCGCCGACGCCGCAATAGAGCGTTGCTGCAAACGTCGGAATGGTCGTCAGCGCAAGCAAAAGAAGATGCTTAATCCACATAGACCCTCCCGCCGAATCCGGTATTTGTTTCCGTCCCTGGGGTTGTAATCGTTGCAGGAGGGAACGAAGCGTAAGCCACGCCGCCCTTTGAGAGTCCGTTGAAATCCGCGTCGTAATAGATTTGCAGGTTTGTGCTGCTACCACTCCACCAAAGCTGATACGTCGCCGCTGAGACGGCTTTCGGCGTGGCAAGCGTTAGTTCAAACCAACCCGGCGTAGTTGTGATATTGATTGCCGCCTCGCCTGAGTCCGTAACTCGGTTTCCTGAGTTGTCATACAGCGCGAGCTTGGCCGTGATCGTGCCGGACGAGGACCGCGCCTTGATCGCCAGCTTCGTGACCGTTCCCGCCGCTCCAATCGTGATCGGTACACCGTAAGCGTCGGTATGCATCGAATAGAACGTCGAGGTCGGTGGTTGCGTGTAGCTCGCATCGCCTTTGCTTGTTCCACTCCAGTAAAAGGCATCTGGCCCCCCACCTCCGCCGCCGCCAGATACCACCGTCCGAATATGCGGATTGAACGGGATTGGTCCCGCTTCGTGCCTTGGAACAAACAACAATCCGCGTTTTTCA
>DASTML010000238.1:0-10297 GCA_035714175.1 Bryobacteraceae bacterium | reverse complement strand
AGCGGACTAATACCTGGATATTTTCCTGCAAAAATCGGCCAAAACCGGCGCTTTCCGTCGTCAGAGTATAGACGCCGGGTTCGACAAAATCAAAAAGATACCGGCCGGAGGCGTCTACGTTGCGGACGGTGGAGATTTTGGTATTCGAGTTGGTGAGAGTGACAGTTGCCTGTGGAACCGCCGCATTGGAAGCATCCGTAACTACTCCCTGTACCCTGCCCCGGAAATCCTGCGCTGCAACGGCGCAGGCGAGGAGGGAAAGCAGAGCAATGGAACAACAATTTGTTGCCATAATGATCCGTCATTTTCCTTTCGCGATACTTCGATTGCGCGAGTATACGTTGCGCGGAATTGGCTTGCAACGATGCAAAAAGGCTAGCCGGAGGCGGCGCGGCCTAGCGGTATTCGTATTCGATTGTACATGGGCCGATGGACTACGATGGGGGAGATGCAGCCGAGCGAACCGCACGAAACACCAATTGCAGAGGGCCTTTCGGCCTTTCTGAGCGTGCGGCCGCGTTTATTTGGGATTGCGTACCGCATTCTGGGGACGGCAGCCGAAGCGGAAGACGTGGTGCAGGAAGTGTGGCTGCGCTGGCAGGGCGCGGACCGAAGCGTGGTGAAGGACGCCGAGGCGTTCCTGGCCACGACGGCGACGCGGTTGGCGATCAATGTGGCGCAGTCGGCCCGGCTGCGGCGCGAGACGTATGTGGGTCCGTGGCTGCCGGAGCCGGTGGATACGGAAAGCGATCCTACGCTGGGAGCGGAGCGGGGAGAGGCGCTGGGGTTTGCGGTATTAATGCTCATGGAGAAGTTAACGCCGACGGAACGGGCCGCCTATGTGTTGCGCGAGGCGTTTGACTACGACTACGGGCGCATTGCGGAGGTGCTACAGGGGAGCGAAGCCAATGCGCGGCAGTTGGTGACGCGGGCGCGGCGCCATGTGACGGAGGAGCGGCGGGCTCCGGTGAGCGGTGCGGAACAGGAAAGGTTGTTGCGGGCGTTTATCGACGCGGCGCAGAGGGGCGACACGGCGGAGTTGGAATCGATGCTGGCCGCGGATGTGGTTTCCTATTCCGACGGCGGCGGGGCGGCGCGCGCGTCAAGGACGCCCGTGGTGGGCCGCGAACGCGTGGCGAAGTTCCTGACCGCTGTGGCCAAGCACTTCTGGGTGGGCGCGGAGATGAAGTGGCGAAATATGAATGGGCAGCCATCGGTTTTGATCCTGCAGGGCGGACAACCGCTGGCGCTGGCTACGCTTGAAGCGACCGCGGAGGGGATTGGCCAGATTCTCTGGGTTATGAATCCGGCGAAATTGACGATTTTTGGCTGAACGCTGTCACAAACGCCAAACGTGACTGGTCTTAGCGGGTACACCGGCTGAGATACGGGCGGTGGCGGAAAGGACAGTTATGAAAATCGTTGTGATTGGCGGCAGCGGATTGATTGGGTCGCAATTGGTGCGGCAGTTGCGGGAGCGCGGGCACGAGGTGACGGCGGCGTCGCCTTCAAGCGGCGTGAACACGTTGACGGGAGAGGGCTTGGCGGCGGCGCTGGCGGGAGCCGAAACGGTGGTGGATGTTTCCAATTCACCTTCGTTTGCGGATGGACCCGTGATGGAGTTTTTCACGGTTTCGACGAAGAATCTTTTGGCTGCTGAGGCGGCGGCTGGGGTCCGGCACCACGTGGCGCTTTCCGTGGTGGGGGCGGACCGGTTGTTGGATAGCGGATATATGCGGGCGAAGGTGGCGCAGGAGGGATTGATTGCGTCCGGACCGACGCCCTACACGATACTGCGCGCGACACAGTTCTTTGAATTTTTGGCCGCGATTGTGGACGCGGGTACGGCGGACGGGACGGCGCGGTTGACTTCGGCCAAGTTGCAACCGGTTGCGGCGAGCGACGTGGTTGCGGCGTTGCGGGAGGTGGCGCTGGCTTCTCCGGCGAACAGGATGGTGGAAATCGCGGGGCCGGAAGCGCGCGGGCTGGACGACCTGGGCCGTCAGCTTGGACGCACGGTGGTGACCGATGACATGGCGCGCTATTTCGGAGCGCTGCTGGACGATAGTTCGTTGACGCCGGGCGCGAATCCGATGGTGGGAGCGACTCCTCTCGCGGCTTGGCTGGAGGCACGGCAATGAAACAGCTTTTACTGATGTTGAGCCTGGCATTAGCGGGCCAGGAGACGAAGGTCACGCCGTTAGAATCGAAGCCGTTTGCGAACATTCCGGGGAAAGAAGGGCAGATGGTCCTGGTGGAGTATCCTCCCGGCGGGAAAGATCCGGTGCACCGGCACAACGCGCATGGATTTATTTATGTGCTGGAAGGCACGATTGTGATGCAGGTGCAGGGCGGGAAGCCGGTGACGCTGGGACCGGGGCAAACGTTCTACGAAGGCCCGCAGGATGTACACACAGTGGGCAGAAATGCGAGCCAGACGAAACCGGCGAAGTTTCTGGTGCTGCTGGTGAAAGACCAGGGCGCGCCGGTTTTGATTCCCACGAATTAGAGACCGCGAACGCCGACTTGCTGATAGCGCACGATACGATCCGCGATGGCGCGGAGTTCCGGAGGCGTGAGGGGAAGATCCGGCGGGGATGTCCAATGGCTGATGTTGGCGAAGTGGAGGATGTAGCGTTCGTGCCAGAGCTTGCTCCCCCGAGCGGGCGGCACCATGGGGATGATTAGAAGACGGCCCACTTCGTAGTAGCGGGACGGAGTGGGCGGAATGGGTTCGTTCGCCGGCTCTGTCGAGTGAGCGATGCCGGTTGTGGCCACCTCGAAGTCACAGGGGTGGTCGGCCGTTTGGGGGACGGAGCAGATGCGCTCCGTCCTGGTAATAGAGATAGTTGTGATCGACGCGAATCGGGGGGTTCGCCATTCGCGTTGTTATGCGATCAGATCGTGAATGACTTCTCCGCCCACGTCGGTCAATCGGAAGTCGCGGCCGCCGTAGCGGTAGGTGAGACGGGTATGATCGATGCCCATCTGGTGGAGCATGGTGGCCTGGAGGTCGTGGGCGTAAACGCGTTTTTCGACAGCTTTGAAGCCGAAATCGTCCGTAGCGCCGTAGGTGATGCCCCCCTTGAAACCGCCGCCGGCAACAATCATGGAATAGCCGTGGTTGTTGTGATCCCGCCCGTTTTGATGGCTGACCAGACCGCTGACTTCGACGCTGGGCGTGCGGCCAAATTCGCCGCCGACGAGGACGATGGTTTCCTTGAGCATGTCGCGGTCGCGCAGGTCTTCGATGAGGGCACCGATGGCAGGATCGGCCTCATTGGCGAGCTTGCGGTGAATCTGGATGTCGTCGTGATTGTCCCAGGGCTGGCCGTTGCCGTGATAGATCTGCACCATGCGAACGCCCTTTTCGACCATGCGGCGAGCCATGAGACAGCCGCGGCCGACTTCGGTGTCGCCGTAGCGTTCGCGGACTTTTTCGGGTTCCTTGGAGATATCAAAGACTTCCGGGGCTTCTTTCTGCATGCGGAAGGCAACTTCCATGGACTCCACGCCGCTTTCAAATTTGCTCTCCGATTGCAGCTTATTGAGAGACGCGAGGAGGTCCATCTGCTTCCGCTGCTCTTCGGCGGACCGGCGGGGCGTGATGTAGGGAACGAGCTTGCGCACGTCCTTATCCTTCGTTTCCAAATGCACGCCTTGATGAACGGCCGGGAGGAAGGCGGAGGTCCAGAGCTGGCTGCCGATGACAGGAACACCGGGACAAAGAACGACGAACCCGGGCAGGTTCTTGTTCATGGAACCCAGGCCATAGGAGAGCCAACTGCCCATGGAGGGTTTGCCGGGCAGCGGCACGCCGCAGTTCATGATGAGAAGGGAAGGCTCGTGATTCGGGCGGTCCGTATACATGGAGCGGATGACGGCAAATTCGTCAATGTTTTGCCCGATGCGCGGGAAGATTTCGCTGACTTCAATCCCGCTCTTGCCGCAACGGTTGAAGGTAAACGGGGAGCCCAGCAGATTGCCGGTTTTGCGTTCGGTCTTCAGATTCGGCCCGGCCGGCATCGGTTTGCCGTGATACTTCTGCAGCATGGGCTTGGGGTCAAAGGTATCGACCTGCGAAGGGCCGCCGTTCAGGAAGATGAAGATGACATGCTTCGCTTTGACAGGGAAGTGCGTTGTGGCCGCCGCGCTGGCGAGGCCACACCCGCCGAAGCCCATTCCCACGGTCTGTAGTAGTTCACGCCGGGTCATCATAGTTCCTTACCTCACCATCAAAAATTCGTCGGTCGCCATCAGGACTTGCCAGTATTCGGGCCAGGCTTCCCCACCAGCTTTTGTGAATTGCACGCCAAGGTCCGTTTCCGCCTTAGTGGGAGTACGGCCAAAGATGGCACGGTAGCCGTTCTGAATGCGCTCGGAAGGGGTTGATCCTTCCACTTTCTTGTCGAGCGCTTCCGCGGAATCCGCCATGAGAGAGCTGTTCAAAAGGAACAGGCGCTGCAACGGCACGTCTGTATTTACACGCTTTTCGCTGGTGGCGTTGGGATTCGGAAAGTCGAACAGATTGAGCATGGTATCTGTCCGGCGGCGGCTGACATACCCATAGACGGTACGCCGGTTTTGTTTGACGTCTTCCAACGGAAACGCCTTGCCGCCGAGTTCGCTATTGAGACGCCCGGAGACAGAGAGGATGGAGTCCCTGAGCGATTCGGCATCCAGGCGGCGCGCCGGAAATTGTTCGAGCAGACGGTTCTCGCCTTCGATGTTGCCAGTAGCCATCTGATAGGTGGAGGAGAGCATGATCTCCCGGTGCATGGCCTTGATGGACCAATTCTTCTCCATGAACTTCGTCGCGAGCCAGTCGAGCAGTTCCGGGTGGGACGGCGCTTCCCCGAGGCGACCAAAGTTGGATGTGGAGCGCACGATGCCTTCCCCGAAGTGTCCCTGCCAGATGCGGTTGACCATGACGCGCGCGGTCAGCGGGTTGTTCTTGTTAGCAATCCGCTCCGCGAGTTCCAAACGGCCGCTTCCCTTCTCGAAGCGCGGCGGACCGCCTTCGGGAGAAAGGATGGTCAACCAACCACGCGGGGCCTCTTCTCCCAGATTGGCGCGGTTACCCCGAATGTAGATATGTTCGTTTTTCGGCTTATCGTTGTCGGCCATTGCGTGCAGAAAGGGGTACTGCTCCGGGAGCGCCTTTTCGGCGGTTTCCACGATCTGCTTCAAGAGCCCGAGGTGTTCCCGCCACTGCCCTTCGATAAAGCGATCGATCTTCCCAGGTCCATAGTTAAAGACACCGCCGTTGCGATAGAAATCCCGCCAGAGATAGAACTTGTCCGGCGCGAGAGAGAGAAGATCGGCCTGGGAGAGGTCGCCGCGCTCGCGGGAGCCGCCGAGGCGAATGTTGTTCTTTTCATCGATCTGCTTCTTTTCTTCCTGGACGGCGATAAGTTCGGCGCGAAAGACAGCGGGGGAATCGGCTATCTTCGCCAAGCGATCCTTCTTTTTCAGGTAGTTCCGGAAGCGCTGGATGGTTTCCCCATCCAGGCCGTCATACGGGCCTTTATCCTGCGCGGCGAGCAGATACTTGTCCGCCTTGGCAGCGAATATTTCCGAGAGTTGTTCGGTTTGCTTCGCGTAGAAGTTGGTGAGATCTTCCTTGGCTTTGTCCAGTTCCTTTTTCTTCTTCGTCCACGCCTCCACCGCCTCTTTGTCAGCCAAAGGATATTCGTTCTGCTTTGAGCTATTAAAAACACCGAGCAAGGAGTAGTAG
Organism: Bryobacteraceae bacterium; assembly: GCA_035714175.1. Lineage (GTDB taxonomy): Bacteria > Acidobacteriota > Terriglobia > Bryobacterales > Bryobacteraceae. The sequence continues at coordinate 4,560 of DASTML010000238.1, read as the reverse complement.
TCCTTGGTGGGAATCGGGTCGAATTTGTGATCGTGGCATTGGGCGCAGGCGACGGTCAGCGCAAGAAAGCCGCGAGTAGTGACGTCGACACGATCATCCTGAAACTCCGGACTGAGCCCATAAAGACCCGTGCCCGCAATGAGTTCTGGTTTGCCCAGCAGGTCACCTGCAATCTGCGCCTTCACAAAGGTGTCGTAGGGCATGTCCTTGTTGAAGGCCTGGACTACCCAATCGCGATAGCGGAATGCGTTTGGACGAGGCTCATCCATGGTGGAGTTGAGCTTGTCGTCGGAATAACGTGCCACGTCCAACCAGACACGTCCCCAACGTTCGCCATAGTGCGGAGAAGCCAAGAGGCGATCTACAACCTTGGCGAAGGCGTCGGGCGATTTGTCGGCAAGGAATGCATCAATTTCGGACGCGGTGGGCGGCAGGCCGGTGAGGTCCAAGGTAGCGCGACGGATCAGCGTCCGACGGTCGGCCGGGCCCATCCCCTTTTTGTCCTTGGCTTCCAAAGCGGCAAGGATAAACGCATCAATCGGGCTCTTGCCCCACGCTTTGTTCTTCACGGCTGGCGGGGCGGGATTTTTTACGGGCTGGAACGCCCACCACTGGCGCTGTTCCTTGGTAACGATATATTGCTTACCCGCCTGCTTTGTACCGGGTCCCTCGGGGAAGACGGCTCCATCCCGAATCCACTGTTTGATGTGACCGATGGAAACTTCGTCCATCTTTGCGCCGGAGGGCGGCATTTTGAATCGTTCGTGTTGGTGCGTGATGGCAAGAACGAGGAGGCTTTTCTCCGGATCGCCAGAGACGATGGCGGGGCCAGTCTTTCCACCTTTCAATAGATCTTCACGCGAGGCCATGGCGAGGCCTCCCAATTTCGTCTGGGTATGACAGGAGAAGCAGTTCTTGGCCAATACTGGACGGACCTTGGTCTCAAAGAACTCAGCCGGAGTTTCGGCGGCGGACAGACACACGCCCGCCGTGACGGCGAGTAGCCATTTCATGACGGCATTGTATCGAAACTGTCAGGGTTGCTGGTGTTGTTCACGGAGGACTTTGGGGTCATCCATGCGGGGGCCGGGCTTGGGATCGAGTGGATCCTTGGCCTTGGCCGGGTCAAAAAGTTCGGAACGAATGGGTTTGACGGCATAGGGCGTGAAATCCGGGCTATCTGTAAAGACGTCGGAAAGGTCCGCCGCGGTTGCGTCGTAAAGGTTCAAGGGAGGGAGCTTGAGGAGCTGGAAAGCGGTTTTCAAAAGGCCTGGGAAGCTGACATTCGTTTTGGAAACGTAGTTCTTCCGGGCATAGGGGCTGGCGACCAGGAGCAGCGTACGGTGGGAATCCACGTGATCGACGCCGCCTTGCGCATCGTCTTCGGTTACGAAGACCGCCATTTGTTTCCACCAGGGGCTTTTGCTGAGGAACTCAATGATACGGCCCAACGCGTAATCGTTATCCGCCACGTAGGAGGCCGCATATGGGTAGCCATCTTCGGGCCGCGGCTTGGCGGTATGGTCATTCGGCAGGTGGACGTAAATGAATCGAGGAAGCTTTTCGTTGCCCACGATGTACCGCCGTTCCATCTCCGCAATGAAGGCATTGGCGCGAAATTGATCGGGAATGTTCGTGTTGTAGACCGGGTATTCGCGCGACGTGTTGCGAAACAGCGGGTCCGGCATGGGGACGTTCGTCAGAAAGCGGCCCCCCGTTGGCTTCATCCCCGGCCCTTCTTCGATTCCCGCAAGTTCAAACCCCTCCCCAAAGTTACGGAACGGGATGTTGAACTTTTCCAGATGGTGCCAGAGCGCTCCCGCCTCCAATTGCTCTTCGGGATGGACCGAACTGTTGCTTTCCGCGAAGAGGCGGCGTCCCGGCGCGGAGGTGGGGAAGCGGAAGTTTTTCTTCCCGCCATAGGCGGCCATCAGTGTGGATTCCGTCCAGGCGTTGGGATAGCTGCCTACCAGCCAGTGATGGCCATCCACGGAAACCTCGGAATCGGCGTAAAAGTTGTCACTAAAAGCGAACTGCTCGGCGAGCGCGTGATGGTTGGGCGTCACAGCCACATTTTTTAGCGATGCGCGCGATTGGAACGCGCCCCGGTCGCCGGTGACAACGGCATATTGCCCGTAGCGGGCGAGATCCCACGCCCCATTCACGGGTGCATTCGAAGCGGACACGATATCGCCAAAGACCTCGTCAAAGGTCCGGTTTTCCTTGACGATGACGACGACGTATTGAATGGCCTCGGGGAGTTTGGGCGCGGGGACGGGCTTATTGAACCCATTGAGTTGGAAGACGCGGGCAGTGTGCTTGGCGTGGTCGGCGTGGTCCGGAATAGGATAGATAGAAATCGTTCCGCGCCGCTGGTCCGTGATGAAGCTGGCATCGAATGGCTTAGTCATTGACGCATTGGGACCGATGCCATGGCCCTTCGCGTTGGTGACGTACAGAGAACCGTCCCGCACTGCGATACGCGTGGGGAACCAGCCGGCCGGCAGATGCGCCACCTGCTTGCGGGCCCTCAGATCGACAACCCCAACGGCATTGATGCCGGCTTCGGCGACATAGAGGGTGTGACCGTCAATCGTAAGACCGGTGGGCAAGATGCCACGCAGATGTTCGAGGCCAGGAATGCGAAGCAGGATTTGTTCTTCTACCTGCAATGTTTTGGCGTTAATGACCGTGATGGAGTCGTTGTGGCCGTTGGCGACATAGATATGGGAGTCGTGAGCGGCAACAGCGCTCGGACTGGAACCTCCATGGCGTCCCTGTCCAAAGGGGAGTCCGGTGGGGATGAAGGCAAGAATCTCGGGTGAGGCCGGATTTTCGACGTCAATGACAGTGAGTGAATTGGACTCCTTCACGTTCGGATTGCCCAACCCTGGAACCTGCACCGCTTGTCCCGCGCCGTTGGTTCGTTCGGCGCCCTGTTCCGCATCCTTGGACGGAAACCCGAAGGCGGCAAACGGGAGGCCAGTCGCACGCGCATCCGAACGGCTCGCGCCCGGAATGGGACTGTATTCAAACATGCCAATGTTGGTGACGTAGATCCGCTTCGCGTCCGGGGAAAGAGTGATGGCAAACGGCAGGCGGCCGGTACGGACATTCGCAATGATGGCTTGTTTGCGGGTGTCGATGATCGCGACACGGAAGTTGGCTTGATCCACAACATAGAGGAGGCGGCGCTTCGGGTCGTGCGCAATGTCTCCGGTGTAGGAGTCCGAGAAACCACCCGTGTTGAGGTCGTAGAGTTGCTTGCGCTTGCCCGTGGTGATGTCGAGAAGACGTACGCGGCCGGAATTGCCCTCGCTGGCGTAAATATCGTCGTTGTTTTCGAAGGCGAGGCCCATGAATACGGAGCGAAACTCATCGTCCGATTCGGGTGCGTCGTCGGCCTTCCGGACCGCTTCCTTGCGATCGATGCGCCAACCATCCGTACGATTCTCCAGCAGACTGAGGGAGAACCCTCGCGGACCGCCATCGGCGGATACGATCCGCTTCCCGTTCGGCGAAATGGCAAGGCCCCAGGGACCGGGACCGGTCTGATACTGGCGGCCAAGGGGAGCGATCGAGCGGCCGCCCGGCAGAATGGATTCGCCTCCGGGCCGTTTGACGACTGGGCGGACGCCCGCGGGAGGGCGATAGTCCGCGGTAAATGCGGCCAACGCGGCCAGAAACATTACGACAAGGAGTGCCCTCATGACGGTACTCTGTTCATTATGATTCCCCCACAAGCGATTCCGCGACTGCGGCGCGTCGGGGTACGACTATTCCCATGAACCACGCGAACACTAAGCTGTACACGTTCGAGCAGTATTATTTGAAGAATTCAAGCCAGGGAAGCCGCCTGCACGGATGGCTGGAAGAAGCCTGGCTGCCGGCCTATACGCGGCTAACCGGAGGCGGAGCGGCTCTGGTAATGGACGCGATCGTAGCGGACCACCTGCCACAGGTTGCGGTCGTAGCCGAATGGGGGTCCTTCTCGGAATGGCAGAATACGCGGGCGGCCATGCGCGCGGATGCCGACATGCGGGCGGCGCTTGGCTATTGGGAGGACCATGTGGAACCCCCTTATGAGCATTTCACGCAGTCCCTGCTGGAGGCGACGCCCTACTCGCCTTCTCTGAAGCCGGGAGGAGCGAAACCCCGCGTGTACGAACTGCGGAGCTACCATGCGCCGACTTATCGGCAATTGAAGGCGCTGCACGACCGTTTTGAAGGACCCGAGATTCCGATTTTCCACCAATGCGGGATTCATCCAGTGCTGTACACTTCGGCACTATTTGGCGAGCGGATGCCGAACCTGGTCTATTTCACGCCGTTTGACTCGCTAGGCGCCCGGGAAACGGCATGGGCAAAGTTCCAGGCGGATGAAGAATGGATCCGGGTGCGTACAGAGTCGATCGCGGAGCATGGGCAGATCAACGCATTTTTCCAGGTAGCGCTTTACAAGGCAACGGCGTATTCTCCGGTAAAGTAGACCGGCGATGCTGCGCCGCGAATTCCTGCAGTTCGCGTTGGCGGCGGGGCCGGATCCGGTATGGATATCGG
>DASTML010000237.1:0-24247 GCA_035714175.1 Bryobacteraceae bacterium | reverse complement strand
CCACCAATCCTCAATGTGAACCGCCCTGAAGAAATTGCGGCGGCGGAGCAGCGGCGGATGTTTGATCTCCTGCAACAGTTCAATACGGACCACAAAAATGCCCGTGCCGGAGATAGCGAACTGGCAGCGCGCATGGCCTCGTACGAGCTCGCCTTCAAGATGCAGATGTCGGTTCCAGAAGTTGCCGATATTTCCAGCGAGACAGCCGCCACTCGTAAGCTCTATGGTCTGGACGACAATATGACTTCCGAGTTCGGTATGCAGTGCCTGATGGCGCGTCGGCTGGTGGAGCGCGGCGTGCGGTTCGTCCAACTCTATTCGGGCGGCAAAAAAGGCTCTGAAGTAGGTTGGGATGGGCATAACCAGTGCGACCAGAATCACGCGTTTATGGCGCAAAAGGTCGATAAGCCGATAGCCGGTCTGTTGGCGGATCTGAAGTCGCGCGGCCTCTTGGAGAACACGGTGGTGCTTTGGGGCGGCGACTTTGGCCGGACGCCGTTTACGGACGGCGCCGAAGGCGGGAGCGGCAATCGCAATGGCCGGGACCACAACCCCTACGGCTTTACCGTGTGGATGGCCGGCGGCGGCATCAAGGGAGGAAAGGTGATTGGCGGAACCGATGAAATCGGCCTGCGCGCGACGCAGGACCCCGTCACAATGCATGATTTACATGCGACGCTGTTAACCCTGCTCGGCATCGACCACAAAAAGCTTACCTACTTCTTCCAGGGCCGTGACTTCCGCTTAACGGACGTGCACGGCGAGAACAACTTTGCCGCGCGGCTACTGTAGCGCGTGAAGTCGTATATCCTTGCGCCGTTGCGCGGAATCCCATCATAGAGCGGCAGCCCGCCTGCCGCCGCCCACGCGTGCGGCACGATTAGTTTCCGCCGGAAGGAACGGGACCGTCCATGAATTGCCGGAGGGGGACGCCGGGGCCCTGCATGCGGCCGGATACCACAGCTACCTCTGGCTCTCGTCCTTATACTGCTCGAAAATCAACTCGAACTCACCGTGAGCTTTGGCGAAGATTTCCAATAGCATGGGATCGAAATGCGAAGGCATCGTGCGTCCGTCGCCCTCCAGTATGATGCGGCATGTTGATTCATGGTCGATGCCGCGCTTGTAGCTGCGCCGGCTTCGCAAGGCGTCATAGTGGTCGCTCAGCATGACGATGCGTCCCGCGATCGGAATCTGTTCGCCCACCAGATGGTGTGGGTAGCCCGTGCCGTCCCAATGCTCGTGATGCGTCAATGCGATCTCCCGCGCCATATCCAGCAGCCGGGAATTGGAGCCCTCCAGCAAGTTGGCCCCGATCAATGTATGGGCCTCCATCACCTGCCGGTCGCCGCCATCCAGAGAACCCCGCTTCCGGATTAGGTCGTCCGGAATCGCTATCTTGCCGACATCGTGCATCGGGGCTGCCCGGAAGATCAATTCCTGATCCTCCTTGTCCCAGCCCAGGCGCCGCGCCAGCACCCTGGCATAGTGGCTCACGCGTTGAATATGTGCACCTGTTTCACGGTCTTTGTAAGCGGAGGCCCGCGTCAGCCGCAGTACGGTGTCGTAATACGCCTCTTCCAACTCCTGGGACCGGCGGCGTTCCAACTCCAGCGCAAACTCCGTATCGATTTGGGCCGTGCGGCTCTGCCGCCGCGCCTCACGCAACTGTTTACGCAACAACGCCTGTTGCTCTTCCAGTTCCGTAACGCGAGCCCGAGCGGCCTCCAGCGTTTCAAATTGCCCTTCCTTGGCTTTCGTAGGCAACTTGCGAACAATCGGTCTTAATACGGTTTTTCGAGCCATCCCCGCGCCCAAGTGTACATCGCTTCCACTTCGTAACCTGCCTGGAGCGGCTAGTTGCCTAGCCGGAAATTGTCGCCCAGGTAGATCCTTTTTACCTCTGGATCCTGGCCCAGCTCGTTCGGGGAGCCAGTGCGAAAAATCTTACCACTATTGATGATATAGGCGCGGTCCGTTACGGCCAGGGTCTCGCGTACGTTGTGGTCGGTGATCAGGATGCCGATGCCGCTTCTTTTCAGATCGGAAATAATCCGCTGCAGTTCAATCACCTGAATCGGATCGATGCCGGAGAACGGTTCATCGAGCAGCAGAAAAGCCGGATTGATAACCAGGCTACGCGCGATCTCCGTCCGCCGGCGCTCACCGCCGGAGAGCATATAGCCTTTCGATGCCCGCACCGTCTCCAACCCCAGCTGTTCAATCAGCCGGTTCATCCTCTCCCGCCGCTGCCGTCCATCCATGGGCAACGTTTCCAGGATGGCCATCAGGTTCTCTTCCACCGTTAATTTCCGGAAGACGCTGGCCTCCTGCGGCAGGTAGGAAATGCCGCGCCGGGCTCTCCTATACATAGGAAGCGATGTGATGTCGTCGGAGTCCACGGTCACTTGGCCGGAGTCCGGGCTGATCAGGCCGACGATCATGTAGAAACTGGTAGTTTTCCCAGCGCCATTGGGTCCCAGCAGTCCTACCACCTCGCCCTGCGCCACATTGACGGAAACGTTGTCCACCACTTTCCGGCCGCGGTACGACTTCGATATTTCCTTCGTCTCCAGAACACGCATCACTTGCCGCTCTTCTTCTTTCGCTTTAGCCGGCTCTCCGTTGGTTCGGACGCAGCGCCATCCACCAGCAACCTATCATTGTCGGCGAACCACGTGATGGTCTGCCCGCGCGTCGTTCCCTGCGCCGAATCGGTGAACACCGGCGTCCCGCCGGAAAGGACCACTTTTCCTTCGGCAATCTCATAGACCGCGTGATCGCTCTTGCCAATTCTCGTCCGGTCCGCGGAGGTCTGCAGAATGTCCACATTCCCATCTGCGTTCGCACGCTGCAGCGAGTTCCCCTCATCCTCCGGCGTCTTCGGATCATCTTTCGAAAACCACGCCCGCAACTCCTGGGACTTGACCTTCAGATCGCCGCGGATGAGGCTGACCCCGCCCTTGTAGTGGGCCAGTTTTTCGCTCTCCCGGTATTCCATCTCCGGAGCGCGGACCAGTGTGAATAGCTGTGCCTGCGGTTGTTTGGCATTCGCTTTCGGGCGCTCGCGCGTCTGCGTAAATACCTTGCCCACGCCCTGCAACTGTTGGGCTTTCCGGTCAATGGTAATCGTATCGGCTTCCATCCTGTCGGCGCCCTGCCACAGAGTCGCGCTGCCTTCGTAACGGATCCAGCTATTGTTGTTCTTCGTCGTCATCCGCGCCGCGCGCGCCTGGATCGTCTCGCTCGAATCAATCAGTGACCCTTTCGGCTTCGCCGCTTTCTTGTCCGGCAAGCGCGTCGATACCACCTTGTCCGTTGCCACCATATCGCCCGACTTCTGGTCCAACTCAATCCGTGCCGCGTCCGTCGAACCCGTCGGATCCCATATGCGCGCTGTCCCTGTCAGCGTGATGCGTTCAACCGCTTGTTCCAGCTTTGCGTGATCGGCCTTCGCCCGCCGGTCGCCTTCTTCATATTGAAAGTTAGTCCACTGTTCCAGCTGGCTCATATCGCCAGTTTTCGGGTCGAAAGTGGCCAGCAAATCCTCGGACGTGGTCTTCGAGTCCGGATTGGCCGGCTTTCCCTTTTCAACCGGTTTGCCTTTTGTGTAGGTCGTCACCTTGGCCGCCCGGAATTTTTCCAGCTGGTTCCTCGGCCCGTAGGTGATCCAGAACCGCTCGCCGTTCATCTTGCGGTAACGCTCACCCGGCGCGCGCGGCAGGAACTCTACCTCTCCTGGTGTTTGTGTCGTAACGGTTTCAATCTCGTCTCCGCCCGGACGCATCACCAGATCTACTATCTCGGAGCGCATAATCCGCGTCGCCGTCTTCTGCGGCGTGCTCTCTACGGTCGTTCCGCCCCTTGCGACCGCCTTCGTCAGCACGCTGTCTCCGCCCGGAGTATCGAAATCCATATCCACGCGCTGCGCCGTCACCACCGTACGTCCCGTGTCGGATTTTGTCACCAGCCGTGCATTGTGCTCGCCTTCGATCCGGTTAATCGCGTTTTTATCCGCGAACCGCATCACCAAATGATCCGCCGCATACTCCAGCGCCCGCTTCGGCTGCTTGTCTTCTCCCTTGGCGTTCTCGGATTCCACAAGGTCAATCTCGCCATCGGCCAGCGTGACCACGGAATTTGCGGCGTTTAAGGTCAACGTCTCCCGCACCAGGCGCGACCAAGGTTTTAAGTAGATCTTCGATTCCAACTCCCGGTATGTCAACTCCCCCGATGCAACGCGTGTTTTCTTAGCCCCTTTGGTCCATTCCAGATCGACATCTTTATGCATCTGCAGTTCGCGCGTCGCCGGATCGTAGGTGGCGCCTGTCGCGGCTCCGCGCGACGTTTCAAAATCAAACTCGGCGCGCCGCTCCGTCGTTACTTTGCCGCTTTGCGTATCGTAGGAAACGCCGGAGGTCTTGATATGGATAAGGCGCGCTTTGGCCTGCGGATCCGTCTTAAACCCCATCGTCATCCGGACTTCGCCATCGGCGTACAGAACGCCATCTTCGGTCCGCAGCTCCGCCTTGTCGGAGCGAATCAGGTCATAAGCCGTATCGTCTTTGTGAAAAACCTTTAGTTCCACCTGCGTTAAATCCACGCGAGGCGGGTCCGCCTGCTGGGTAAATTCTTTCGCGCGTACCTCAGCGTTGGTCCGGCCGCCCTTCGTATCCTGCCAAACCCAACCTTCTCCGGCCCGGGATTGAAATCCAGCGGGGAGCGGAGCCGGCTTCTTGGGAGCGGCATTGGTCTGTAGAGCTTTCTGCTGTTGGTATACCCAGCCAACGGCAGCGGCCAAAGCCAGGCAGCACACCAGCAGGAGCCACCCGGTGCGACGCATGAAACTCCAGGTTACCATCGGGGGATTATGTACCGTTCAATCCGGGACTTTACTTCGGAATGGAATTTCGAATGTGGGATGACTAGCAAAATCCTGAACCATCTCACAGACGCATCCCTGGCGCAGGCGGTTGCACCCGGTAGACGTACCATTGGCCGCCTGGCCTGGCACATAATCCTGACGCTGGTCGAAATGCCGGGCGAAGCAGGAATCAAGGTAAACGGACCACACGCGGGCGATCCGCCGCCTTCCACCGTCGCCGCTCTGGCCGAACAGTATTCGCTGGTCGCCGGTCGCCTGCGGGAGGCGGTTTCCGCCCAGTGGACGGACGACTCTCTGGCGGAAGACGTTTCCATGTACGGCGAAACGTGGAAGAAATGGCAGGTGCTGAACGCACTCGTCAAACACGAAGTTCACCATCGTGGACAGATCACGGTCCTGATGCGTCAGGCCGGGCTCCAGGTGCCGGGTATATACGGTCCGGCCGAAGAAGAATGGTCGGCCATGGGTCTGCCTGCCCAGGAGTAGCGATCTACCGTCGCAGGGTGGGCGCCCGCGCCGGCCGTATCGTGGCCTGAAGGCGCTCTTTGGCGTGCACAAAGGCACTGCTTGTCGTCTGTCCTGGCGAATCGGCAAACGGCGCGAGCGCGGCCAGCCGTTCCATCTTGGGCGGCATCCAGGAACGGGCGGCGTTTGGAGCCTGCGTCCGGCGCACGAAGCTTTCCAGCCCTCCCGCGTCGTACCCCGCATCCTGGGCCAAGCGCGCGCCGAACCGGTCCATTTCCAACTCCAAACGCTGACTCTGCGGAATCAATCCAAGGGGCAGAGGCTCGGAATGCGGACGCCAAAATACATGGGCAAAGCCATCCGCCTCTAGCGCCGCCACGCCGCGCGGGTGCGAGGCATGGCCAATAGCGTGCGCGATCAGTCCCGCCAATTCGGCTTCATTCACGCTTTCCAGTAGCGCCGTGGCCGGAACAATCACGATGCCGCCCGGTAGGCCCAGCGGTTCCCGAAAGTCGAAAGCCTGCACGATCTCAAACTGGAGGGGAACTCCAGCCTTTCCCGCCAGTCGCTCGCAAACGCCGTGCAGGTAGCGTTGGACGATCGCGTCACCCAACGGACGCGATCCGCGCAGCATGTCCTTCACTAATCCTTCGCCCAGCGCCCTCCTCTTGGCGGCGTCAAAGTCGGTCTGCGCGTAGAGGCACAAACCCAAGACGGCAACCCGGAGTTTCATGGCAACTTGATCTTACTCCCGATTTTGAAAATTCGGGCGTAAAATCAAAAGGTCCAGGAGGATCTATGGTGCAACTCAAAGTAAACGGGGTCTCCCGCAAGTTTGAGGGCGATCCGGAGATGCCGCTGCTTTGGTATCTCCGTGACATGCTCGAAATGACGGGTACAAAATACGGCTGCGGCATGGGGCTATGTGGCGCATGCACTGTCCATGTGGACGGCAAGGCAGTTCGTAGCTGCCAGACGACAATGGCAAACGCCGCCGGCAAAAGCGTAGTAACCATTGAAGGTCTCAAGGGCCAGCATCCGGTACAGAAAGCATGGATGGCGGCCAGTGTGCCGCAATGCGGTTACTGCCAGAGCGGGCAGATCATGCAGGCGGCCTCCTTGCTCAAGGAAAAGCCCAAGCCGACAGACAAGGATATTGACGATGCCATGCAGGGCAACATCTGCCGTTGCGGTACCTACGGCCGTATTCGCACTGCGATTAAGGCCGCCGCGGGGGTGAAAGCATGAGCACCTTGAAGATCATGGAACGCCGTGCGTTCCTGAAATATACCTTCGGCGCCGGCGCCCTCATCCTTGGCACTCACGTTGAATCCTGGGCCTCGGACGCCGACAACGCCGCCTTCCACCCCAGCGTCTTCCTGGGCATCCAACCCACCGGCGAAGTCATCATCGTGGCCCACCGCTCGGAAATGGGCACGGGATCGAAATCCACGCTCCCCATGGTCGTGGCCGACGAACTGGACGCCGACTGGAAAAAAGTACGCGTCGAACAGGCAATCGGTGATGAAAAGTACGGTTCACAAAATACGGACGGCTCCTGCTCTATCCGCGATTTCGTAGCCATCATGAAGGTGGCCGGGGCCACCGCCCGCACCATGCTCGAGCAGGCCGCCGCGCAGAAGTGGAATGTCCCAGCCGCGGAATGCAAAGCCCAACTCGGCTTTATCGTCCACGCGAAATCGGGCAAAAAGGCCAGTTTCGGAGAACTCGCCGCTGCTGCCTCCAAACTTCCGGTACCGGACAAGGCAACGCTGAAGTTCAAGCCGGAATCCGAATACCGCTACATCAATAAGAATGTGCCGGTCGTCGATCAGCAGGACATCATTGAAGGAAAAGGCACGTTCGGCATGGACGCCAGAATGCCTGGCATGTTGGTGGCAAGCATTGAACATTCGCCCGTATATGGCGGGAAAATGGCATCATTTGACGCCTCCGAAGCCAAGAAAGTACCGGGCGTGCGGGACGTCATCGTGCTCGATCCCTTCAAGCCGCCACACAACTTCCAGCCGCTCGGCGGCGTAGCCGTCCTGGCCGATCACACCTGGGCCGCGCTGCAGGGCCGCAAAAAACTGAAGATCGAATGGGATCTCGGTCCCAACGCTTCTTACGATAGCGACCGCTACCGGGACCAGTTGCTGGCCGCCGCCAAACAGCCCGGCAAAGTTGTTCGGACGCAGGGCGATGTCGATGCCGGTTTCGCCTCCGCTGCCAAAGTGCATGAAGCGTCCTACTCCACGCCCCTGCTCTCCCACGCGCCCATGGAAACTCCTGCCGCCGTGGCCGAGTTTAAGGACGGCAAGGTCGTATGCCACGCGGCCACGCAGAATCCGCAGGCTGTGCAGGAAACCGTAGCCGGCGCGCTGGGCATCGATAAGAAGGACGTCATCTGCCACGTCACCCTGCTTGGAGGCGGCTTCGGCCGCAAGTCCAAGCCGGACTATGTCGCGGAAGCGGCGCTCCTTTCCAAGAAGACCGGAAAGCCTGTGAAGGTAGTCTGGAGCCGCGAAGACGATATCCGAAACGATTTCTATCATTCCACCGCCGGCATGTACCTCAAGGCTGGCCTGGACGCAAACGGCAAGCCCACCAGTTGGCTGCACCGCAGCGTCTTCCCTTCCATCGGCACCACCTTTGACGACAAGGCCGAATATGCCATGGAACTCGAAATGGGAATGGGCTGGAACGATCTGCCGTTCGATATTCCCAACCACCGCGCAGAAAACGGACCGGCCAAAAACCATATCCGCATCGGCTGGCTCCGCGCCGTCGCCAACGTCTACCATGCGTTCGCGCTCCACTCGTTTACCGACGAACTGGCGCACCTCGCCGGGAAAGATCCCATCGAATACACCCTTTCTCTGATTGGGCCGGGCCGCAAAATCGAAATGAACCCGGTCGGCATGAAGTACTGGAATCACAACCAGAGCCAGACCGACTATCCCGTTGATACGGCCCGTCTTCGCAACGTCATCGAAACGGTGGCGCAAAAGTCTGGTTGGGCCAATCGCAAAACGGCCAAGGGCCATGGCTGGGGTTTCGCCGCGCACCGCAGCTTCCTCACCTATGTCGCCGTCGTCACGGAGGTGAATGTGGATGAACGCGGCCGCGTCACCATCCCCAACATGCACATCGCCGTCGACGCCGGCCAGACCTACAACCGGGACCGCGTGCTGGCACAGTTTGAAGGGGCGTCCGTCTTCGGTACCTCCATTGCCATGATGAGCGAGATATCGGTGAAGGACGGGAAAGTACAGCAGTCGAACTTCCACAACTACCAGGTCGCTCGTCTGCCGGAAGCGCCAAAGAACGTGCATATTCATCTGATCGAAAGCAAAGAGCTCCCCGCGGGCGTTGGCGAACCCGGCGTCCCCCCCGTGGCGCCTTCGATTGCCAACGCGATCTTTGCTGCCACGGGCAAACGCGTGCGGGACCTTCCGCTTCGCAAAGCCAAATTGGTGTAACGCCCAGCGGCAAAAAACCAACAAACAAAGAGGGGCGGCCTGACCTAGGCCGCCCCTCTTTGTTTGAGCGGTCCCCGTTTGATATATACTTGCCCCCATTTACGAGTGTTAGTACCTCGTTGGAGTACTAGCCTCGCAAGGGGACCATACATGAATCTACGTAGATTGAGGGCCGCGAGCGCGCTACTGTGCCTGCTTGCCGCCGGAAATGCACTTACTCAGTCGTTCACCGCGAGTATTCGCGGAACGATTACGGATGGAACCGATGCGTCGATTGCCGCTGCCCGTGTTGTCGTAACCGATGCGGACCGCGGAACCAACTTCACTTCAACAAGCGATGAAAACGGCCGGTATGTCGTAACCGCCTTGCCGCCTGGCAACTATGTGCTGGTTGTGGAAGCGCCTGGATTTAAGCGCTTCTCGAGCGGCCGTTTCACGCTTGCGGTCCAGCAACAAGCCACCATGAATGCGACTATGCAAATCGGCGATGTCAACAGCACCGTCGAAGTGCAGGGCTCCGCCGCCCTGGTAAACACCACCATTGCCAACCTAGGCCAAGTTATCGAAAATCGCTACATATTACAATTGCCCAACCTCGCTCGCAACTCTATCAGCATGGCCTATCTCACGCCTGGCGTCGTAGGTTCCGGCGGCCGCCGCGGCGATAACAGTACCAACTTTGTAGCCAACGGCTCCCGCAACTCCACCTCGGATGTCTTGGTTGATGGCGTTACCGTTACTACCGTGGAGCAGAACTCCGGCATTACCGATCTGAAGTTTTCTCCCTCCGTCGATGTCGTGCAGGAGTTCAAAATGCAGACGAACTTCTTCTCCGCCGAATACGGGCAGACCGGCGGAGCCGTCGTTAACATGGTGACCCGCTCGGGCACCAATAACTACCACGGCACTGGCTACTACTTCCTCCGCGATGAAATGCTGAATGCCAATGACTGGTTCTCCAACCGGTCCGGTCGCGCCATTCCTGTTTTCCATCGCGATCAGCTTGGCGGTGTCTTCGGCGGCCCGGTCATCAAGAACAAGACCTTCTTCTTCGGGGCTTACGAATACACCAAACAGGAAAGCCCCACCGCCTCCACCATCAGCGTGCCCACCGCCCTCCAGCGCGATGGCGACTTCTCCCAGACCTTTAATGCTTCCGGCCAGCTCATGACCGTGTTCAACCCTTTTGACACGCTCACCGGTTCCGGTGGAGCCGTCGAAAGGCACCCCTTCCCCGGCAACCTCGTGCCCAAGAGCATGTTTGACCCCATCTCAGTAAAGGCGCTCAGCTATCTTCCCCTCCCCAATCAAACCGGCGCGGCATTCACCAACACCGCCAACTGGTTTGGCCAGGGCATCAATTCCAGTACGGGCCACCAGATGAACTTCCGCGGCGATCACTCGTTCACAGACACCAATCGTCTCAGTGGCCGTTACAGCCAGGTGCGCAGCAACGGGACCAACCCCAATCTCTTCGGAGCCGGCAACCCGGCCTATTGGACCGGCGGCCCCAACCGTACGTTGACCCACTCCATCGTGGCGGACTTCACCCATGTCCATAGCGCCACCACTCTCTTCAACTTCCGCTACGGCCTTACCTACTCGGATTTCGCCCGTACTCCGCTCGAAGGCCAGTTTGACGTCACCACCCTTGGCCTCCCTGCCAACATGCGCGATACCGCCGTTGCCTCGCAACGCGTCTTCCCCCGCTTCGCTCCCGAAGGCTTCCAGGAGTTCGGTACCGAGCCCTACTGGATCATGGATCGCCAGGAGGGCGTCCACCACTGGGCCGGTTCCATGACCAAGGTCTGGGGCGGACACAATATCAAGGTCGGCGGGGAAAGCCGTTTCAACCTCCTTGACTACAACCAGCCCGGCAACCCGTCTGGCCGGTTCAACTTCGCCCGCGGCGCCACTTGCCGTACTCTCAACACCTGCGGCGGAGCCGAAGGCAACGGGCTGGCTGGCATGCTCGTAGGCTGGGCCACCGGCAGCGAGTATCACATCGAACCCAAGGCATTCTCTCGTTCCGCCTACTGGGGCTTTTATTTCCAGGACGACTGGAAACTAACCAAAAAACTCACCGTCAACCTTGGCCTTCGCTATGATTTCGACGTACCTCGTTGGGAAGCCCAGAACCGCTACAGCTATTGGGATCTCGACGCGCAATCGCCCGTCAAGGCGGCCGGCTATGACACCCGCGGCGTCATTAAATTCAATGACGACAACCGCCGTTCACCGTTCGATTCGGATCGGAATAACTGGCAGCCCCGCGTCGGCCTCGCCTACGCGGCAACTCCCAAAACCGCGATCCGCGCAGGCTACGGGCTCTTCTATCAGCTCTCCCGCGCCACCGTCTTCGGCCGCCCCGGCACCGGCTTCACCATCAATGCGCCGGTCGTCTGGACCACGGACTCCAACGCCACTCTGAACCGCCGCATGAGCAACCCCTTCCCCGATGGCATCCTGCAGCCGCCGGGCAGCTCGCAAGGCGACGCCACCTTGCTGGGTTTCAACGTCGGCACGATCCTGCCGTCCAACAATCGCAATCCGGAGTACCATTCCTGGAACTTTTCCATCCAGCGGGAGTTGCCGCTCCAATCCCTCCTGGAGCTAAACTACACCGGCAGCCGCGGCACGCATCTCTTCATGCCCATCACCACGCTGTCGCCGCTGAACCCCGTCTACTGGACGCAGGGCCGTACCGCGCTGCAGGCCAACGTGCCTAACCCGTTTTATGGCCAGATCACCGACGCCCGCTCGCTCCTTTCCGGTCCCACCGTCCAGGCATTCCGCTTGCTCCGCCCCATGCCGCAGTTTGACGGTACCAGCGTCGGTACCGCCGAACCCGCTCGCGGAGATTCGAACTACCATGCCCTCCAGCTCAAGTGGGAAAAACGTTTCAGCAAAGGGCTGACGGCCTTAACCCACTACACCTGGTCCAAGATGATCGACAACGTTTCCCACAGTTCCGGCAATGTCTCCTGGCTCGGCGGATCCACCAGCATTCAAAATATCTGGGACCTCCGCGGAGAACGAGCCCTGTCGTCACACGATGTCGCGCACCGCGTCGTCATCACCGGCACCTATGAGCTGCCTTTCGGTACAAAACGGAAGTTCGGTTCCAACATGCACCGCGTCGCCAACTGGATCGCCGGCGGCTGGGACCTGAGCGGGATGGCCCTTTTCCAAAGCGGCATGCCCCTGCAGGTTACCCAGTCCGGCGGCAATATCTGGGACGGCACCCAGCGGCCCAACTTGATCGGCGACCCCTCCACTTCAGGTCGCGTACAGGACCGCATCAATACCTACTTCAACCCGGCGGCCTTCACGCAGCCGGTCATCGATACGCCCGGCACGGCTCCCCGCAACTTGAACTATCGCGGCCCTGGCATCTCCACGCTGGACGCTGCTCTGCTCAAAAGCATCCCGACCTGGGAAGGCCACCGTATTGAAATTCGGCTGGAAGCAACGAACGTCACCAACACCCCGATGTTCGCCGATCCTGCCGGTCTTGCCTTCGGCGCCACCAACTTCGGGCAGATCACCGGCCTGCGCAGCGGCGTCGGTCCCCGCAACATGCAGTTCGGCCTGAAGTACTACTTCTAGACCGCCAAGGAGCCCCTGCCCGCTCGCTGTCGGCGGGCAGGGGCTCACCGTATATGGTCAGTCCGGAAACTCTTTCGCCCCGGCAGCGTCCTTCCGAAGAGGGTTAAGAGGAGACATGGATGTCCCCGTTCTGGAGATCTGTCCTTTTTACGTTTGGAATCTTTCTGCCCGCGCAGGCGCAACCCGCCGCCGGGGGACTGCTGCGGGGGTTTGACCTGCGCCTCGTCACGGAAGGCGGCGGCCGCCAACCTTCCGGCGCGCCTATTGCAACGGCCTATCAGCCTTTAGAGGCGGTACGGCAGCGGGTGCGGCAGGAGTTCGCTGCCAACGCAGCCAAGCTGAAACCGCCGGCGCGGGAGCCGCTGCTGGCCCTCATGGCGCAGCCGGATCCTCTCCAGGTCTGGGCTCGCTCCGTTGTCCCCTATGGCCTGCGCTCCGGCGATATGGCCGATGCCTTCGCCGCGTACTGGCTGCTCCAATGGCGAATCGCTCACGGCCAAACGCCTTCCCTCTCTCCTGAGCAAAAAGCCGCCTTCCGGCAACAGGCCGTTCTCGCCGTACAGTCCAATGCCCGTTACAAGGGCCTGAGTGAAACACAGCGGCAAGCCGTTTCGGAAGTCTGGATGTATTCCTACCTCTTCCTGGACGGCTTCTATACAGCAGCCTCGCAATCGCGCAACGCGGCTATGCGCAAACAACTGCAAGAGACGGCCCTCGCCCAGTTCCGGGAGGCGTCCGTGGATCTCATGGCCCTGCAATGGACGCCTACCGGTCTGCGCGCTGCGGCTGCGGCGTCTACAGTGCCGGCGCCAACGCAGGGGATGGCATCTGCGTTACCCATTGCGGGGATCTATCTGCACCTCACCTACACGACGGGAGTGGGTGGAGCCGTCTATCCCACCTACCAGCCGCATGTCCTGTTCACGGACGGGACGCTGACAACGGACCTCTCCTATCTCCCTGCCTCTGCCGCGGGTATCCCTGAGTGGCGCGGCCGCCGGCCGAACGCTTGGGGCCGTTGGACAAAAAGCGGATCGTCGCTCTCCATTCAGTGGGATAGTCCCAAGCGCAAGCCCGAGACGTGGGACAAGTGGCTGGTCGCGCGCGCCGGCTCTCAGGCTACGAAACTGTCCGGCTTTTACCGCTCCATCAGTGGAGGAGGCAATACGGCCCTGGGCGGAGATGTCCAGGCCGCCGCCTGGAGTTCCTATGATTTCGCGCCCGATGGCACAGTGACCACAAAAAGCGGGAGCGCCGCCTCCAGCGGAGGGGGCGGAACAGGCGTAGGCGTATCGTCCAGCAGCCGCCGGCCGGAACAGACTGGCCGCTACCGCATCGACGGACATGCCATTACTCTTGAATTTCCGGGTCAACCGCCGCTGCGCCAATGGTTCTATCTCTACGCAGATTCCGACAGAACCCTGGGCATCGGTAACCGGCTGCTTTCCAAAAAGCGGTAGGGCGAGCCCGCCCTTGCTTCTCCTCACCGGCTCTTCAGACCCGGTCCGCCATTCGTCGAATGCACTGACATAAAAATTCAAAATGCGCATCGAGTTGTCCTCTGCCGCAATCCGATGCCGGTCGTGTGTCGGCGTCGAAGTGGTATGTCTGCACCGGGTAGACAATCGTGTCGGGTTTACCGTTCTACGAATCCCGTGACGGGCTCCATTCGCCCGGGTCGCCAATCTGCCCTGCAGCTACGCCACTGCAACGGGACCGGCGGTTGTGCCTGGAGGCAGGGTTGAATCGGCCGGTCCTGGGCCAAGACGGAATGGCCGGCCGCCGGCAGGCCTGCCGAAAGAAGAAGCGGTCCAGTGTTCATGGAGGAGTGCCGTGTAGCAACTTGCTCTGCGGCGGAGCGGCGGGTGGAGGCCGCCCGCTTCGGAAATAGCCGAAACTACCGCCGGGAGAATGCCGGAGTTGGCGCCGGCTCTCCGCTCTCTTCCCCCTCGCCCAGGTCCATCCGTTCAATCAGCCCATTGGCAATCGTATAGATGTGCCATACTTCGCCGTCAAACAGGACCGTCCCATCCAGGCTTCTTACCAATTGGTGCACTCGCACACGAACCAGGCCCGCGCCTTCGGCAAGCACCGCAAGCGGATACACAAGGGGGTCGAATTCCCGCCACTGGCGGCTCCAGTAGGCGCGGATCTCCTCTTTCCCCACAACGCGGCCGCCCTCGGAAGCCTTTGGCCAACTGACCGAGTCGCTCATCAGCGCCAACGCGCTGTCTATATCCCGCTCGTTGAAAGCCGTGTAGGCCCGCGCTATAAGATCCTCTGTGGTCGCCATTCGCCCTCCGCACCCTTTATGGGTTCAGCGATCCCAGATAAGCGGCAAGTGCAACCATGTCGCTGTTCATCATGTACTTCACAACCTTGTCCATTTCGGAACTCTTGCCGCCGCGCCGCGTGCCCGCCTTCATGTCATAAAGCTGGCGAACCACTGAAGTCGGGGACCTTCCCGCAATGCTCGGTACATTATCTTTGCCCTTGTAGCCCGGCCCGTGGCAACTGGAACATTCCAACTGGTTGCCGTCTCCCCAGGTTTCAGCCAGGCGTTTCCCCAGGGCGATGCTTCCCTCGGGAACGTAAGCCACATACTTGCTCGCCGGATCCCGCAGTTCGAACTGCTCAAAATCCTCCGGACCCTCAATGATCCGTTGGCCGAGAGGTTCCTGGCCGCTCTTGGCGTCAAATTTGTAAAGCCATCCGGCAATCTTCGATTTGGGGATCGTCGCCGCCTCGACTATCCGGACAAACGACTCCGGCGGCAGGCCGTTAAAATACCGGGCCGCGGCTAAAATCTCCTCGTCCTGGATCGCCTTGGCTGTATTGGTCATGTTGACATTCGGAGCGCGTCCGGCCACGAAAGACTTCCGGCTCCCATCTCGAAACGCCTTCATCTGATCGACAAAATACTCCACCGGCAATCCCGCCAGCCGGGCATTCTCGGGGCGTCCATTGCCTGTCGGCAGATGGCAATATCCGCAGGCCCGCACGTCCGGTTGCCGCCCATGCGAAACCACGGCTGGCATCGCCGGATGATCCTCGGGCCGCCAATCGGGGGCGTTAAAAAGGTTGCTAAGTTCCGCCCGTGTGAAGGACCGCTTGCTGGTCTCGATTTGGAACGGCCCTTGCGGAACAGCCGCCGCCGGTCCCGGCGGCGGAGCCGGATTGGTCGGATAGGCCCACTCCGGAACCGGTTCAAGGACAGTCTTTTTACAACCCGAAACAAGCAAAAGCGAAAGAAGCAATACAGGCAGGGAGCGAATCACAATGGAAACCATGCTATCAGGCAAATCAAACGGGCCTGCGTCACATCGAATACCGGTCTAAGAACCGAAAAGGCAGGCGATCCCAATAACGCCGTCCCACCTGCCGCGGATCATGCGCCTTTCGCTACTGAAGGACCTTCAAGGGGGATTCGGGCGCTTCTGGCTTCGCACGTTTTCTTTGACGCGCCTTTCCAATTTGAACCGATTTGCGGAAAATTCCGCCGATGGGAACCACTCCCCCTATTTTGTGCGCCGCTACCGCCGCCAACCCCATAGACGCGATACAACCGCACTGAGCGCAATCGGGCTTTCCTCCATACTGGCAAGGCGCCACCTTCGTGCGGAGGTCCGCCGAAAGCACTTCCGTTGTCAGCGCGAATACGCACTCGTCCGGATTGTGTGGCGGTGTGGCAAACTGCCGCACCAATCCTTCCGGCATGTCGAGTTTCGGATATCGCTGGCGCAGTTCCAGAATCTCCACAATCGCTTGCTGCCGCTCGGCGGCAGTCAATATCTCCGGCATGCTGTCGCCGATTTGCGGAGTGAAAAGACTGAACCAGACTTTCCTAATCTCAGGCCGCGGCGTCCAGAAGGACAGAAATTCGTTCAAATATCCGGGCCTTTTCATCATCTGACCCGTAATTGTGCTGTGGATCGTTATCTGCTGCCCGGCTATATTTTTCAGAATCCGGTCGTAGGTGGCGGGCGCGCGGCGCACATCGTGGTCCGGCTGCAATCCATCAATAGAAACGACCACGGTCATATGATCGAGACTGCCCCAGGAAGGATGGAGCGGGCGAAAAGCGCTGGTTACTATCTGTACGTGGACTCCGCGGGCAAGCAGCATGGGCACCAGCGCTTCCACCTCCCGGTAGCGAACCAACGGATCGCCGCCAACAATCGATAAGTGCAGGGGCTTGCGCTGGTCGACGACTTCCAGAACTCCGTCGATCAGTTCTTGTCCCTTTCGATCGTTCAACGTTCGCAGCGTGACGCCGCCGCCAAGGTGCGCATCATCGTACGCATAGCATCCGGGACAGCGCAGCGGGCATTCCTTCGTAATCTCGATCGATAACGAGGGAGGTACCCCCTGGAGGATCTTGCCCCAGGCCTTGATGATCTCAGATACTTTCATGATTTCCTCGCTTTGCAGTGCTCGGTTCGCCCAATCTTCATTCGCTCAGGAGTTCTCCTCTGAAGAGGACGAAGTTCGATGCCTCCCAATGGCAGTCTTTTGGTAGGCAACCGCGCAGTAGTCCTATAACGATCATCCTAAATTCGGCAGTCGGCTGAGTTCTTCGAGTTGCATTTCGGGGAAGCCGAGAGGGCGGCGGGCACAGGCGAGTGGAGTGGGATCCGGAGGCGAAAGGCTCGCTCAGCTACTTCATAACAATGCGCATTGAGCCGTTGCTGTCCGAGGAATGGGTGCTCGATAGGGATGGGACGGCGAAGGCGCTGGAAAAGGCCGGACGCCTACGGACCTGCGAGCATGGCCCACGCCGCCTGCTCGGGTATGCACGATTCGACGAGTTGGATACGATCGTTGCAGTATCGGAACTCGCAAAGGTCCATGGACAAAAGGAGAAAGTGAGCCCCTATGAACAATCCAACGTCGGTAGAACGAAAATCTGACCTTGAGCTCGTTGTAAGGCGAACCTTCCATGCCCCTGCTCGCCTCGTATTCCAGGCGTGGACCAAGCCTGATTTGCTGAAACAGTGGTGGACGCCGAAGTCGTTTGGAATATCTTTTGAGTCGTGCGAGATCGATGCTCGTACGGGGGGCGCTTACCGTTTCGTGTTCAGTCACCCTGCAGTGGAACAGCCTATGGCATTCTTCGGTAGGTATATCGAAGTGATACCTGATTCGCGCATAGTCTGGACGAATGAAGAAAGCGCCGATGGCCCAGTCTCCACGGTGACATTAGAGGAAACGGCTGGCACGACCCAGTTGGTACTGCACGAACTCTATCCTTCGAAGCAGGCCCTAGACGCAGCCATCGCCTCGGGTAGCACGGGTACCAGCGGAGCAGGCGAGCAGTTTGAGGAGTTGGACATAGTCCTCGCCGCCTTGGCGTAGGTACTCCGTTCGGCCTATCGCTTCTATGGCTGATTCTGACGGCAGATAGGGAGTTTGGTACTCGGGGCTCGCTCGCGGCTCCGCGCTCGCCATCACTTCGCTCATTTGCAACGGAAGCGTCCGGCCTTATAAATTGACGTCCAATCCAAAGTCTCGTTTGATCGCGGCACTCCAATCTTGATCGGATTGCGCCCCGAACCGAGTCCACTCCTCATCGTTCATCGCCGATCGCCAGGCGAGGAACGGGCCAGCATCTGGGGTAGCGGGATGACGCAGACGGGAGTCGCTATCTTGAACAAGGTCCAGTATTCGTTGCGCCACTAGTTCTGGCGGCGCCGCTCCTGCGGACAGCACGGCGGAGAACAGCGCGGCAACACGCTTTCGATGAGGATAGGCGCTCGCCACAGTGTTTGCGATGCTGCGTGCCATATCCGTTTCTGTAATTCCGGGCTCGATAATCGCCACGCGGACGCCGAACGGCATCAATTCCTGTGCGAGAGCTTCGCTGACCGCTTCGAGGGCGAACTTCGAAGCGGAATAGGGAGTCATAGGGGAAAGGCTGATCCGTCCTGCAACGGAGGAAATGTTGATGATCTGCCCCCTGCGGCGTCCTCGCATGGAACCCACCACGGCCTGGATACAACGGAGAGCCCCAAAGTAGTTTGTTTCCATGCAGGCCCGCCAGTCGGCCAGTGGTGTCTCCTCCACGGAGCCGATCCGTTCGATACCAGCGTTATTCACCAGAACATCAACCGGGCCTCCTTCGAAGATGCGGGTAAAGCACGCCCGGACGCTCTCGTCATTGTCAACATCCATCGTCTCAACTTGAATGGGGAGCGCATCGGCAAAAGAAGCCTGTCCTTTCGGACTACGCATAGTGGCGACGACGGAATGTCCGGCGTCCGCCAGCGTCAACGCGGCCGAGCGGCCGATACCCCGGCTGGCCCCTGTAATTACGATTCTTGCCATGGAACCAAGCGTAAGTCGAAGGGAACGTTCTCGGACCACAGAAGGGGTTATCTGGGGTTAAATTCGTGCCTGGCTCCTAGTTCACAATGATATTCTCGAAGCGACTTTATGAGGGCGCCAATCGAAGAAATCGCCGAAGTCATCTGTCGAAGCGAAACGTTTCGAACAACCCCACGTTTACGCGACTTCTTGCGCTATCTGGTGAAGTGCCTGGCAATAGATGCAACGGTCAAAGAGGTTCTCATTGGCATCGAGTTCTTCCATCGCGATCCTGCCTATGATCCCCGGCGCGATCCGATTGTCCGCGTAGAAGCCCACCGGCTGCGCCGGCTTCTGCGCAAGTACTATCACAGCGAAGGTGCGCAGGAGCCTTGGCAGCTCTATATGCCAATAGGCGCCTACTCTCCCAAGCTTCGCCGGCGGGAAGAAGCCGCCTTGGAGTGGAGACTGGCGGTAAAGGTACAGGCGTCCGATCCATTGATCGGAGACGGTATTGCCGCGGAGTTGACTCGACAACTGGGAAGTCTGCGGGGCGTCCAGGTCCTGGCGCTCTCCTCCAACCCGGAGCGGGCAGATGCCAACGCAATTCTTGAATGCCGCCTGGATGGCATCAATATCCAAGCTAAGCTCAGCCGGCGGTCGGGCAACCAACTGACGGAACTCGGATCTTTCGACAACTCGATCCAGCCTTCCGTTGAGGCTCTTACGCAGTTCGTCGCCTCGACTATAGGTCTGCGGCGTACCGGGGGTGCCTCCCCGCGAGCGCTTCTGGACTTTAACAGCTATCAGGTATTTCTTGCCGGGCGAGCCTGGTTTCACCGCTGCTCACCCGGAAACCTGGAGCAGGCGGCCCGCTGCTTTGAGGAGGTAATCGACCGCCACCCAGCCTTTGCGCCAGCCTATGCCAGCTTGGCAGATATCCAGGTGTTGATGGCTTACTGGTTCGCTCCCCAGGCCCGCCCGGTTCTGAAACGCGGTCTCATCTACGCCGCCAAAGCCGCCGAACTCGATCCTGTCGGCGCAGATGTCCTTTGCTCCCGTGCGGCATTGGAAGCAGTTCTGCATTACCGTTGGGAGGAAGCCGAAGCCAATTTTCGGAGAGCCCTGGAATCCAATCCGAATAATTCTTTGGCGCTCAATTGGCTGGCCATTGTTGGACTTGTACCGCAGTTACGCTTTTCGGAGGCCGTGGATGCTGTTTTTGCTGCCTACGATCTGGACCCTGCCTCTCCCGAGATCGGAAATGAAGTCGTCTGGGTTCGGATTTGCTGTGAGCAGTATGCGGAATCCGCCGATCAGGCTCGGCGGATTGTGGAACTCCATCCGGACTTCCTGGAAGTGTATTGGTCATTGTCCGTGGCCGAGTCTTCGTGCGGCCGGCACGCGGATTCCCTCGCTGCACTCGATCGCGCCGAGCGGATAGCCCCCGGCGTCCCCATGACCTGCGCTCTACGCTGCTTCGCCGAAGCCGCCAGTGGGAATCGGGATGCCGCATATCAGAGTTTGCAACGGCTCGAGTCGCTTTCCGATCCGTCGGCCGCACGCTCAATCTTTCTGGCCTGGGCGCATGCCGCCGTGGGCAATCTGGAAAACGCGATGCATCATCTGGAAAAAGCTGTCGATGCGGCAGACCCCCAGGCTCTCTACCTGGAAGTGTTTCCTCCCAGCGCTCCATTGCGCACGCATCCCCGTTATCCGGAAATCCTCAGACGTCAGCGTCTGCCAAGCCGCTCCACGGCCACGAAATAACGAGTTTCAGTTTGAAAACGAGGTGTATGGAATGCTTTTAAACACCGAGACGATGACCGCGCGGATGCGCACATTGGAAGATCATATCCGTTTTGAATCCGCCCATGAATTGGAGCCTCTAATGGCTACATTTGGCGCCGAACCGGAATGGCATAACCAAGCCGGTCAGGAAGTCCTGCAGGGTTACGAGGCGATCCGGGGCTTTTATCACGACCTATTCGCAGGCTTCCCTGACTTCCGGATCGATGTTCGGCATAAACACGCGGCAGAGGAGGCGGTGATCCTGGAAGGGTTCCTGGGAGGGACCCATGCTGGTGAGTGGATGGGAATTCCAGCGACGGGCAAGAGCTTCTCAATTCCATTCGCAGCAGTGTTCAACTTTACGAACGACAATCGAGTTAGGAAGGAAATCGTCTACTACGATCGAATGGCGATCCTGGAAAAACTCGGCATCATTCCCGGGGAGTGACTGCAAACCAGGAGTTTTTAGGGCCTGACGAGCCTCCACTGGACGCACAAAGCAATCAAATCGGGTGCTGCGGCTTCCGACATCGCATCGAGTCTGATGCACCGTAAGTAGATACGACTGATGCCGATCCTCCAATACAGGGAAAGCACACGAATTTCTTGCGGGGCGTTGCGGGGTGTCCCCGCTAGAAGGGGTAGCGGAAAACGCGCAGCGGTTGGAGCGAGGGGAAGGCTTTCCCCTGTCAGATTCTTTCACCGGCTAGGCGGAAGAATGCAGCTTCGTCCATAGGAACTTTCGATCTCCAGTGAGGGCTTCAACCAAATCATCAACGGCATTCATCGTTCGGTCGCATGACCTGTAAACTTCGCTGTTGATAGGGGCTGCTGCGCATCCTTGCTGAAGGGCAGTACGGAATGCCTGGGAAGCTTCAAGGAGTTTCTGCTTCTCCGATTCTCCGAAGTTTCGTTGGCATCGTCTCGTCATCGATGGAGAGTTCCACAACGCTGCGTTTTGCGCGATGTTGAGTACCTTCGGCCATTTAGGCTGGTTCGCGACTTTCCCTAATGATTTCGCGTGGTTACCGACTGCCGATAAGTCGGGTTATCGGTAGATCGAATTTGTTGGTGGCCATATCCCCGGACTTCACAAACGGTGCGATACAATCCACACTATTCTGGATGAACACGTACAACTATTTACCGCCTGAACGAGTCAGCTTTCTGGCGGATGGGCTTCTCAGGTTCTCCCAGCCAGATGCGCTTAACGATCCCTTCGAATGTATTCCCGTGCTTTCCATTGAGGAGACTCGTCAAGTATTCGAGGCATACATCGCCGAAACAGAAGCTTCAATTCTATACGACTTCATTAATGAAGGGGGTCGTCGTCGGGCTAAGTGGGAGGATTTTCAGGAACGAAAACTCGAACCTCAGAAAGAGCCGAACTCGAACCCCGGCAAACTCCGCGACTTCTTTTTTCAGCAGGGGAAGCAAAGGATAAATGCATCACTTGGAGTCCTGGGTTTGTCGAAAGAAACGGAATGATGCTTTCTTACTAGCGGCAGAAATCAGCGAAGGCAGACGAGAAAATCCAAGGTTTATCAGTTCCGTGTGATCGTTTGGCGAATGGCGCTCCATGGGCTAGCTCAGGATGATTCTGAGAGGCCGCTTTCTCTCCGACCAGGAGCATAGAAGTGGCGGCGACGCGTAGTTTGATCGGCTGTGTAGAGCGCTACGACCGGCCCTCGGCGTGTTACGTGACAGCGCCCATGCTGGTATCGGCAGTCCTCAGGGTGAGCATGGCCAGAAGCCCGGCCAGCGGCCCGTCGATTTACCGGAAGAGAGTTCCCGCCGTTTCTCTTTGCGCCGACCGGCACAATCCCGCCCTTAATTCATCAACTTCTTCCTCAGTCAGCATCGATCCCCTACCGGAAAACAGTATGTCTCATAATGTCCTTTATGATGCATACTCGACTGTGGCAATAGAAGCCTGCTGCGGTTGCGTCGGTATGACTATTGTCGAGAATCCAGCTACGCTAGACCGAGTGGCCTAACGACTTACAAGAGTGCCACAGGAGCAAACTCTGATGGCAATTTGGCTGGTACGAGCAGGGCAGCATGGTGAACGCGAAGAGGCTGCGCTCGAAAAAGGGCTTGTCATAATCGGATGGGAGGATCTCCCAACGCTTAGCGGTGTAAAGTCGCGCGATGACCTTGCCCAACTACTGAAGGACACGTATCCAGATCAGGGTCCAAATACATTGTCCAACTGGAGAGGTCAGTTGTGGGCGTTTCGCGACCGTATTCAAAAGGACGATCTGGTTGTCCTCCCACTGAAGCGCCGATCTGCGATCGCCATCGGCCGGGTCACCAGCGACTATACGTATTTACCAGACGGCATAGACGGTTTTCACGCACGATCAGTCAAGTGGTTGAAGACGGACCTTCCACGATCTGCGTTTGACCAAGATCTGCTCTATTCATTTGGAGCATTCATGACCGTCTGCCAGATCCGACGTAACAATGCGGAGGTCCGCATTAAGGCTGTTCTGGAAGGGAAAAAGGCTTCTTCTATTGATCCTCAACCCACCACAGATCAAGACGGTGACGAAGAACCCGTTCCGATCGACATTCAGCAGTATGCCGAAGACGGGATTCGAGAATTTATAGAGCAAAGATTCAAGGGTCACGGTCTTGCCCGGTTAGTCGAGGCACTACTGAAAGCAACTGGCTACACTACGGTGGCAGCACCTCCTGGACCTGATGGCGGCGTGGACATTGTGGCAGGACGAGGTCCGATGGGTTTTGATCCCCCGAGACTTTGTATACAAGTTAAATCGAGTAGTAGTCCCGTGAATGTTGAAGTGATTCAGCGATTACACGGCTCGATGAAAGGCGTCGGCGCTGATCAGGGACTTTTCGTCTCGTGGGGAGGATTCAATTCTAAGGTTCCCGCCGAGGAGCGAACTCAGTTTTTCAGCATCAGATTGTGGGACTCTGGCGATCTGATCCAGCATTTGCTTGAAAATTATGAACGGCTCTCCGCCGACATCCAGGCAGAACTTCCGCTGAAGAAAATATGGGTGTTGGTTCAGTAAGGAGACGGAGAATACATGGCCCGGTGGAAGCGACCAACCGCAGCATACGGAAAGTGATCAAGACCAAGGGAGCGTTTCCGAGCGAGGAAGCGGCGCGGAAATTGATCTACCTAGCGCTGCTGAAGGAAGCCACGCGGCGATGGAGCCACATCAACGGCTGGCAGGAAGCGCGGAACCATGTGGCGCTCGCCTTTGAAGATCGCATTGCTGCCGCCCTGCGCTAACCCGGTGAGCGGTACAGCAGGACGGCAACGGCCGTCAAGGCTTCCCTGTCGGCTGGCGGCCTATGACGGCCGCCGCCCTCCTGCTGTAGCATCTGTTATGCGGTGGCCAGATTCCTGCGGATCGGCCACCGCCACTTTCCACTATCCAACCGAAGCTACTTACACAAAATTCAGAACACTACCCGGACGAGACCTCTCAACAGTATCCGATCACCGATAAGCAGAATGCCAAGCGATGATGTGAAAACCGGTTTCACACGCCCGACGATTGAATCTTCGTAAAGATCGACTTCCAGGCCTCAAGACGATCGGTGTCTTTTTCAATTGGGTCGGTGGAGCCCTTCAAAAGGGCTAACTTAACACGCTTTGCTAGTTGCACTTTCCAACCCCTCTCTAGACTGATGCCATGTTTGTTAGCGTATGCCTCAATTTGAGGGATGATTGGCG
>DASTML010000236.1:0-8875 GCA_035714175.1 Bryobacteraceae bacterium | reverse complement strand
TCTTCGGGGGCGTCGCAATCCGGGGCCGCGTGGCTGGCAAGATATGCGATGCCGGCGTCTCCCAAGTAGTCGTGGTTGCCCGGCGTGGGATAGATGGGGAGACTCGACATGCGTGAAGCGTTCATGCCGAAGTAGGCCGATTCGTAGATGGCGAAAGAACCAAGCGGGTAGGCCAGATCCCCGGTGTGAATGGCCATGGCCACCCCGGTCTCGGCATTCATGGCGGCCATGATCTGCCGCTGGGGTTCCGAATTTTCGCCGCTGTCGCCAAGGGCTAAAAAGGAAAATCTGCCCGCGGCGGCCGTACGGAACCGGAACAGGCCACCACCAGGCGAGGGGATATCCACACCGCCAATGGCCACCCGGTAAGAGTAGAGCGTACCGGGCTGGAGGCCCGTAATATCCGCACGGTATTGGTAGAACGTCTCGGCCTCGTTTGTCTCCGAGGTGGGAAACGTACGCATGACGGCCTTCGTGGTTAACGAAGTGCCATCCTCATTATTTACGACCGTAACGGAGCCACCCGAGGGGTTGGTGGAGGTCCAGAGTACAGAGGCGCGGTCGGCCTGCACGCGCTGTAGGTAGGGAAAGCGAAGTAACGGATTGGGAGCAGCCCAGCCGGGAGCGGCAAGACACGCCAGGACCTTAAGGAGGTCTCGCCGTTCAGTTTGCACTTTCCCACAAGATAGCGCAGTCCTAGCGGGTGTACAAATCAATTTTTACAGTCTGGCCACCGGCGACCAGTTCCAGCGGAACCGAAGCACCGGAGGGGACACCGGACGGTACGAAGACGTTCACCTGATAGAGCCCAATCCACCCCGGAGAGAGGCCGGCGAAGGCGACCTGGGCCTCGGTTCCGTTCACCTGCACGGCAGGCAGTTCAGGAGTACCGAGATTACCGGGCGGCGTGGGCTCCCCGCTAGGCATGGCATCCCGCACCGGACCGAGACCGGTAGCCCAAACTATCAGCAGTTCGCCGGGCGATGCGGGCGAATCCCGAGTGATGAGAGAACCGTCTTCGCGCGACACATTAAAGATGGCCGGCGAGACGGATTCAATAGCGACTGTGTAGGCGTCGCTGAGTTGTCCCTTCACCGAAACGGTAAGCGGCAGATTGCCCGTGGCGGTTTCCCAGGGCACCTGGAAATTGATCTGATCCGGAGCGACCATCAGAAGAGGGACGCGCACACCGTCCAGAGCCACATACACATCCTCCAACTGGCGCGGGAGAGGAAGCGTACCTTCCATGACCGCGCTTGCAAAGCCGCTGCCGGATAGGGAGGCCAGAGATCCGGGCGCAAGAGACGAGGAGGCGGAGTACGGCGCCGCGGAGCGCACATCTTGAATTTTCGGCACGACCACCGTGCCGAGCGGCGGGAGATTCAGGACCGCGCTGAGGACGAAACCAGGGCGGGCGGCGATGAAGTCGTGCATGTCCTTTACACCCGCTTCGAATTCCGCGGCTCGGCAGGCATAGAGCGCGCCGCTGTCGGTAATACACTGTTTGTGCGTTTCTGTCGTGGCGGCTTCGCGAATCAGCGCATACAGACGATCCACTTCCTGATCCGCCCAACCGCCCTTAGTCCCCAGCGAAGTTGTGGCAGTGACAAGCGCATTGACGTAGATATTGCGATATTTCGGGATGGCATACAGCCGGCGCGCCAGGACGTTGTCCTGCATTCCGGAAAGAATATCCCGTTGCGTTTGACTGAAGGTAAGATCCTTATCCCACACGATCATTTGGTGCAGGGTCGTATTTTGAAACCGGTAGAAATCGAAGTTATTCATCCCGTAGACGCCGCCGAGCATGCCGTCGATCTCCGAGAGAACACTCTCGATGGCTCCATGGGTCAGAAAGAGATCGGGGTTGATGTACTTACTGACGGCATCGACAAATTGGGCGTCGGAAGAGGAGTTGATGGCAGACACCATGTCGACGATCGGCTGGGGGTCCGGATCGTCTTCGTGGGTTTGCGGTTCGAATAAATTAGGCGAGTAAAGGGAGGGGTCCGACCCGAGCCATTCAAAATTGAAGACACGATTCGGCTTGTACTCATAAAGAAAACCGTCACTTTCGCCAAAGTTGCGGTCCAGGAAGTGCTCGTCAATGGTTTCGACCAGATTATAGAGGCCGAAATACTCGTCGTTTACGAAGAGGCGGGCCAGGGCGAGGCGGGGAGCGGGGAGGCCCATGCGGGAAAAGAGTTTGAAGGCGATGATGTTGTGAAGGTGGGAGGGGTCCTGATTGTTGCTATTGAGGTTCGCCGTTTCCAAGCCGAGGAAGCGCTGCTTTTTCACATACTTGTCGAAGTTGAGATAGATATTGGGCTTTTCGCCGCTCCTGCTGCCCCGCCCCCGCGAACGGATGCCGATTTGGAGTGTCGTGTCGCCCCACTGGAAGGTAGCCGGAAAGTAAGTGTTGTCCATGTAGCGGGCGCGCAGCGTATTCCAATCGCCGAACGCTACCGTAAGGCGAATGTCTTGCAGTTTGGTGTCATCAAAAAAATCAGAACTGGTTTGCGCGAAGCCCGCCAGGGACGCGCATAGGAATAGACAAGCAAAAAAGTAGTGGGAGCTTCCAGTTTTCCGGAACATAATTTCCTTCGCGGCGCCAGGTTGCATGCACCGCGATCTATCGGACGAGGATGGGCGGCGCCGGGAACCTCTGGCGTCGCAGATGCCGGGCGCGAAATGTGTTACTTCCTACAACGCCCGCTGTATGGACGAACTTTTATCCAAGGTTTGTTACAGGCGCGGCACGGTTTGTTACGGGCGTTACTTTTGGAAATCGACCGCTACTTTTTGCCGGATCAGGAGGCGAATGCCGCGCCGCTGCCGCTGGCAGTGCATTGGATCTTTAGACTACCGGCGTACCAGAGGTTTTGCGCTCATACCGGCGCATTGTCTACCGAAGAGAAAAAGAGATATGTCGATTCAACCGTCCTTTGCCGATCTCGTCGATCCGGGTCTGTACTCCGTTGACGAAGCCGAGCGGGCGGCGCTACAGCTGATGCAGGACGGCCAGCGTATTCCAGAGCGATTTGCCCTGGCGTTGCAATCTACGCCGCCGCCGGACCTGGGGCGCGCGGAACGCATGTTGCAACTGCTGCCGCGGATTACGCGGCCGGAACGGCTTCTGCCGCTGCTGGACCTGATCCTGCCGACCTCCAATACGAGAATCCGGTCCAAGGCTTGGAAACTATACGCCGAGGCGAGCGCCGACCTGGCATGGGCGCTGGAACAGATCCGCGATCCCGACCCGCGCGTGGCAGCGAATGTGGTGGAAGCTCTATGGCGCGCGACGCCCAGCGCCGAACTGCAGGAACTGTTCCGGCACGCCGCGCAACAGGACCGCAATCGCGTTGCGGGCAATGGTTTGGTGGGCCTATTCACACTGCATGATCCGGAGGCGGCGGAGTGGACACGGCAAATGGCACGGCACGCCGACCCTGCCTTTCGCGCGACCGCCGCGTGGGTTGCGGGACGGGTATATTGGCAGGAAGGGATCGCCGTATTGCGCGAATTAATGCAGGATTCTTCGGAAAAGGTCCGGCGCAATGCGAAGCGAAGCATTCTACGATTGGGGCCGCATTATCCGGGAGCGGCCTAAGCGCTAAGGCCAGCGCAGGTGGCGGTGCAGAAAATCGAACGCCCCGTGTCCCCAGATCTGGTGGATGCCATTGAAGTATTCGATCTCCGTATCTCCCGCCTGCTGCCACTGGGCGAAGAGACGGCGCACCTTGGCGTATTCGTAGGAAACCCACTCATCGATACCGACGCCGTCGGCGTGACCACGTTCGACGAAAAACGGCCGGGGCGCAATCAGCGTAGCCATCTCAGCGTGACCGAAGGTGTTGGTCTGGTTGAATTCGTATATCTCGTATTCGCGGGTAAATTGATAGGAAAAAGGCTGTTCGTCGGTGGTAATCTTCCAGGACCATTCGTTGAAGTTGCCGGAACAGACCACGGCCTTAATGCGAGGCTCCATCGCGGGCACGCGGACAGCCGTGGCGCCGCCATAGCTTAACCCATAGAAACCGATGCGGTCTTTATCCACGAAGGGCAGGGTCTCCAGCCAGTCCAGGGAACGCGAGTACTGGGCGGCGATGAAAGCGAACAGGCCAATGCGGAGAGGGTCGGCTTTGCGACAAAGTTGACGAAACCGGGAACCGTGAATATAGGGGTTCTGCGGTGCGAACACAATGAAACCACGCTCGGCGAGCCGGGCGGCGAAACGTTGGTAGGTGCGCATTTCATTGGCGATCGTGGGTTGAATGATCTCCTGCGGCCGACCCTCCAAGCCATGCTGCGCGATGACAAGCGGCCGCCGTTCGCCCGGCTTCAGGCCTTTCGGGATGAGCAGCACGCCATAGGCGAATACTTCGCCGTAGACGGGGAGGTAGACCTCATGTCCCTCGAACAGATGCGTATCGTAGAGTTGCCGCGTTTCGGGCATGGGCGCCCCGGACGGCTTGGGAAGTACGCCGATGATCTCTTCTTGAAACTGCTGGTCGTAGTAACCACGCGTCTCCGCCCAACTTTGCGGCGTGGCGAGATTGGCGTTGGCCCAGAAAGCCTTGCGATTGCGCTCCCCGTTGCGGACGGTCTGCTGGGTAAATTGGACGAGTTGGCGGAACTGGCGTTCCATGCGATCCGCTTTGGGAAGCGGCGGCAAGGGGGCTCCGGCCGCCACGGGCGCGCGGGAGAGGAGCGCGCGGAGGGTGGCTTCGCCGGGTGTTTCGATGAGAGTGATTGCAGGGGAGTTGGCACGGGTCACTTCGGCGCGGACCTCTTCGAGGGCGGGCGTGGTGATGGCGCCGGGTGCGGCTCCCGCGCGCCCTGGACGCTCTGGCGGCGGTCCCTGGACATTGGGATGGCGCTGGGCTTCGACGATCAGCCGGCGTGGTGCGATGAGTTGGGCGATTTCGGCGTCCCCGAAATTAGGCAGGAGCGACCAGACGTTGCGATAGATGGGCTCGGCGTGGAGATTGCGCCGGTTGCGGAAGTAGCCGCTGACGACGGTTGTGTGAATACGTTCATCGGCCGCTCCGGCGTAAAAGGCAATGAGCCCACCTTCCCCGTAACCGCTTACATAAACGGGCAGGCCGGGCGATTCGGCCAGCAGCCAATCGACAGCGGCCAAGGTCTTCTGCACCTCGTAACCGATGATGTGGCGGCCGGCCTGATAGGCCATGCGGTAGATGTATTCGCGATGCGGCTGGTTGGTAAGGCGGTTGATGGAGGGATTGCCGGAGAAGTCGTCACGGCGATCGATGAGGGTGGGAATCAGCACACGGCAGCCGTTTTCGGCCAGACGGGCGGCGTAGAAGGCGGCGGTTTGTTCGGGCGTCTGGTCGGCGTCAGGGAGAGCGACGGCCAGACAGGAAGGGCGGGCGGTGGGGTCGATGAGAAGGCCGTCGGCATCGACGTTTTCAAAGACAGTCCAACGGACGGCATGGAGGGTGTAGGCGGGCGAGGCGGCCAATTGGGCGCGGCGGGTGAGTTCGATTTGGGGCAGACGGGCGTCGGCGAGACCGATAATGCGGCGAAAGCGGGCACGATCCGGCGCCACGGTGGGAGGATCGGCGGCGAGGCGGCGGGCGAGATATTGGTCGATGCCTTCCACCATTTGCAGCGCGAGGTCGCCGGAACGCGTGAGCGGCTGTGCGCCGGGCAGCGCGGCCGCAAGCAGGAGGGCTGAGAGGATCATCGGCTATTGATGATAGCGGTTCCAGGGAAATAATGACGCAGGATTGCGGCGGGACCGGCGCCTTGCCTAGCCATGCCGGCGCCGCCGCGCTGACAGTACCCGAGGCCGTGACCGTGGCCCCGACCCGTGATTTCCGGGCCGGAAACCACATAGGAATTGCTTGGCAGCGCGGCCCAACCGGAGCGGCGGCCGACAGTGAGCCGGGTGGCCTCGCGATTGGGCCGTTGGAGGATGAGAGCGAGGTCCTGGGGAGCGGGACGGCGGCTCCAGGCGGGTTCGTTTTGGCGGCAGATGAGACAATCGACGGCAAAATAGGGATACGTATTATCGTCGTTCCAATCGATTTCCGCGGCGGTTTTCGTGCGGCCGCCGCAACTGGCCGAGTAGGCAGGGGCAAAGGGACGGTCCTGCCAGACCAGGGTTAGCCCCCTGGTTTTCGCGGCAGCTTCGAAGCCGGCAGGGGAGGGTTCCTTGAAGTGCTGGCAGTGGGTGGTGTCGCAGAAGTCGTAATTACCGTGACGTTTCCGGGAGGCGCGGAGCCAAGAACGGGCGATGATCGCCTGGGCTTGTAGGGCGGCGCCGGGTGCGCCGGGCGGGCTTTCCGCGCTGACGGCCGCGGCTACCAATTCTTCTTCGGGGATTTGGAGGATCAGGGCGAGTTCCCTGCCCTTGGCGGTGATCTCCAGGTTGCCCCGGTAGCGGCGGCGCAACCCTGCCGCCTGCACATCCACCGGTCCTGCGACCGACCATCGCTCTTTACTCACGCCCGCCGACTGCACCCACTCGCCCGCCAGCGTGAACTCCGTGCCATTCACGGTCACTTGGCGCGGGTGCAATAGCGTAAGGATGGCAACTTCGAGCAGCAGCATTACGGCAACTCGCGCCGCAGCGCCGCAGCGGCTTGCGCACCAGTAACACCGCGCTGGCGGTAGAGCCAAAACGTGGCCGGCGTATCGGTGGGGTATGCGGCAGCCACCCAACCATCGCCGGCATGGCGGCGAGAAGGCCCGGTACCGGTTTTGGCAAGAAATCCGCGTCCGAGGGCGCGGGCCGTCCCTCGCTCCGCCGCCAAACGCAAACCCGCCCAGACGAGCGGATAATCGGCGCGACGCGCGAGCAATTCCGCATACGCATTGGCCAGCGCGCGCGGCGTGCAGGGCCATTCGGGCCAATTGTCATCCGGCGGGACGGGGAGGCCCCACTGCGGAAAAAGCGCCAAGGGAAACACGAGCGTGGGATACAACTGCTGAAACCACTGGTTGCAGGAATTCGCCAGAGCACCGGGCAGATCCAGCCAACCATGCTTGCGGCCCAGCCAACAATGCGAACCGTCGCAATAATAGCGGGGCGGTGGCCCCACATGCGACGCCGCCAGAAAGGGCTTCCACAAACTGCCGGGCTGGATGGACGTATCTACGCCGCCCTCCCACTCCGCCCGCAGAACGACTGCGCCGGGAAGGCGCAGCGCCAGACGGTCCGCCGGCGGCAGCGAGGCGGGGACAGCGGCGGCAAGGAGCGAGCGGCGGGAAAGCATTACTGCATACGGTACAGGATCGTCTGCGTCTGGCGGTCAGCCGCATCGGCGGTGGCAACGGTCTGCTCCGTGACGCCGCGGAGCGTGTGGGAGAGGCTGCCGGCCACGTCATTCAGGAACCGCGGCTCGCGCTGTTCGCCTTGCGGCGGCGGCACATAGGTAGGCTGGTCGATGTGCGCCATGTAGCGCGGGAAGCGGGTGCGTTCGGCGGCATGACGGAAACCGCCGATGAAACGGACATTCGCGGCGGGGACGGCCGCGTTGGCTCCGGCGCGCATTGCGGCCAGCAGCGCGGGAGAATTGGCAAGCAACAGGCGATTGCCGTCGACGGCGGACTGCACCGTCGCCGGACCAAGATGCGCGAGTTCCGACTGGACTTCGGCGGCATTCCAGTTCCCACGGCGTGTGAGAACGATGCCGATATCCTGCTGCAGCCAGACGGTATCGGCGGACTCCCGTGTGCCTTGCACATGCGCCAGTCCGGTCAATTGCGCGCGGCCCAGCCACTGGGCGAATCGGGCGCTATCGGGGCGGGTATCGCCGGGCACAAAAGGAGCTTCGTCAATCGAATTTTCCCAATCCGATTCCCCGCCCGCCTCACCAGGCAGCGAGATATCGGGCGCGGACTGGGCGACAGGACCGCCGCCGGGGGCGGGATCAAAGAACTTTTGCGTCAACAACTGCGCGGCAAACGCAGGCTCCGGCTGTAGCCAGGCGCGGTATAGCCCGGCATTAGCCGGCACAGCGCGCAACAGGGGAGCCCAGAGAGCAGAGTCGACGGCAGGCGGGGCCGCGGCTTGCTTGCGAATCAGTACGCGGCGTTCGGTCCAGGCGGCTGGCTGCCGGTCCAGATCGCTGACCGCGGAAAGGAAAGGGGCAAGTTCCGCACGGTTATGCTGTATCCAATAGCTGCGGAAGTGCGGCGAAGTCAGAAGGGCCTCTACGTTCGACGCCATGCGCAGTTCGCCGGGATTCCCCGCGGCCTGTGCCGCGCGGCTGTACCACTCCTCGGCGGTGAGCCCATTGTTCGAGTTCGCGGCCATGCGTTGCAAAGACTCGGCAACCAACGCTTCCGTGGTCCCGACCACCAGCCATTCGCCACGAACGGCAAACGCCACGACGCGGCGGGATCCGGGCGCGGTGGAAACAAAATAGGGAGTGCCGGCCGCATTGCGCGGCGAAAGCGCTGCGCGCCGACGGCCCAACAGCGTTGCGGCAAAACGGGCCTCCGGCATGCGAGTAACCAACAGGAACTCGAGGTCGCTGGGGTTATAAAGGGCGAAGGCTGTACGATCACCGGCGAGTTGACCCGCCAGCGTCATGTCGACAGGAGTCTTCGAAGCGTCGCCAAACTCCTGCTGCGCCTCCTGGAGACGAAGCGCAAGACTGGAGACGGCGAACTGGCGGTAGGCATCGCTTGCCAGCCAGTCCCGCTTCACAGAAGAGCCGTTCCATTCGCGCAGTAACTGACCCGCGTCTCTGGCGTCCAGGGCCAGCATGGCGCCTGGCGGAAAGTAGGCCAAGGGCGAGGAGGGCGGAGCGGAAACGGCCTGTGCCCAGAGCCACAGGGCAGCTCCGGCCAGCGGAAACAGCCAGAGTATGCGGCGAATCATCGGACGCCTCCTTGGACC
>DASTML010000235.1:0-3186 GCA_035714175.1 Bryobacteraceae bacterium | reverse complement strand
GCAAATATGTTTTGAGGTCCGCAACAATCTGGAACAGCTTCAATGGATTGGCGGCGCGCTCAAATGCATCCGCCAATTCCCTGTTCGGGGAAATCAGGAGAGCAGGAATAGAGGAATCGGGTACAGGCATTGGACACAGATAGGTGTTGGACTAAGACTCTTTCGAACGAACGACTGGAGTAGTTCCGTTCCGGCCGTGTTTCTTCTCTTTCTTCGAAGACTTCGGGGCCGGCGCAGGCTGAGAGTTAGCGGCAGGTGGAGC
The DNA here is from genome assembly GCA_035714175.1 of Bryobacteraceae bacterium. Lineage (GTDB taxonomy): Bacteria > Acidobacteriota > Terriglobia > Bryobacterales > Bryobacteraceae. Next base: position 2,924 of record DASTML010000235.1, on the reverse strand, counting down.
AGATTTCATGAATTCTTTCGGAAATTCAATCTTCGGTCGCGGATCGCCCCCCGACAGCGGCGTCGTGATCTCGGGCGTCACTAGCACGATGAGTTCCGCCTTGGACCGGTTCTCCGTACGGCTTTTGAATAAAGTGCCGAGAAGCGGAATATTGGCCAGTCCAGGAATCTTAGACATACTGTCGGTCACGCGGTCATCGAGAAGCCCGCCTATCACGAAACTCTGTCCTTCTCCAAGTTCGATATTTGTCTCGATTTTCCGGGTCGCGAGAGCAGGGATGCTGAAACCTGCGATCGAGACAGAGTTCGCCAGATCCAATGTATTGACTTCGGGCTTAACATACAGCTTCACCGTTCCGTTTTCCGTTACCTGGGGATTGAAGCTCAATCGGATACCGAACTCGCGAAACTGCACGGTAACCGCGCCGGCATTGGAACCACCCTGCAGGATCGGCACGGGAAATTCGCCGCCCACCAGGAAACTCGCCTCCTTCCCGTTCGACGTCACCAGGTTCGGTTCCGCCAGAATCTGCAAGACGCCTTCCGCCTGGAGGGCTTTTACGAAAGCTCCAATGTTGATGTCGGGACGGAAGGCAAAAATATTCAAGGCATCCGTAATGCTGAAGCGAGACGCGGAACCGCCCGTTCCGCCGACTTCCGAAGGAACCGGAGCCGGGGTACCGCCGGCCGTAATCCGTCCAACCGTATTTCCGGCGCCCGTCGAAATCAGATTCACGCCAAAGCTGCGAGAGGCGTTTCTATTCAGTTCCGCAAAACGAACGCGAAGGAGCACCTGCTTTTCCGCCTTCGCCGGAGCTAGGCGAAGGTTATTCACGACGCTCTTGCTAAGCGGTGTCACAAGCGCCACGGCCCGATCTGCCACCAATTGGGAACTGACCACCCCTGTGAGCGATAAGGTATCTCTAGCGGCCTGGATCTGAATATCCTCATTCGGAAAAGTTGCTTTCACAATCTTCCGGATCGGTTCCAAATTGTGCTCCACTGTGATCGAGTAGAACTCGCGCTGTCCAGCGCGTGACCAAACGATGAGGGTCGCGGAACCGTGCGACTTGGCGTGAATGAGGATCTCTCGGGTGGTAACCGCGACGTAATCGGCTACCTCTGGATTGCTGGTCGAAATGCGTCCGATGTCGGCAGGGTAGTCGATCACAATGCTTTTCCCCACGGTGAGCCGCAAATCCTGCGTATTTTGACCCGCGGCGCACGGTGCGCCGAGTAACGCGACTATGGCGGCTCCGCAGATCGATTGCCCCAGAATGCTCAATCCTTTACTCATCGGAATCCTTTCCTTCCACTGCACTTGATCCTTGGCAACGCGGCTACCACGCTCTTCCATCCGGGCAGCATCCTCTGTCCCTCAGTTGTGTTAGTTTTTCTTCGCTCCGACCACTTCGACGGCACGCACCGTGCCGCGGAATGTCACAATTTCTTCGGGCGGAGGCGGAGGCGGTGCGGAGGGCGCAGGCGGTACGACAGCGGCCGTGGCGACGGCCACCGGACGCGGACGTGCCCGAGGTGCGGGCGGCCCTTCCGTGTTCGGCGCATCCGAGTTTCCGCCATTTCGGTTCTTGCGGGAGATCCCGCGGCCAAACAGTTCTGCCAGCTGACGACCTGTTGTCTTCTCGATGCCATGGTCGCTGCCGTTGCGCAACACCAGTTGAATTCGGCCCTCATTACCAGCAAGGGTCAGTAATTCGGCCTGTTCCGGTGAGACCAGTAGCGTCACCGTACTCGCATTGATCGCCTGGCCGCGCGCATCCGGTTGGTACGTCTGCCCGGCAGAGAGAACGACAATGTTCTGCAAAACCGTAGTTGTTACCGTATCGTTGGAATCCGGCGGGCGACCGGTCACCAAAACGTCAACTCTCATACCAGGTAGAACAAACCCAGCGACACCCACCACCTCCGTGACACGCACGGTGACAGCCCTCATACCCACCGGGATGATCGGGGCGATGCCCTGGCCACTACCCCGTTCGCCGAGACGTCCGGCAATGATAGGTTCCTCCAACAAAATATTGCTAACGACAGGACGATCCATCACTTCTTCCACTTTGGAGAAGCCACCCTTAGGAAACTGTTCCACGGCCATCTTACTGACCTTCACATCTCCAGGCTTGATCGAGGCGCCAAGGCTGAGAGGCTTGGCAGCCACGACGACATCCTTCATTTCCTTGGCTTCCGGTGATTTTACCGGCGCAACCCCGGCTCGTGCCGTCAACTGGTAGAAGATCGCGGAGACAACCAGCGCGAACACCAGACTGACCCCGAGAACTGTAAGGAATCTGCGATCCATAGCTTCCGCCCTTTCATGACCCTCAATGCCATTGGCCTACTCCCATCCAACGGAAGTTACCGGTGCCTCTCTCCGCGCAATAGCAGCGAAGACGCCACAAACCCGCCACGCAATGCATAGTCGGCAAGACGCACACCGCCGGGCAGACACCAGGCTGGCGCAGCCTGCGTTTCGACGCGACCTCGTTCCTTCAATGGCATATTCGATGATGGTGCAGAACGTTTGGAGGAATTGTTCGGTATAGACTTGGCCTGCTCGATCTTCATGTGAAATCTTTCTCCATTACTTCTTTCGACCGATTCCCCGGTTTTCATTAGGCCGCGACACATCATTTCGCTAGAACGGAGCAGTGGGAGCAACGGAGGCACGGCGGCGGAGCAGAACAACCTTTCCTTCATCCGCAACGAGTTCCCAGCTTGGATTCCGGCGAAGCGTAGCGTGAATCGGCCATTCACGAGGCACGAAAACCGTATCGAACTGAAAATCATCGATCTGTTGCTCCGCCTTCGCGCCACCCTGCATCAGGCTCAAATAGACCCTCCCCAACTCTTCGCCAAAAAAATCGCTACGGCCATCGAAAAAGACACGTTGCCTGGGATAAAAGCGGT
>DASTML010000234.1:0-27927 GCA_035714175.1 Bryobacteraceae bacterium | reverse complement strand
GCGCGCCCTTGCGTGTAAAGGCGGAGTTCAATAGGGAAAACGATTGCGTCGGGACCACCGTCGAACTCCGCCGGGAGCAGACTTCGCTCATATTCGCGCCGTCAAACACCTCAATCATCGGGTTCGCCACGGACCGCCGTTGGAACGTGTATACCGTCCGCCGCGCCTGTTTCTGCTCCTCCGACGGGAACCATTTGAAGAACTCGAAACCCTGCGCCACATCATCCGGAACGTCAAAGAACACGCCCGGTCCGCCGTCGCTCGTCTGCAACTGTCCGCTTACCGAAAGAATGGAATCCCGTACTGCCTCGCCTTCCAGGCGTAGCCAATTCATCCGCCACAGCAGTTCGTTCTTCGGGTCTGCTTCCATGTTCTTCGCCATCTGCGGATGGCTGCTGGCCTGCCGGTAGGTGCTCGAAAGCAGCATCATCTTATGCATCGCTTTCATGCTCCATTTCTTTTCCACGAATTGCGTCGCCAGGTAGTCCAGCAGTTCCGGATTCGCCGGCCGGTCTCCGTTAATGCCAAAGTCGCTCGGCGTGCGGACAATCCCGTCGCCAAAGTGGTGTTGCCACATCCGGTTCGCCATCACGCGCGCCGTCAGCGGATTCTCTGCGGATGCGATCCATTCCGCCAGCGCCGTGCGCCGTCCTGAACTGCCCCCGGCAAACGGAATCTTCGCGTCCACCGTCTTGCCTACGATGGCCTGCAGAAATCCGGGTTCCACTTTCTCCCCGCGCCCGCTCAACTCGCCGCCCGCCAGGACATAGGTGGAAGCCAACTCAGGTACCTGGGGCGGAGCCACGTCGGACGCCGAATAGGCCACCGGCCGGTACCGGCCAATGCTGTCCTGCACACGCCGGGCGTTATTCGAAACTGCGCGCCACGCCTTCCGGTCTTCCGCTGTAAACGCGGGGTCCCGGTCGTTCTTAAGAGCCCCCGTATACTGGTTCGCTTCCTTGTCGTCGACGCCAATCTTCTTGAAGGCGGCAAACTTCGCCTTCATGGCCTGTTCCACTTTCTTAAGCTCCGCGGCTGTCTCCTCGGCCTCGTCCTCGAACTGGCGCATGAGCCGTTTCATCTCTTTCGGATGCTCGACTTCCAGGTGCCCCGCCGGCCGGTCTTCAAACCGCATCGGCGCGAAGAAGGCCTGCAGCCGGTAGAAGTCCTTCTGCGGGATCGGGTCGTATTTATGGTCGTGGCAACGCGCACAGCCCACTGTCATGCCAAGGAACACCTGGCTCACCGTACCCGTCAATTCGTTCAGCACGTCCTGCCGCAGTTGCGTCTTGAAATTCGCATCCGCTTCCCACGTCCCCATGCGCAAAAAGCCCAGAGCGACAAACTTCTCGGCGCGGTCGCCGCCCGGAATCTCGTCCCCGGCAATCTGCTCTTTCACGAACACATCGTACGGCTTGTCTTTGTTTAAGGACCGGATCACATAATCCCGGTACCGCCACGCCGTCGGACGTTCGCCGTCAATGGCAAACCCATCGGATTCGGCAAAGCGCGCCAAGTCCAGCCAATGCCGTGCCCACCGTTCTCCGTACCGCGAATCGGCCAGCAGCCGGTCCACTAATTTTTCATACGCCCCAGCGGATGTGTCGCTCAAAAACGTATCGGCCTCGGCCGGCGAGGGCGGCATACCCACCAGATCCATATAGACCCGTCGCATCAACGCGCGGCGGTCCGCCGCCGGAGCGGGCTGCAATCCCTTCGCTTCCAGTTTTGCCAGCACGAACGCGTCAATCGGGTTGCTCACCCACGCGGCATTCTTCACGGCGGGAGCCGCCGGGGCCTTCGGTTTCGTCAGCGCCCAATCCAGATGGGAATCCCGCTTCTTCGCGCTCTGCGGCAGCGGCTTCATCTGGTCAATGGCTTTTGCCAATACGGCGATATCGGCGTCAGCGAGCGCCCCGCCCATCGGCATTTTCGGTGCGCGTTCTCCGCGCACATACTGCATGAGTAAAGATTCTTTGGAGTTGCCCGGAACAATCGCGGCGCCATGCTTGCCGCCGTTCAACAGGTCTTGCAGGTTCGCCGTCGTCAGGCCACCGGACGGATTCGCTTTGGAATGGCACCCCGCGCAGTTCTTCATCAGTACCGGCAGCATCATCTGCTCTGCCGGAGTCTGCGCCGTGAGCACGCCCGCAATAGCCAGTGTCAATAAGAGCGGACGAAATAACATGCCGATTCTCCCAGGAAATGGATCGCGCCTTTAACCTATCAAATGAAAAGGCCCGGGCGGAGGCAGGGCGGCGCCTCCACCCGGGCTTCCTGCCGGCTTAGAAGATTACCTTCAGGCCGAGCTGCGCCGTACGGTTGCCGCTCGCGTTGGTAATCGTGCCGAACAACTGCTGGTTCGACAGATCGTTCGTCGGGTTGGACCAGTTTTTCTGGTTGAACAAGTCAAACACCTCCAACCGCAGGTCCGCCTTGATCCGTTCCTTGATCGGAAGGCTCTTGGTGACTGCGATGTTGGTGCGGTAAGTCGCGAAAGAACGGGTTGCGCCGTTCAAGCGAGGTGCATTGCCAAACGGATCGGCAAACGGATTCGTCCGCCGCTGGAATGCCGACAGCCGGTAGAACTGATCCACCGAAGGATCGAACTCGCTGCCCGCGATCGGCGCGCGCCAATCGTTGCTCAACACGTTCGGCCGCGGTGTTCCTGCGCGCAGGTTGTTCACGTAGCCGTTGTCGATAACGCCCATCGGATAGCCGCTCTGGAAGAAAATGAACGAGCTCAGGTTCCAGTTGCCCACCAGGTAACCGGCCACGCCGCCGCCGTTCAAATACTTCTTGCCCTTGCCGAACGGAACATCGTAGCTGCCCGTCAGCTTGAACATGTGCGGCAGATCCAGAACGCCGTAGGACTTCTCGTTCCGCCGGTTGTAGTGGTTCTGAGCCGCACCGGCGCCAACGCCGGAACCCACCACGCCCGCAATCCAGGGCTCGGCGGAATCGGCATCGGTCAACAGCTTGCTCCAGGTGTAGGTTGCCAACAGGCTCAGCCCGCCGGAGAACCGCTTCGTCACCTTCAAAATACCGGCATGGTAGGTCGAGTTGCCGCTGTGGTTCATCATGCCGCCCGTCGTCAGGCCCTGGTACTGCGGGAAGGCCCGCAGGGACTGGCCCAGCGTTGCGTTCGCGCCCATCAACTGCTGGAAGTTCGCGAACGGCGGACGGAAGCCCAACGCCACCACTTCCGGATCATTGATCGGACGGTTCAACAGCGGTCCGAGGTAGGCGTACTTCGGATCGATCTGCATGATGTTCACGCGGTCGCTCGCCAGGTGCGTACCCTTGCTGCCCGTGTACGTCACGTCCAACACAAAGTTGCCCGGCAGAACATGGGAAATCGCCAGATTCCAGTTCGCCGTGCTTGGCAGCCGGCCGGTCTCGGCCGCGCCGTACCACGGCAGGCTGAATCCGGCGTTAAAGCCAGGGTTGATGAACGGAGGCATTTCCCAGGCCGGGAAGCCTTGATCCCAGTTGAATGCGGGCGTCACGCCCTGGTTTTGGGAGGTCCAGCTCGGAGCGTTGGTGAAACCGTTGTTCGCGCCGCCCAGGCCCGGAGCCTTGTTCGTGCCATAGAAGATGCCCGCGCCCGCGCGGATCACCGACTTGTCGCCGAGTTGATACGCCGCGCCAAAACGAGGACCCCAACCACCGGCGTTGTTGTACAGCCGGCGTCCGCCTTCGCGTCCCGTGCCATCGCCCAGGAAGCGCAGCGCGCCGGGCTGGCCGCTGGCGGCCGGGTTCGGCAACGTCGGGTCGAAGTAGGACAGGCGGTCATACTTGTCGAAAACACCCATATTGACCTCGTAGCGGAGACCAATATTCAAAGTCAGCTTCTTGCTTACCTTCCAGTCGTCCTGTGCATAGAACGAGTGGTACGGGAATCGCAGCATCGACGTATTCGGAATCGTGAAGTTGCCCTGGTAGACTTCGCCCAACATAAACGAGGCGAAGGAGCTGCCCGAGTTGCCGTTGTTTTCGCCCGGCCGCGACGTGCTCAGCCGGTTGAACGCAAACGAACCCGCCGCCGTGTTCCGGTTGTTCGTATTCAGGAACATCTTCTGGAACGCATAGCCGAACTTGAAGCTGTGGTTGCTGCGGATCCAGGTCAGATTTTCGTCCACGCCGAACACCGTGTGGTATTCGTCCCACAGCTTGGAGCTATCCCAGCTGTAATAGTTGTCGTTCTGGAAGCTCACCGAGGGGAAGCTGGTGTTGTATCCGGGGTTGTTCCGGACCGCGCCGCCCAGTTTGTCGCCCCAGTTCTGGCCGAACGGTTCGGCTGTAATGTCGTGTTCCGGGTGCGTCAGCCGGTGCGCGCCGATCGTGATGTTGTTCACCAGCGTCGGGCTGAACATGTGGCTGTCGTTCAGGCGGAACACCTTGCCGTAATACTGGTCGCCCTGGTAGTACTTCCGGCCCGACAGGGGGTAGGGAAGCGCGTTCCAGTTCAACGGATTCATCGGATCGGTATCGTAGGCGTTGTTGAATCGCTGGCCATTCTTCGTGAAGGTGAATGCCATCCGGTTCTTGATGCCGAAGTTGTGGTCGAACTTCGTGGTGAAGGCATCTTCAATGCGCTTCTTGGGCTCGCCGCCCGGCGCCACGTAGTTCAGCGTCAGGCCGGGAGCCGTCGGCTGCGGATAGTACTGCGCAATATTGCGCGCCAGCGGGCTCAACCGGGAAGCCGGAATCACATTGCCGGCGAAGGCATCGCGAATATAGCCGCCCGCGCCGTCACTGCGTTGCGTCGTCGGGTCGAAAATCGGGATCAACGCCCCGCTCGGCAGCCGCCAGGACGAAAAGTTGCCCTGCAGCATCTCCGGCAGCGGAATCGTCTGTTGGGACGCCCCAGCGTTGTCCGGCCAGCGGTAGCCTTCATACGAGAAGAAGAAGTAGGACTTATTCTTGCCGTTGTAGACTTTCGGGATCACAATCGGGCCGCCGATATTGGCGCCGAAGTCATTCCGGTGGAACTTGGGCCGTGCGCGGCCCAACTTGTTGTTCAGCCACGTATTCGCGTTTAGCCAATCCGCCTGGAAGAAGTCGAATCCGGTCCCGTGAAATTCATTCGTGCCGGATTTGGTCGTCACGCTGATATTGCCGCCGCTCGCGCGGCTGTGCTCTGCCTTGAAGGAAGAAGTATCAATGCGGAACTCTTCCACCGAGTCCACGGACGGCGTCAGCCGGTTCATATAGCCGACGTGATTCCGCCAGCCCATTTCCACCGAAAGACCGTCCACGCTGACGTTCCAGTCATGCTGCTGGCCGCCGCCGACTTGCAAGTCGTCCCAGGCGCTCTGCCCGTTCGCGCTTTTTACCTGCGGCATCATCATCATGATGCTGAACGCATTCCGCATGCCGCCCCCAATGCCGGCAATCGCCAGCGGAACGTCGTTCACCAGCTTCCGCTCCATCGTCGTGGAGACTTCCGTCGATTCCGTCCGGAGGGGCGGCGCTTCCGCCGTGATTTCGACGCGCTCTGCCGCCGAACCCACTTCCAACGCCACGTCCACGCGCAAATTATCACCCGTGGAAAGAGAAATATTTGTGCGGTTAAACCGCTTAAATCCGTCAACTGCTACCGCGATCGAATAGGTTCCAACCTGCAGATTGGGCAGCAAATAGTTACCGGTTCCCGAACTCTTTGTTTCAATCCGAGTGCCTGTGGCGGTATTCGTGGCCACAACGGCGGCGTTGGGGAGTACTGCTCCGGTACTGTCTGTGATAAGGCCCGTGATCGTGCCCAAAGTGGCTTGTCCGAACCCTATGGACGCGAACCCGGCGAGACATATTACGGGCGCCAGAGCCCGGCGAAGAACCAACATGGTGCCTCCATCGTTTTGCTGTTCGTATTTCGGGCACCCCAAGCGCCTCCCTTCATCGTGGAGGTGAGGCGTTTCTCATGACCCGACAGCAATTCGTACGAGTATATGCCTGCTAGTTACATGAAGCAACGTTAGGAATGGTGTCCTAACGTTGCCTACGTTGTTGAAAAAAAGGATCTTGATGGAGAGTGAGGATAGCGCAGGTAGCTACGGCTTCACCACGCTGCCGTCCATCGCCCGATCCAGCCGGTACGCTCCGCCTCCCTGGATCGGCCGGATTGGGAACTTCGCTGCCACCGCTTCATCAATGTCCAGACCCAATCCGGGCTTCCCGCTTCCATAGAGATATCCGCCTCGTATCTCGCCCATCCCCGGCATCATGTCCTTGACGGATTGCGGAAACTTATTCTCTTCCTGAATGCCGAAACCGGGGCTGCTGATGTCCACATGGAACGCTGCGATCTGGTTCACCGGGTCGTTTTCGCCCCCCTCCTGGAACGCCGTCTTTACGCCGAAGGCTTCACAAAGGTGTGCCAGCTTTTTCGCCGGGGTAATTCCCCCAATCGAGGAAACACGGCACCGCACGAAATCAATCAATCGGTCCGTAATTAAAGGAACGTATTCAAACGGGTGTGTAAATAATTCACCCACCGCCTGCGGGGTGGTGGTCAATTTCCGCAACTCCTTATACCAGCCAAGCTGTTCCGGGGAAAGCACGTCTTCCACAAAGAACATTTGCAGATGTTGTAGCCGTCGGCAGAACTCCGCCGCGTTCATTCCGGTCAGATGGCTGTGTACGTCGTGACACAGTTTGGGGCCAAACCCGACCTTGGAACGCACCTCTTCAAACATTTTGGGCACCTTTTCGACGTACGTTTCCTCGTCGAACGCCGGCCGTGACGACCCGCCTTCCGCCCGTCCTCCCGCCGCCGCCGGCAGGAACCCTCCTCCTCCGTACCCGCCGAATTGGATGCGGATATGTCGAAACCCCTTTTCTTTTGAACGAAGTACGGCCTCGCTCGCCTCCGCCGCGTCCGCTCCCCCCACATGGTCGTAGCACGGCACCGCGTCCCGGACCTTCCCGCCGAGCAAATCGTACACCGGCATGTTCGCCCGCTTGCCCTTGATGTCCCATAGCGCCATGTCCATGGCGCTCAATACGTTATTGTTCACGGGGCCGTTGCGCCAGTAGGTTTTCAGGTGCGAACTCTGCCACAAATCTTCAATCTGGTCGGCGTCCTTCCCGATCAGCCAGGGCTTCAGATGCTGCTCCAGGGCCGCAATCACGGCCATCGTCTGGTAGTTGTTGTTGGCGGAACCGATGCCGTAGAGCCCTGGCTCGGACGTGATCAGCTTCAGAAAAACCCAACGGTAATTGCCGCCGCCGCTGGTCACAATGACCTTGACGTCCTTAATTTTCAATGGCGGAAGGCCCGTGGTCTTCCTGGCTGCTTCCTGAGCCATGGCGGGCGCAAGGGCGGGAGCCGCCAATAGCGACTTGGCGAATAGTCGACGATTCATCTCCATGAATGTCCTTTCGGGAATTGGCGCGGCCAAACGTGGCGCCGTTCCCGCGTGGGGACGCGCCGGAACCGGAGGACACCGCCCAATGCCCAAGGGTTCGCGTAACAGTTCCGCGACCCCGCTATTGTCGCAGAACAATATTCCTGATACAACGAAGATTCGGAGACCCCTGTCTAATGAGCTTCCCCCGCCGGACCTTCCTGCCCCTCTGTCTGCTGCCCGCCGCGCTGGCCGCTCCGGCCACGGCCTTCCCGGACCCCGCCATTGACCTCAAACCCCGCACCGGTAAGCAAACGGTCGTTCTCGCCGGCGGCTGCTTTTGGTGCACCGAAGCCGTCTTCGAAATCATGGACGGAGTCGACGACGTGATCTCCGGCTACTCCGGCGACACAAAGGAAACGGCCAAGTACGACATTGTCTCCACCGGCCGTACCAAACACGCCGAGGCGATTCTCATTACCTACGATCCGGCCAAGACCTCCTATGGCCAGCTTCTGAAAATCTTCTTCAGCGTGGCGCACGACCCCACTTCGCTCAATCGCCAGGGAGCCGATGTCGGCCCGCAGTACCGCAGCGCCATCTTCTACGCCGACGCCGAACAGAAGAGCGTTGCCGAAGCCTACATCAAGCAGATCAACGACTCCCATGTTCTCGGCCGGCCCATCGTCACCCAGTTGGCGCCTCTCGATAAGTTCTACACCGCCGAAACCTATCATCAGGATTATGCGGGCCGGAACCGCGCTAACCCCTACATTGTGAATGTCTCGGACCCGAAGGTGGAGAAGCTCAAAAAGCTTTACCCCGGCTGCGTGCGCAAGCGCAAGTAGTTCACTCGCCGGCCAGAAATCGCCGCAGCCACGCCTCGGCCAACCGGAGATCGCGCGTAACCGTCGCGGTGCTGATTTCCATCGCTTCGGAAATCTCCTCGCCCGTCAATCCGCCGAAGTACTTCAGCTCAATAATCCGCGCCTTGCGCGCGTCCACTTTTTCCAGTGCCGTCAACGCGTCGTCCAGCGCCAGCAGGCTCGAATCGCGCTCTACGCCGTCCAGGCCTTCTTCCAATGGCACCACTACTTGACCGCCGCCCCGTTTGGCCGCCTTCTCCCGCCGGGAATAGTCGGTCAGAATTTGACGCATGATGTGGCTGGCGAATGCCAGAAAATGCGTTCGGTTTTGCCATCGCGGGGTTGCCGTGCCGGCCAGCTTCAAATAGGCCTCGTTCACCAGCGCCGTGGGTTGTAGCGTATGGTCCGCTCCGTTCATGCGCAGCCGCGCAGCAGCCACCTTCCGTAGTTCTCTGTACAGCAGCGGCACAATCTCATCGGCCGCCTCCCGGCGTCCGGATGACCATTCAGTAAGGAGTTGCGTAAGTGGAGCGTGACCGTCCAAGCGTGACCGTCCAAATCGAGATCGGAGGGGGATCCCACTAGTATTATCTGCGAAGGCGGCTCTCCTAACGGGGCGCGGTGTCCATCGTCTCCAACGAATGCCTTTCCGCCGCCGCGTCCGCATGCGCCAGGTCCGGTAGATTGACGCTCCACCAGCGTTCCGCCGCGTCGCGGCAGAAGCGCGGGGACGCATCGGTCATCGCTTCCAGCCGCCGTGCCAGGTCCCACGCGCTCGGTGGCCGATGCTTCGGATCTTTCTCCAGGCACTGCATCACCAGGTCTTCCAACTCCCGTGGTACCGGCATCTCGGATCGCTCAGAGATCGGGACCGGCTTCTTCTGCACATGCGCCAACGCGGCCGCCATCCGCGTCGACTCCTGGAAAACAAGCTGGCCCGTCAGCAGAAAATAAGCCACGCATCCCAAACCATAAAGGTCGGAGCGGCCGTCCACGTCTTTCGAACCCATCGCAATCTCGGGAGCCATATAGGCGGGCGTGCCCGTAGCCGCGCCGTCCATCGTGATCAGCGTCTCGTCCTCGCCCGCCCGCAGATTCTTCACCAGCCCGAAATCCAGCACTTTTACAAAATCGAACTGCAGGCCCATCCGGCACAGGTAGATGTTGCGCGGCTTGATGTCGCGGTGGATCATCCCGCGCTGGTGCGCCTCTTCCAACGAGTCGCAAACCTGTACCAGGATGTTCTTTACCCGTCCCGGCGGCAAGGGACCGTGCCGTTCCACCAGTGTCTGCAAGTCCACCCCTTGCAGCAGTTCCATCACGTAGTAAAAGGATTGGTCGCGCGATATCCCGAAGTCGTAGAGCGCCACCGTGTGCGGGGATCGAAGGCTCGCCGTTGCCTGCGCTTCTTTTTCGAATCGCTTCCGGACCAGGGCGGCATCCCGTACGGACTGCCGTTCCAGCACCTCCGGCCGGATCAGCTTCACCGCCGCATCCCGTGAAAGCATCCGGTGCTTGGCTCTCCACACCTCGCCCATGCCGCCTTCGCCGATCTTTTCCTCCAGCGTGTAGCTGCCCAGTTCTTCGGCTTTCGTGGCGTCGATGCGCATCTCGTACAGGCGGCGGTTCAGCAGATGGGTCCAGACCACGGTGAGCGCCAGCGGAAACGTCCACGCCGCCACCCGGTGCCATCCAATCCAGGGCTGTGGGTAGAGCGCATGGTTCATCGCATAGGCCGCTGGCCACATGGCTACGCAGAGGATGTTGGCAAACAGGTTCATCTGGGGCGTACTGGGGATCAGCAGGCTGCAAAGCGTAATCCACAGTGCGACGGCGGACACGCCCCGGACCATTACCGCCGGGTCCAGAGGAACCGTGGTTTCAAAGGCTGCGATGGCAAAGGCGGCTACCACTTGAAAAACAATCCCCAGCCGCAGCACGCCTTGTTTGGAGAGCACGCCTGTCTTGTAGGTCACCACGCATGCGGCGGAGAGCAGGACCATAGCCAGAATCTGCAGCCGCACGGCGGGCAGCGCCAGAACGGGCGAGACCTCCGGTTGCAGCAACGCATTGCCCAGCCAGACGATCGCCGTGCAGACGGCGATCACCACAGAGGCAAAACACAGCTTCGGTACGGCGTCATCCACCAGATTTTGCGGCAGATTCAAACCCGGCCTGTTCTTAGCGCCGGATGTCGAACTGCCAATTGCACGAACAATGCGCATGGGTAAGGTCCTGCCTATAAGCCTACGGGTTCCGGAGGCCGCAGCCAAGCAGGCTTGCCTCCTGTCTATAATCGAAGCAGATTGCACGGAGTATCGAAGAACACCCGGAAATACATGGACCGCCAGATGGGTGCGTTCCTGCGTCAGTACACGCGGAAGGCGTATCCGGGCCGGGATCCGAACGACCGTGGCTATGACCGGGCGATTGAACAATATATCCGGCGCCTTCGCCCGCGGGATCTCGATGTGCTGCTTCATGGCGACGAAGACGAACGGCTTGCTCAACCCGGCGAAGCTCAGGCCGGCTTGTGATACCGCTCCCACAATCCATCGTCGTACCACTCCGGAGCGGCCAGCGGAGAAACGGCCAAGGCCTCCTCGCTATCCCCGCCATGCGCAAGACGCATTCCTAACCGCATCGCCCAATCTTCCACATACAGTTGGAACAAATCGATCAACGGCTCCTCCGGGCGGTGGGGATAGACGCTGTAGCAAACCAGCAGATCCCCGTCGCTCACCGCCACCACTTGGCGTGCCAGAAACCGCCCCGCTGCGTTCCGCGCAAACACCACGCGCTTGTTCACATCCAGCAGGACGGCCACCGCGTTGCCGCTGCTGCACGCCCCCGCTGCCAGACAGGTACGCGCATAGGTGCCGAGGCGCAGGATTTCAAACGGGTCTTTCTCTACGCCGATCGTCACCTCGCCTAAACCGGGTACCGGCAGCGAGAGGCGCAACGGCTCCCGCCAGGTCTCCAGCCGGAACGCCGGCCGTTTCGCCAGCCACGCACGGTTGGCCGGATGCTCCCAGCGAGTGTCCTGCCCCTGCCGGAATCTGTGCAGAAACCGCAACATCGGTTGCTTACCCCTCCGCAAGCCAGCCCGGAACAGCCCCGCATGGGCGTCTCCGAATAGGGCCAGTTCCCGCTCGATGTAGTCAATGAGGTAACGGAGCCGGATCGCCGTCAATCCATCCAACATCTGCCGCGCCACATCGCGGATGGCCGTGGCGGCAAGTACCTTTTCACCCGAGAAATGCTTGTCCCACGTAGAAAAGGCCGGTATCGTTGCTGCCAACTCGCGGTGGGCGCACAACAACTGATCCAACGTCACCAGGGCTTCCGGCGCAGGGTCGGGCCGGAATAGCGGATGGGCCGGCAGTTGCCGCAGAAGCCGCCGCAGCCGTACACGGCCATAAGCAATCAGATGAGCTCCCAGGACGAACAGTAAGTCTGGTCTGCCCAATAGAGCCTTCCGCAACAGATCCGGAAATGCCTCTCCAAAACGAGCGATTTCCTGTTTGCTCTCCCACCACAGCTGCCTGTTCCGGCGCACCTTGGCGATGCGCGCGAAGGCGGCTGCCGGAGCTTCCAGAACGAGTTCGGCCCATTGGCCCGGAACGGCGTGGAAAAGTTCGGTGGCCAGCAGCAGCCCTGCCCGTTCCTGCGCCCGGAAGCGGGGCCATAGGCAAAGGATCCGTAGCAGAGCGTTTGCCGGCAGCCGGCTCACGATTTCCGTATCCAGGCCGCCATAGTCGGATAGCGACTCCTGGTCTGCCGGGCTCATCTCCAGAAACGCCTGGAAAACGTGAGAGTCTTTGCATTGCGCCACGATCGTGAAGATCCAACTTTGTACCTGAGGGGTAAGCCGCTCTAGGCGTTCGTCCAACAGGATGTCCCGGCACGCAGGCGCCGCCGAACAGAGATTCCAGGCGTCCGCCATGGCCTGTTTCCTGAACCATGTCCACTCCTCCGGCCATAACACGGGAATCGACATCGGAAACCGAAAGGCGGGGCCTTTGCATTCCTTTAGTGAAACAGGAACGTCTCCCGCCGCGCGCAGCCTAACCCAGGTGCTTAGAACGTCACTCCGCACGCCCCTTTCCACGGCCGCGACAAATTGGCGAAGGTCATCTTTCCACCAATTGGCCGGAGGTAACTCCCGCACCGCGTGCAACAGATCGGACGTCAATGGTTCCGTCAAGGGATGTTTCCATCCTCCCGCCAATATCCAATCCAGGATGTGGCGGCGATGCTCCCAGGGAATTTCAGGCAGGAAGCCAATCCAGCCTGCTGCTTCCGGATGTTTGCGGACCAGGCGAAACGCCGCGCGCCGTAGCCTTCGCGTTACGCCGCGCGAAGAGCCGGGAAGCAGGCACAACCCCGCTTCCAGAGGAATCGTAAGCATAGTTACTCCGTGTCGGTTCGGAAAAAGAGAACGGGACTACAACCCGCTCGCCAGGGTTTGGACGCTAGTTAGGAACGGCAGTAGCGTGTACCGGTCGAGACACCCGGCCAGGGTTTCGGCAGAACAAGGCTCATCATCAACATGGGGGTGGTCTCCTTTCCAGACGCTGTAACTACGACTTGAGCAGAGTAACACACCGTATTTGTGGTGTTCAAGAGAAATATGACCATTTTTGTCTGCCGTTTGCGCCATTACTGCTGAGGACCCTATATCGCCTATGCCAACCGGACCTGCCGCCCGTGTCTCTGATGGCGTGGCTCACCCCACGCCCCCGGTCCTAACCGGAAGTCCGGGCAGTCCCGATGTATTGATCGGCTATAAGCCAGCGTGGCGGGGCATCCCCGCCGAAGCCGCATCGGCAATCAAGGCTGCCAAACAAACTTCGGATACGACAATCGCCGCCGCCGAAGCCGCCACGAAAGCCGCCATCGGAACCCCCGGCGCCGGCGCCGCTTATACCGCCGAGCAGACCGCAAAAGCCGCCGCTCTCGCAGCCCTGGGCGGGAGCATCAAAGCCGCCGCCGGCGCCAGCGATACGCATGTCTGCACAACGCCATCGCCCACCCCGCCCCACGGGCCGGGGGTGGTCATCGACGGGTCGCAAACCGTGATCATCAACTACATGCCGGCCTGCCGGATGGGGGACACGATTCTGGAGGCGCTCGGCCCTCCCAACAAGATCACCAAGGGCGAAGATAGCGTCATCATCGGCGGATAAAGTGCGCCAAATGGCGCCAAAAACGCACCAAATGACGGCAAAATGACGCAAAAAACACGCTTGACAGCGCCTTTTTTTGCCCGCATAGTTAAAACGGACGTTTGATTTAATGCCACCCGACACCAAAGAACGCATCCTGGACTCCGCTGAACTCCTCTTTGCGCAGCACGGAATTGCCGCCACCTCCCTTCGTACTCTCACGGAACACGCCGGCGTCAATCTCGCCTCGGTCAACTATCACTTCCAGTCGAAGGATGCTCTGGTGCAAGCTGTTCTATTCAGGCGGGTTAACCCTATCAACGAACGGCGGCTCCGGATGTTGGACGATGTTCTGCTGCGTTCCGCCGGTAGCCGCCCGTCCGTGGAGGACATTCTGGACGCCTTCTATCGCCCACCCCTGGAGGACGCCATGGAAAGCCGCCATTCCGGACGGCCCATCACGGGCCTCCTCGGCCGTATCTATACAGAACCAGGGGAGTTATTGGCCAGCCAAGTCCGGGCGATGATGGCGGAGATCGCGGCCCGCTTCCTGGCCGCGCTACACCTGGCCCTCCCGGAAATACCGCAAACGGTCCTGTTTTGGCGTTTGCAATTCTCCGTGGGCACGATTTCCCACACCCTGGGCGCTATGCCGCTGATTGAGGGCTTGGCGCGAGGCCGTATCAATATGAATGACGGCGAAGAAATCCTCCGGCAAATGATCCGTTTTGCCGCCGGAGGCCTGCGAGGCTCCCTGGAATGAGAGTTATAACTGCTCTATTTGCTATCAGTTGCGCAGCTCTATCCGCGCAGAATGTACCGCTTTCCCTGAAACAGGCTATCGATATCGCCCTGGCCCCCGATGGCAATACGCGGGTCCAACTGGCCGCGCAGGCCATCGAGCAATCGAAAACCCGCGTGGGACAGGCGCGAGCGGCGCTCCTGCCGAACCTGGATGGTTCGGTGAGCGGACAAAACTTCACCCGGAACCTCCGGGCGTTCGGTATCTCCTTTCCTTCCAACATTCCGGGCTTCTCCATGCCGACGATTGTCGGCCCGATCACGAACTTCGACGCCCGATTAAACGCATCGATGACGCTGTTCGACTTCTCCGCCTGGAAGCGATTGGGAGCCTCGAAAACCGGGGTAGAGGCGGCGGAGGCGGAAGCGGACGCCGCGCGGAACAACGTGGCCGATGCCGTGGCCCGCGCCTATATTGCCGCCCTGCGGGCCGGGGCGGCGCTCCAGGTGGCGCAAGCGAACCTAAGTCTTGCAGAATCTTTGCGTAAGCTGGCGGCGGACCAAAAAGACGCCGGGACGGGGACGGGTATCGAAGTGCTGCGGTCGGAAGTGCAACTGGCCAATGAACGCCAGCGCCAGACGCTGTTGGAGAACGATAAACGCCGTGCCTACCTACAGTTAGCGCGGCTCCTCAACCTCGGCCTGGACAAGCCGTTGGAATTGACGGACTCGCTGGCGATGCCGGAGGCGAATGTGCCAGCGGTGGAAGAGGCGCTGAAAGCCGCGCTTGCGAACCGGAAAGACCTTTCGGCGCAAACACTTCGCCAGCAGATCGCCAAACGCAACTACGATGCGGTGAAGTGGGAGCGGCTACCGAGCGTACAGGCATTCGGCGACTACGGTGCCATCGGCCTGGACGTGGAAAGCGCCGTGGGAACACGGACCTACGGAGCTACCCTGCGGATTCCGATTTTCGACGGTGGGCGGCGGGACGCGCGGCGGGCGGAAGCGGCTATCTCCTTGCGGCAGGACGAGTTACGGACAGCCGACTTACGGAAACAGGTGGAACTGGATGTCCGGCTGGCGGTGGATGCGATCCAAGCGTCCGCCCAGCAGGTCCGGGTAGCGGAAGAGGGTTTGCAGTTGGCCGAACGGGAACTCGCCCAGGCGCAACGGCGCTATACGGGCGGGGTGACTTCCAATATCGAAGTGGTGGATGCGCAGACGCGGACGGAGCGGGCGCGGGATAACCGCGTGATGGCTCTCTTTCAATACAACCAGGCACGGATAGATTTAGCGACGGCGATGGGCGCCATTCATAGGATTGTGCAATGAAACGACTGATTCCATTCCTCTTATTGGCCGTTGCGGCAGCGGCGGGAGTCTACTATTGGCGGCAACCGAAGGAGGACCCGACACGGATTCGCCTGTCCGGCAACCTGGAGGTCACCGAGGTGAACGCCGCCTTCAAAACGCCGGGGCGGGTGGTGGAAATTGTTGTGAAGGAGGGGGATAAGGTGCAGAAAGGGCAGTTGCTGGCCCGGCTGGAAACCGAATCCCTGGAGTTTACGCGGCAGCGCGATGCGGCCGGGGTAGCGGCGGCGGAGTCCGCGCTGCTGCAACTGCGCACCGATACGGACCGCCAGCGGGATGTGCTGGACCGGGAGGCGGCGATGCGGCGCGCCGAGATCATCCAGGCGGAGGCGCAACTGCGGGACCTGGAAGCCGGGTCGCGGAGCCAGGAAATTGGCCAGGCGCAGGCTGGGCTCGACGACGCCAAAGCGCAGCTGGAACTGGCAAAGGCGGACTGGGAGCGGGCGCAACGACTATTCAAGAACGAAGATATTTCCCGGGTGCAATATGACCAGGCACAGACCCGGTTGCGGTCGGTGACGGCGGCGGTGCAGAGCGCCGAGCAGCGTCTGGGGTTGGTGAAGGAGGGGCCGCGCAAGGAGTCGATTGAGTTGGCGAAGGCCCAACTGGTACGGGCGCGGGCGGCGCTGCAGTTGAGCGAAGCCAATCGCAAAGAGTTGATTCGAAAGGCACAAGAGGTAGCTTTGCGGCAGGCGGATATTGACCGGGCGAAGGCGCAGGCGGGAATGACGCAGACGCAACTGAATGATTCCGAACTGCGGGCGGCGATGGGCGCGGTGGTGTTGGCCCGGCCCGCAGAACCGGGGGAAGTGCTGGCAGCAGGGTCCACCGTGGTGACGCTGGGCGACACGGAGCGGCCCTGGCTGCGCGGCTACATTACGGAGAGCCAACTGGGACGAGTGAAGTTGGGCCAGAAGGTGAAATTGCGCACGGATTCGTTTGCAGGCCGCGACTTTGACGGCGTGGTGACGTTCATCGCCTCCGAGGCGGAGTTTACCCCCAAGCAGATCCAGACACCGGAAGAACGGGTGAAGTTGGTATATCGGATCAAGGTGGAGGTGGCGAATCCGGCCGGTGAGTTGAAGAACAACATGCCGATGGACGCGGAGATTGTGACGCAGCCGTGATGATACGGGCCACACAGTTGACCCGGCGGTTTGACCGGGTGGTCGCGGTGGATGGGCTCGATCTGGAGATCCCCAAAGGCGAGGTGTTCGGGTTGGTGGGCCCGGATGGGGCCGGGAAGACCACGACTTTGCGGCTATTGACGGGGCTGCTTGATCCCGATAAAGGGGAGGCGGAGGTAGCCGGGTTCCGGGTGGCCGAGAAACCAGACGAAGTGCGCGACCGGATTGGGTATATGGCGCAAAAGTTCGGCCTCTACGGGGATCTGACGGTGGAAGAGAACATGGACTTCTATGCCGATTTATTTGGCGTGGAGTCCGCCGATTTGGAGCCTTTGAAGCAGAAACTGCTTGCCATGACCCGGATGGCTCCGTTTCGCGCACGGCCTGCGGGTAAGTTGTCCGGCGGGATGAAACAGAAGCTGGCGCTGATGTGCACGCTGCTGCACAAGCCGGAGATTTTGCTTCTCGATGAACCGACCAATGGCGTGGACCCGGTGTCCCGGCGGGATTTTTGGGTAATTTTGGAAGAACTGGTGGCTGGCGGGATGACGCTGCTGGTGACGACCGCCTATCTGGACGAGGCGGAACGGTGCCACCGGGTGGGGTTGATGCATAACGGGCGAATGATCCGGATCGGCACGCCCACCGCGTTAAAAGCTCAGGTTCCGGGGGTTTGCTACGAAGTGACGGAAGCGGACCTGCGGGCTTTGCGGCGGACGCTGGCCGCGCGGCCGGAAGTGCATTCGGTAAAGCCGGCGGGGGCGGCGCTGCATGTGTTTCTGGCCGAAGGCGCCCCAATTCCGGATGTGGGCGGCCGTTGGGAGCGAATACAGCCGACACTGGAGGACGTATTTGTATCGGTGATCGGAGGAGTGTCGTGACCGATCAGTCCGTTGTCGTACGTGGTCTGGTGAAGCAATTCGGCGATTTTACGGCGGTAGACCATGTGAGCCTGACGGTGTCTAAAGGAGAGATTTTCGGATTTCTGGGGCCTAATGGAGCGGGGAAATCGACGACGATCCGGATTCTGTGCGGGCTGCTGGCTCCGACGGAGGGCGAAGCCGTGGTGAACGGGTTCGACGTGGGACGCGAGCCGGAGCGGGTGAAGCAGAGCATTGGGTACATGTCGCAGAAGTTTTCGCTCTACGACGATTTGACGGTGGACGAGAATTTGAACTTTTTCTGCGGCATCTACGGCGTTCCGAAGGAGCGGCGGGAGGAACGGAAGGAGTTCGCGCTGTCGATGGCGGGGTTGCATGAGAAACGAACCTCGATGACGCGGCTGCTGGCGGGGGGATGGAAACAACGTCTGGCGTTGGGCGCCGCTATTCTGCACGATCCTCCGGTGCTGTTTCTGGACGAACCGACGAGCGGCGTGGATCCGATTGCGCGGCGCGCGTTTTGGGACCTGATCGACCAACTTTCCGCAGCGGGGCGGACCATCTTTGTCACAACGCACTACATGGACGAAGCCGAGTATTGTCACCGGATCGCGCTCCTTTATAAAGGCAAGGCGATTGCGATGGATTCGCCGCGAGCTCTAAAGCAACAGATGGGAGTTGGCAGCATGGAAGAGGTATTTATATCGGCCATCGAACGAGAGGACGGGGCCGGGTCATGAAATTGCGACGGGTGCGTGCGATGGCGCGGAAGGAGTTCCTGCACATTGTGCGAGACAAGCGGAGCCTGGTGATGGCGCTGCTTGTGCCGCTGTTCATGCTCGTACTGTTCGGCTACGCGTTGTCTTTGGATGTCGACCATATTCCGACGCTGATTGTGGATCACGATGGGACGCCGGCGAGCCGCGATCTACGAGCGCGGTTTTCGGGGACTCCTTATTTCGATGTGCGAGGGGTGGAGACATCCACGGCGTTGGTAAACCGGGAGATTGACCGGGGCGCCACGCTGCTGGCGGTAGTGATTCCGGCGGGTTTTCATCGAGGCCTGGAGCGGGGAGAACGGCCGGGGGTGCAACTGCTGCTGGACGGGTCCGATTCGAACACGGCTTCGATTGCGATCAACTATGCCCAAGCCTTGATCACGGTATGGGCGGCGGAGCGAACAGCGGAGCGGCTGGACCGGACGGCGGGCATGCGGGGCGCGGCCCCGGCCGAGGCGCAGGTGCGGGTTTGGTACAACTCGGACCTCCGGTCGCGGAACTACCTGATTCCGGGGTTGATTGCCGTGGTACTGATGATTATCGCGGCGTTGCTGACGTCGCTAACCATCGCCAGGGAGTGGGAGAACGGCTCCATGGAGCAACTGTTGTCGACGCCGCTGCGTCCGGCGGAGATTGTGTTGGGGAAGTTGGCTGCCTATTTCGCGGTGGGGGCGGTGGACGTTTTGACTTCGGTGCTGATGGGTATTTTTGTTTTTGAGGTTCCGCTACGGGGGAGTCTGCTGTTTCTGGCATTGGCAAGCGGGATCTTCCTGTTCGGGGCGTTGTCCTGGGGCATTCTGATTTCGGCGATAGCGAAGACGCAACTACTGGCCTACCAGATGGGGATGCTGAGCAGCTTTCTGCCCGCCTTTTTGCTGAGCGGGTTTATGTATTCGATTGAGAACATGCCGCGGGGCATACAGATTGTGAGCTACATCGTTCCGGCGCGGTACTTCATTGCGGTGTTAAAGGCGGTGTATTTGAAGGGCGAAGGGATGGGGCTGCTATGGGCGCAGATTCTGTTCCTGACCTTGTATGCGGCGGTGGTGTTTTTGCTGGCGACGCGGAAAGTCGGACATAAGGTGGCTTAAGATGTGGGACCGGATTGTAACGATTCTGCGGAAGGAATTGCTGCAGGTGCTGCGCGAGCCGCGGCTGCGGATGATGGTGATTGTGCCGCCGGTGATGCAGTTGATCATCTTCGGGTTTGCGGTGAATTTGGACGTGGAGAACGCGCGGGTGGCGTGGTTCGACCAGGACCGGTCGCCGGCGAGCCGGGAGTTGGGAGAGATGCTGTCGAACTCGCGTTATTTCCGGGTGACGGCGCGGCCGGCGTCAGACACGGAGGCGCAGCTGTTGTTGGACAAGGGGGAGGTGTTGAGCGTGGTGCGGGTGGCTCCGGGTTTCGGCGATGAGATTGCGCGGGGGAAGACAGGGCAGGTGCAGGTGCTGATGGACGGGACGAACTCGAACGACGCTTCCATTGTGTCGGCGTATGTGACGCAGGTAGTCTCGGCATTGGGCCGGGCGCGGGTGCCACGGGCGGCGGCGCCCGGCGTGGCGATTGAGCAGCGGGCGTGGTTCAACGAGGAGTTGAAGAGCCGGAACTACTTTGTGCCTGGGGTGGTGATGAATATCATCACGCTGATTACGCTGATGCTGACGGCTATGGCGATTGTGCGCGAGAAGGAAATTGGCACGATGGAGCAGTTGATGGTCACACCGGTGCGGCCGTTGGAACTGATGCTGGGCAAGACGATTCCGTTCGCGCTGATCGGGCTGCTGGATATGGCGCTGGCGACGGCCACGGCGTTGCTGGTATTCCATGTGCCTTTCCGCGGGACGATTGCGATGCTGGTGGGGTCATCGTGTCTGTTTTTGTTGTCGACCTTGGGGGCGGGACTGTTTTTGTCGACGATTTCCCGGACACAGCAACAGGCGATGATGTCGGCGTTTTTCTTCTTTACGCCGGCGTTCATGTTGAGCGGGTTCAGTTTTCCGATCCGGAACATGCCGGAAGGAATTCAGTGGCTTACGTATTTGAACCCACTGCGGTATTTCATTGAGGTACTGCGGGGGGTGTTTTTGAAGGGAGTTGGGGTGGAGATCCTGTGGCCGCAGTTGGGGGCGATGGCGGTGATTGGGGTGACGATTTTGCTGGTGAGCGCGGGACGGTTTCAGAAGCGGTTGGACTGAGCAAGGTATAACAGTCGAATGCGGGTGTGGGCACGGCTAGGGGAGTTGGTTCCGGAGGACGATTGGCACGCGGAGGGGGAGCGGCGGCTGATTCCGTTGCCGGTGCTACGGCGGCTACGCGCGGGCGAACCGGTGGCCTACGACGAGGCACGGAAGCGGTTTGCCTTTCTGGATGGTCGAGAACTACCCGTTGCCCGCCGTGCGATTGCGGGGGAGACGGATGGGGACCGGCTGTGGCGGTTTGACCAGACGATCTATCCGGCGGAGCAGCCGCTGGACCGCGCCGTCTACGTGGCCGCGGCGGCGCTATTGCCGGAGGCGAACTGGATCTACGAAGACGCCGGGGACGGGGGCGCGGTGGGCCACTTGTCCTGCCTGCCGCTGCGGCCCGCGGCCTATGCGGCTCTGCGGGCGGGCGAGATGCACGAGGGGCAACTGGGCGTCGCCGATTTGCTGGCCGGCGGACCCGTTTACCTGTGCTCCATGTATGCGGCGCACCGGAGCGTGGGGGCGGCGTTGGCCGCCGATATCGCCGGTATACGTGGGGTGTTCGGAGCAATGGCGGTGACGGAGGCGGGGAAGCGGGCTTGCCTGCGGTTCGACATGCGAGTGGTGCGGGAAGACGCCGGGCAACACGTGGATACCGAAATAGTTCCGGTGTTTTTGGAGCGGGGCGATAATGGGTGAGATCCGGCATGATTCCCCGCAGACAGTTTCTGGCATTGGGGGCGGGCGCGGCGGTTTACGCTGGTCCGCTAGAGGACCGCATACGCCGGATTGAAGAACATTGGCGGCCGGTGGCTTCCATGACGCGGTACAAAGCTCCGGCGGTCTCCATGGCGGTGATCCGGGATGGCGTTGTGGAATGGGCGCGGACCTATGGCGTGGCGGCGAGTACGGGAACGCTCTTCCAGGCGGGGGCGCTGAGCGAGCCGGTGACGGCGATGGCGGCATTGCACATGTCACAGTTCGGCAATTTTGGTCTGGACGAGGATGTGAATGAGAAGTTGACGGCATGGAAGGCGCCGGAGAATGAATTCACAAAGACGGCCAAGGTGACGGTTCGAGGGATTCTGAGCCACACGGCGGGTTTGACGGTGGACCGTTTTCCCGGATATGAGGAGCATGAGATTGTCCCGACGGTCCGGCAGGTGCTGGATGGGGAATCGCCGGCGAAGACGAAACCGGTACGGGTGGAGACGGTTCCCGGCGCCGAATACCGGCATTCAGCGGGCGGATATACGGTGCTGCAACTGTTGCTGACGGAACGGTTTCAGCGCTCCTTCCCTGTGCTAATGGACCGGATTGTGCTGGGACGGCTGGGGATGCGGAACAGCACGTTTGCCCAGCCGTTGCCCGCGGATCGGGCGGCGCGAACGGCGGTGGGGTTTCACGAGACGGGACGATCCTATACGGGCGGATGGAATACATATCCAGAGATGGCGGCGGCGGGGCTGTGGACGACGCCGACGGACTTATGCCTGTTTGCGATTGCGGTGGCGCATGCGGTGACGGGGCAATCGAATAAAATTGTGGAACGGCCCGCGGCGGAGCTCATGTTACGGCCGCACGTGGGGCGGCATGGGTTGGGGTTCGTGGGCAAAGATGGGTGGTTCGGACTCGCGGGTGCGAACGCGGGCTACCGGTGCGAGATGCAGTGTCGGGCGGACGGCAGCCATGGCGCTGTTGTCATGACAAATTCAGATAGCGCGGGGCCCATCATACGGCCCGTGATGCAGGCGATAGCACAGGAATCGGGATGGCCAACTTTACCTTAAGACTGACTTCTTTCCTCCTTTTGGTTTTGCCGGCGGCGGCACAGGACTATGACCTGTTGATTAAAGGCGGGCGCATTGTAGACGGGACGGGAAACCCTTCCTATTTGGGCGATGTGGCGTTGAAAGATGGCCGCGTGGCGGCGATGGGCCGGCTACAAGGGAAGACGGCCAAGCGGACCATCGATGCGTCGGGCCTGATTGTCAGCCCAGGGTTCATCGATATACACAACCATTCGGACTCGACGCTGCTGACGGACGGGAATGCGCAGAGCATGGTGCGGCAGGGCGTGACGACGATGATCTTTGGCGAGGGCGAATCGGCGGCTCCTTCGGCGCAGTTTGCGCGTTTTACGGATTACTGGGAGCGGCTGAAGGCGCGGGGGATCAGCACGAATGTGGGGAGCTATGTGGGGTCCAGCCAGATTTGGGTGCAGACGCGGGGACCGAAGGCGGGGCCGCCGACGGCGGAGGAGTTGACGAAGATGCGTGCGGCGGTGCGGCAGGCGATGGAGGACGGGGCGCTGGGTGTATCGAGCTCGTTGAGCGGGCCTCCGGGAGCGTGGATCGACACGGATACGCTGGTTGCGATGTGCGAAGAGGCGTCGAAGTTCGGCGGCATCTATTCGACGCATATGCGGACGGAAGGCAAGGGGGTGTTCGAATCCGTGCAGGAGGCGATCACGATTGGGCAACGGGCGAAGGTTCCGGTGGATGTGATCCACATTAAGATCGCCGAGCACAAAATGTGGGGCCAGATGCCGGAGTTGATCGGACTGATTGCCAAGGCGCGGGAGAAGGGCCAGGAAGTGGAGGCGCACGTATATCCGTATCGTGCAGGGCAGAACAACTTATCCAGCATTCTGCCGCCGTGGGCGCACGAAGGCGGACGGGCGAAGTTGATTGAGAACATTCAAAACCCGGCGCTGCGGGACCGGCTGCGGAGCGAGATACTGAACGGCATTCCGGGGACGAACTGGTACAACCACTACACGGCGACCGGTTCGTGGGAAGGGATGTTGCTGGCGAATATTTCGAATCCGGCGTACAAGAAGTACCAGGGCCGTCGGATGGACGAAGTAATTCGCGACATGGGCGGCGACCCGATTGACGTGTTGTTCAAGGTGATCGTGGATAACGGCGGTTCGGTACCGACGGTATTCTTCCATCATTCCGAGGACGACATGCGGTACGCCCTGAAGACGCCGTTCGTTTCGATTGGTTCGGACGGGAGCGCGATTGCGACCGAAGGCCTGTTGGCGCAGCAGCATCCGCATCCGCGTTTTTATGGAACGTTTCCGCGCGTGTTGGGGCGGTACGTGCGCGATGAGAAGGTCATCACGATGGAGGAGGCGATCCGAAAGATGACTTCGGCGAACGCCTCCAAACTGCGGATCTATGATCGCGGCCTATTGCGCATCGGGTTTCCGGGCGATGTGACGGTGTTCGACCCGAAGACGATTATCGACAACGCTACCTACGATAAGCCGCACCAGTATGCGACGGGGGTGCAGTTCGTGGTGGTGAATGGCGCGGTGGTACTGGACGGCGGGCAGCACACGGGGGCGCGGCCCGGAACGGTGATCCGGCGGCCTCAGTAGACGGGACGATCCTTGCCTTCGACGGCCCATTTCCCGAAGGGTTTCAGGAGGTTTTCGGCTCCGGTGCGGAGAAGAACCATGTCGGACGGGCCCTGGAAGAATGTGAAGCCTTGCTTGATGCCCTCCTGAATCTGGGCGGCGTTGGCGACGGGACGGCCGACGGGGAGGTTGTGCTTTTTGGCGGCGTCGATGATTTTGCGCAGGGCTTCGCGGTGCTTGGGGTGGTCCTGGTTGCCGCGAAGGCCGAGAGAGTAGGAGAGATCGTTGGCTCCGATGAAAAGCACGTCGATGCCGGGGGTGGCGGCGATCTCTTCGATTTTGTCGACGGCGCTGGCCTCTTCGACGATGACGATGACCATGGCGTTTTTGTCGGCGAAATCGGCGTAGCCCTCCGGGGCGGGCCAGCGGAAAGTGGCGAGGGCGGGACCGGAGCCACGGCGGCCGAGGGGCGGGTACTTGGCGGAGGCGACGGCCTGGCGGGCGAGTTCGGGGGTGGAGGTGAAGGGGAAGACGACGCCGAGGGCTCCGGAATCGAGGGCACGCTTAGCCGTCCAGAGTTCGTTGACGGGGACGCGGATGAAGGGGATGGCCTTGAGCCCGCGCGTCGCGAGGATCATATTGCGTGCGGTTTCGAGCGTGATGGGGCTGTGCTCCATTTCGATCCAGAGAAAGTCAAAGCCCATGGAGGCGGACTGCGCGGCGATTTCGGGGCTGGCGGCGGTGATGGTGATCCCGATGACCGGCTTGCCTTCTTTCAGTAGTTTTTTGACCGGATTTTCCCAGGCGGGTTGGGCGAGAAGGGGCACGGCGGCGAGGGCGAGAAGGGGCAGGATGCGCATAAACATGGGTAACGCTATCACACCCGTATGATGGTAAGAGTGAAGTGGATTCGGTTGGGGTTGTTGCTGATGGCCGGTGTTTGCGCTTCGTCGCAGCCGGCGGCCGTACAGAAAATTTGGACTGCGTTTGGCGACTTGACGCAGGCGCAGACGACGCATAAAAAGCTGAAGTATGTGTTTACCGAGGCGGAAGTAAACGAATACCTGCAGCATGCGCGCGTGGTGAATCCACGACCGGGATTGGACCGGATGACCGTGCAGTTATTACCAGGCAACTACGTTTCGACGGTGACGGTGATCGATTTTGACCTGGTGGAGCAGTCGCGGCCCGGTACCGTGCCCGTGTTGTTACGGCCAGTATTAAGCGGGAAGCGGGAGATCCGGCTGGATGTGCGAGTGAATGCGGTGAATGGACTGGGCACGTATTCGGTGGAGAAGGCGTACTTTGAAAATGTGCGAATTCCTGCGTTTGTGGTGGAGAAAATGATCCAGGCGGTGGCGGCGCGGCAGCGAGAGAAGTTTGACCTGAGTAAGCCGCTGCCGTTGCCATTTGGTTTGCGCTCGATTGTAACGGGCGCGCATTTCATGACGATGGAGAATTGAAGAAGAGTAAGCGGTATGCCGATGCGCCGATGGATGGGAATGGCGGCACTGAGCGCCGCGATGTTGACTGGCCAGGAATTGGTAGTAGATCGCGGATTACCGCGCGTGAACCAGAACAACGAAGCCGGGTCCGCGGCCCGTTCCAATATTCGATGGACGCTGTATAACCAGGGATTCGCCGGCGATGATTTTACCGTCGGCAAAGCCGGAGAGAAATGGGTCATTCAGACCGTGCGGGTTTGGGCGGTACCGGGGGCGTATGAGAGTGATCCGGCGACGCTGGGCGATGTGTATCAGGACGTGCGGTTGTATGTAGGCGGACCGGATGAAAATCTGTCGCCCGTGGTGACGGGACGGTTGAAGCGGGGATCGAATGCGGTAGAGGGCGCGGATGTGACGATTACAGAGGCGGCGGGTGCGCCGCGCTATGAGAATTTTGGCGCGGAATTGAAGATCTATCAGGTTGAGTTTCGCAATGTGAAGCTGGTGGTGGATGGCGGCGTACGATACCGGTTTGGCGCCTGGGGGCTGGGCCGTGTCATTGGCGAGAAGGGCGAAGTCTACCCCTGGTTCACGCATGGGTCCAATGCCGTGCAGGGCGAGACGCCGGTGTACGGAACTGACGGCAAGTTGTTGCTGTTTGATACGGCTGGGCGCTATGCACGCGAGTTTGATCCGGCGGGCGCGGCTTGGAATAAAGGCTCTGATTTGAACGTGCAGATATGGGCGGATCGGCAATAGGCGGCCAGCTAGCGTTGGCAGTCGATTAGGATCTTCATTACGTCAGCACCCTGCTCCATTTCCAACAGGCCTTTTTCGAGACCGGCGAGCGGGTAGGAGTTCGTGATGAGTTTGGAGAAGGGGATAGCTGTGTTGGCGAGCAGGTCAATGGCCTCGTCGAAGTCCTGGGGTTCGTAGACACGCGTGCCGATAAGCCGCATTTCTCGCCAGAAGAACTTGTGGAGATCGACGGGCACGGGCTTCGGGAATACCGCGACCATGACGATACGGCTGCGAACACCGCCGAGCTTGGTCATCAACTCGGCGCCGGCCGCAGCGCCGGATACTTCGAAGACGACATCCGCGCCGGCTTCGCGTGTTTCGGATTGGACGAGTGCCGGTATGTCGGTGGTGCGCGGATCGTAAACTTCCAGGCCGAGACTTTGCAGGAGTTTGATGCGAAAGGGATTGATTTCCGTGACTATGACGCGGGCGCCTTTGTGCCGGGCGACTAGCGCAACGAGCGCGCCGATAGGGCCTCCGCCGATGACGACGGCGAACTCGCCGGGCGCTGTTTCCCCCAACCGGACGTCGTGGCAGGCTACGGCGATGGGTTCGATCAATGCTGCGTCGGACAGGGAAAGATTGGGGGGTAAGGCGTGCAGAGTATGCGCGGGTACGGTCCAAAGACCCTGCATGGCTCCGGGGGCGTCGATGCCGATGAACTTCAACTTTTGACAGACGTGGCTGTGACCGCGTTGGCAGGCAGCGCATTGGCCGCAAGGGGCGAGGGGGCGGACGGTGACTCGGTCGCCGGGGCGCCAGGTTTGGACGTTGGCTCCGAGGGCTTCGATGGTCGCGCTGCTTTCGTGGCCGATGACTTGCGGGAAGGTGACGCGGTGGTCCATGTTGCCATGGAAGAGGTGGAGATCGGTGCCGCAGATGCCGCAGTGGGAGACGCGGAGTTGGACCTCATTGGGACCGGGCGTTTGGGTACGGCACTCGCTGATCTGAATGGTTCGATTGCCGAGATAGTGGGCGGCTTGCATGGTTAGTCCTTGTCGCGGAGGCGGGGATAGAATTGGACGAAGGTGTTGTCGTGGGAACCGTGCTCGTTGTGGCAGTTCCAACAGGCTTGTTTGGGGAAAGCCTTCGCCGTGGATTTCTGTTCTCCATTGGAGCCGATGAAGTTGTAGTAGGCCCAGCCTTCGGCTACGGCGCTTTTATCTTTGACGGCGACCTCGATGCCTACAAATTTGCCTTGGAAGTGTCCTTGCTTGGCGGGGTTGGCTTCGGACTCTGGTTTGTAGACCTCCATGACGAGCATGGTTTTTTCGGGGAATTTGCCGGACTTTTTGAAGGCGTCCGCCGCGGATTTTGGGATGTAGATGTTTTTGAAGAAGTTTTCTTTGGGAGCGTTCGCGGAGTAGGAAATGCCGAGGTTGGAGCCGACGAAATACCAGTCACGGTAGTTGGACGGGCGTTTGAGGTTGGCTGGCGATTCGTATTGGGGTGACTGGGCTATGACAGGGAGGGAGAGGAGTGCGAGGAGGACGGCGCGCATGATTCCCTATGGTATTATGGAGAGGCGCTGAGCGGGAGTAATTCAGTGGTAGAATGTCAGCTTCCCAAGCTGAACGTCGTGGGTTCGAGTCCCATCTCCCGCTCCATAGTAATCGGTAGTGTTCTGACTTTTGTGTAAGTAGCTTCGGTTGGATAGTGGAAAGTGGCGGTGGCCGATCCGCAGGAATCGGGCCACCGCATAACAGATGCTACAGCAGGAGGGCGGCGGCCGTCATAGGCCGCCAGCCGACAGGGAAGCCTTGACGGCCGTTGCCGTCCTGCTGTACCGCTCACGGGGTTAGCGCAGGGCGGCAGCAATGCGATCCTCAAAGGCTAGCGCCAGAT
>DASTML010000233.1:0-8817 GCA_035714175.1 Bryobacteraceae bacterium | reverse complement strand
CTGTTGGGAGAACCGCAAGATGAACGTCTACGCGGCGCGTTCGAGAAAGCGCAGAACATTCTGAACAAGATGCCGGGGCAGAAGGAGTTCGTGCGGGAGACTGAGGCCGATGCGTTTGCGGACGAACTGGCGCGGGAGATCGGTGAGCACGGGGACTGACGGCGCTGACATATATGTCAGCGGTCCCAACGAAACCAAGACCCATCGTCCGGCACGGGGCAACCGCATGTCACGGGTAGTACACATCCGACCAATGCTCACGCGAATCTTCGACAGCCCGTTGTGCATCTTCGATGTCGATATCAGGCATCCGGCGGCGAAGTTCGTCAACAACGAATCGCTGGTAGCCCACCCAATTCCGCGCCAAGAAGAATCCGCACAGGTTGAACGCCAGCGCCGCCACGGGGTTCATTCTTCCGCTGGTGATGTCCTGAGAGTATTCACGGAGTTCCGCCAAGGTTGCTTCGAGCAGTTCCGGGGTCTGGTCTTTGGGATGGATCGCCGGTTGCAAACAGGAGTTCTCCATTGATTTGGACGTTAGTCGCCCGTGATTGGATTCCAGATCGATGCCAGTCCATGCCCCGATAAACTGAGTTGCAATAGGCAGTTCCAATTCGGCGCACATCCTTGACGACATACATGTCCGGCACCATCTGTCAATGTTCACAACCGTTTAGGCGTGTTCGGTAGCACTTCAAGTCGTGATGCGTCTTGAGGAACCGTCTTGGACACTGAACCGGCTTCGAGAACGGTCAGTAGGCAAGTGAGTATCGGACAGAAGCGCGGTCCCCGCGATATCGTAGGGAAATGCCAAGTGAAACGGAATCCATTGGTCCGCCGCCCGCGTCGATTCAGATCACCATTGTGCTTCGAGCCGGTGACGAAAGGGACCAGCGGGTACCGGAAGCTGGACCATTGCAGTTCTGGCGTTATGTGAGCCGCCACATCAAGAACGGCGACATCAACGACAGCGAATCGTACTTCCGCTTCGAACAATTGGTTGCTAGCACTTTTGGGCGTAGGCTCCGGGAGATGTTGATTACGGACTACGAAGAAGGCCCGGAGTGGGGTCGCCAGCCGTTCTTGCGGGAGTTCGGCCTGAACGAAGGCAATCGCCGTCCACGACCTAATTTCGCATTTCAAGTTGCGGGCTTTCGTTATGGGAGCTTGAGCCTTGACCTAGACGTCACCGGATTGAAGGCTCTGGTTGAGTTTTTTGATGGAAATGCGATGCTTTGTCAGATGGTGCTTGCACAATACGCCCCACTAGCACTGGCGTACGCACTCACCGACAATCCGCGCGCGTTCGTTGAGGGACTGAACGCTGAAGTCCTTGCACCCACCCTTGGCCCGGCGTTCGCAACGTTCCTAAAAACGCCGCCAGTACCAACGACGGTGCCGACGCCCGTTCCTACGCCGGTGCCCGCTCCCGCGCCACCGTCATCGACTCCCGGTGGACTTGGCCGGTTGGCAACCTCCAATAGCCTTACTTGGGCGTGGATTGCGTCAAATACTTCGTTGCTCATCCCGGTCCTTCTGAGCCTTGTTGTACTCTATTTCGGATTTGTCGGCTTGGACCGTGAACGCGACCGCGTGTGGCAAGCGATCAAGGATCTAACGGAGAAGCAAAATGAGGTTCTTCGAATCTTCAGCGCGAAACAGGCGGATACGAAATCTCCACAAGATGCGAAGTCCACATCGAAGTTGAAGGATGACGGCAAGTAGGACCCACGCATACATTGCTCCGGTGCGCGGTGAGATCCAAGACGTGGGTGTCGGCATTCTCTGAATGGAGAAGCGAACACCCGCCAAATCGTAACCAGCAGCTTCAATTCGGTGCAAATCTTTGACTACGTTGATTCGCGGTACCGTCAATGTTTACAGCGTGTTGGCGTGTTCTGTAGTGTTTCCGCCGTGATTCAGGTTCTAGTTCTCGCAAGGGAGTGGAGGTTCAAGTCCTCTCATCCGCACCAAAAAATTGTGAAGGTTAGTCGAGAAGAGCGACCTGAGAGGGTCGCTCGAACTGTTTACCGTAGCGCAAATGCTAGCACTGAGCGACAGAGTTCACGAGTGATCCGTGCACCAACGGATCCCCACTCAGGCCAACGTCAACCCGCTTCGCAAGCTGCTGCAGTGGCCCGAAACTGGTCCGGAAGCTGGCGCTCGGCAGACTCGCTCAACTCCTATCCGCACCGGTTCTGACGGGATCACTAACTCCCGCAGCCATTTGCTCCGCGGCCCGGCAATCCTTCAATACCAGCCCCCAAAACGACCCGCCGCGTTGTTTCGCCCAACTATCTTCCTCCAGCAATACGGCGGCATCAACTCTATCGCCTGCTCGATGATCACCAGCGAATTCGGCCATGCTCCAACCCTTCGCCACTCTCGTCGTTTCTCCATGCCGCAAGTGCAGAAATAAGTGTTTCTCATTCTTGACCTCCGGCGAACGAGCCACATACGCACCACGCAAAGCCAGCAGCGGAACCGGGTTCGCATTGCCGAATGGGGCTAAGGCAAAAATCTCGGCCACCGTTTCGTCCGTCAGTTCCTCCAATGTCACTGCGGTGTCGCAATCATGAACCGGTCGTAGATCATCAGGCCCTAAACGTAAAGCCGCATATGCGGCGAAGCGTTCCCGGAATTCCGCGACGTGCGCCACTTTCATCTTGAGTCCCGCCGCCTGCCGATGCCCACCAAAGCGCGAGAACAACTCCGGCATTGATTCCATTGCGTCCAGCAAGTGAAACATTGCTGGACCTCGGCCTGATCCATGGGCCTCACCCGTTTCCGGATCTTCGCTTAACACAAATACGGGGCGAGAATACCGTTCCACCAGCCGGCCAGCAACGATTCCAATCACTCCCTGGTGCCAACCCGCGGCAGAAAACACCAACCCCGCGTCCGCATCGGTAATCGCAACCGCGCTGCATTCGGCAATGATCTGTTCCCGGATTTGCGCTTCCGTCTCCTGCCGTTCTTTATTCAGCAGGTCCAACTTCTCCGCTAGCTGTCCTGCCCGGGCAGCGTCCTGCGTCAGGAACAAATCAATCACATCCCTGGCATCATCCATTCGCCCTGCCGCGTTAAGCCGCGGCCCAATTTGGAAGCCCACCTGACGCGCAGAAGGAGCCTCGCCTTCTTTGATGCCGGCCACTTTCAAAATCGCTCGCAGCCCGTGGTTTGTATTCTCGCGCAGCCCTTCCAACCCGTGCCGGACCAGGATACGGTTCTCGCCGGTCAACGGCACGACGTCCGCCACTGTTGCAATCGCTACCAACTTCAACAGCGAAGTCAGTAGTTTTTCGCGCCGCGCCTCCGCCCATCCCAAGACATGTAGTAGTCCAGCCGCCAGTTTCCATGCCACGGCTGCTCCGCAGAGATTCTTCGCCGGGTAGCGGCAGTCCCGCCGATTAGGGTTCAACACAGCGATTGCGGGCGGTAGATCTCCCTCGGGCAAATGATGATCCGTCACAATTACATCAATCCCAAGGGCGCGCGCATGCTCCACTACTGCACTGGCTCGAATACCTGTATCGACACTCACAATAAGGCCGATTCCATCTGCTTTCGCCTGTTCCACTACTTCGCTCCGCATGCCATATCCTTCACGGATGCGATGCGGTACGTGGTAGCTGACATCGGCGCCGGCAATTCGCAGGGCGGTGTGTAGAATGACAATGGAGCTCGTACCGTCGACATCGTAGTCGCCGTAGAGCAGAACTTTTTCGTTGTTTCGTACGGCGCGAGCCAGCCGGTCGGCGGCGACTCGCATGTCTGCCAGTTCGAACGGGCTGTGCAGATCTTCCAACCGTGGATGCAGGAACTGTTGGACCGCGGCGGCATCGCGAATTTCCCGCTTCCAGAAAATACGTGCTGTCGGCAAACTAATCCCGGCGGAGCGGGCCAACGCTGCAATCTCTTCCGCTGGCGGCTCCGGAATCAACCAGCGAGCCCTTTTCAATGCCATCGCGCTAGTTGCGGGAGAAGTATCCGCCGCCTCCTGGCGTCGAATCCGGATCATCGTCTTCAAACGTGCTCGGCGGAAACAGCCCTGAATCAACTTCGTTCATGATGGCAAGGAATTCGTTCATAAATTCGCTACGGATCTCATACAGATAGATTGTTCCGTTGTAGTCGAAGGACAATTCCAGATTCGACGTGAACCCCGTGTAAGGATGCAATGCCTTTAACCGGCGATCCAGATCTCGTCGTTCGGAAGGGGCCATGTCCAGGGCATCCAACTCATCCTGCACATCCGCGAGATTCTGCTTTTCCAGTTCCCGAGTGTTAAAGACCAGAATTTTTACGGAAAGCTTCGACGCACATTGCAGGAAGTCCTGGTAGTCCGGCCGTTGTACGGTATCCCATAGAACTGCTCCGGATTCTTCGTCGGCGCGCGACAAACCGTGAAACACGACAAATCCCAAACTTTCCAGTTCGGCCGGCAGCTGTGTTTTCAATTTGTCGAGATCGGGGTTCATGGTTTCTTCCTTACTTTGTAGCGCTACGTTTGGACCAAGATCTCATCGCGCTGGCCATTGGCGAGTTCGCGGGCAGACGGAGTGACAATCGTTTTCGCGCCGATATAGATTTTCTTATTGTGGCGAATCGCCTGCCGCACATCATCTTCGCAAACAAAATCGGTGATGGTGACTGGTTGCGTTTTCGGTTCCGGCGCCTTCGGTTCTGGCGTTTGCCGACTCGCTGCGCAGGGTTCGCAGGTCTGTACGATCCCCTTGTTCTCCAGGAATCGGTCCACAATATTGGCAACGGTCTTTTGTGGAGAGGCGGACGGATTCCGTGTGCCGGTCAGGTAGCGGTCGACCGCCGCCGCAATCCGAGCCCTTGTCACAGGAGTATTGCCAGAGGCCAGCGCGGGCCCCTCTTCAGGACCGGCCCACGGGCGAATCGCCCAGGCTAGCCGTTTCACATTAAGCAGGTGCAGCGGGGTAATATTATCGCCCGTTGCGTTGCCTGCAACCGAACCGCATCCTAGGGTCATTGCCGGGAACAGCCCCGTCGTAATGCCCACAGAACCCTGCGGCGTTGGAGTATTAACAAGGATCCGGTGGGCAGGCATGCGCTGGGCGTACTGCAAGGCGCGCCCTTCGTCGTTCGTATAAATCCCGCAGGTGTGACCCAGACCGTGGAACCGCAGAATGGCTTCACAGGCGAGTAGCGCCGCATCGAAATTCTCCACAAAGTGAACGGCCAGTACTGGCGACAGCTTTTCCGCTGAGAGCGGATGGTCCTTGCCGATTCCCATGATTTCCGCCGTCAGAACTCGTGTCCCTGCCGGTACGGAAAAGCCGGCTTTCTTGGCTATTTCCGTGGCGGAATGGCCGACCAGATCCGGGTTTACCGTAGTGCCTCGTGAAAACAGAACACGTGCCAGGGCATCTGCTTGCGTACTGTCGCACAAGAACGCTCCTTGTGCTTGTAATGCGCCAAGCACGCTCGGCCGCAACTTCGATTCCGCGACAATTGTCTGCTCCGACGAACAGAGCGTACCGTTATCGAACGTTTTGCCTGCAAGAATGCCGCGCACGGCCATGGACGCGTCGGCCGACGTATCCAACAACACGGGGACATTGCCGGGCCCGACGCCGTAAGCCGGCTTACCGGACGAATAGGCTGCTTTGACGATACCTGCGCCGCCCGTGGACAAGATCACTGCCGTCCTGGGGTGGCGCATGAGGTCGTTGGTCGCCTCCATGGTCGGTTGGGAAAGGCATTGAATGATGCCTTCCGGCGCGCCGGCGGAAACCGCGGCCCGGTACAATACCTCGGCTGTCGCGCAGGTACATCCCTTCGCTCGGGGGTGCGGGCTCAGCACGATTGCATTCCCGGCCTTCAACGCAATCAGAGACTTATAAATCGCCGTTGACGTAGGGTTCGTGGTGGGCAGAATCGCCGCTACCACACCCACCGGCACGGCCAACTCCGTGACCTTTTCTTCCGGCCGCTCCCGCAACACGCCGACGGTTTTCATACCGCGCAATTCCGCAGGCAACCGTTCCGCAGCCAACATGTTCTTAGCCAGCTTGTCTTTGGCGTTTCCGTAACCGGTTTCTTCCACCGCCATCTCGGCTAAGCGCTGCGCATGCCCGCGGGCCGCCTCCGCCATCCGCTCCACGATGGCGTCCACCTGCTCTTGGCTAAACGCACGGAAACGCTGGGCGGCGGCCCAGGCCTTTTCCACTTTCGTGCGGACCTCCTGCAAGGAGATCAAATCAGCATCTTGCAACATGGCGCTGCCCGTTCGTCAGCGCGCGGCTACTTCTTATTCGCCCCGGGGAGAATCTTTTCAGTCTCGGAGTGGGGATTCGGAATTACATGGACCGCAACCAATTCGCCCACCCGGCGGGCCGCCGCGGCTCCGGCATCGGTGGCTGCTTTGACTGCGCCCACGTCCCCGCGGACCGTTACCGTAACGTAGCCTGCGCCGATGTATTCTTTACCAGTCAGGGTGACATTGGCGGTTTTCACCATAGCGTCGGCTGCTTCGATCGCGCCGATAAGTCCCTTGGTTTCCACCATTCCCAAAGCTTCCATGTAATCCTCCGGCGGCGGCTGCTTGCGATACCGTACCGCGCAATTTTTCACGTTATCATATCTGAGCTATGCGTTGGCTCTTTCTTGCATTTTTCACGGTGTTTGCCGCTTTTGGCGAAGAACGGCAACTCACCCAGGAGGCGCGCAATCACGCGCTGGACAACAACGACAATTTCTCGGCGGGCGACCGCTTTCTCTGCTTCGATATACGCGGCAGCGGCCAGGCCATCATGAAGGCCGACGCCAAAACCGGCGAAGAGACCTTGATCTACGGCCCCGGACCGCAGGTGGTCGCGGCTTCCTACGTCCCAGGTTCCGACTCTGTCGTCTTCATCCATGGTCCTATCGGCCAACCCTACGCCAAAACAAATCGTCGGGGAGCCGAAGTCGACGTCAACGGCAAGATGCACTACCTCGATTATCGCGATATCGCCTCTCCTGTAACCCCGCCCGGCGCACACCGTGGCGGGACGCACCGCCATGAATACAGCGGCAATGGCAAACGCGTCGCCTTCACCTATGACGACCATCTGCTTCCTGCTTACGGCCGCACCATCGGCATGCTCGTCCCGCATCCCAAGGCCCCGGGAGGAGTCTCCCATTGGTTCACCGTTCTCGTGCCGGTAGTTCCAGAAGCATCCGCGAAGCCCGGCGACCTCGTGATGGCCGCGTCGGACTCCTGGGTCGGCAAGCAGGGCCTCATGCGAGGGTTCATTGGCAAGGTAAAGGAAACGGACGGCTCGTTCAAGAATTCCTTATTTGTCGTGGATGTTCCGGCCAACGTGGACGTCACCACCGCGTTCGCGGGCGACGCGACGCATTACCCCACGCCGCCCAATGGCGTTCGTGTCCGCCGCTTGACCACTACCGAAGTAAGCGCCGGCAATGTACGCGGATCGAGCGATGGCAAGTGGATCTCCTATCTTGCGTCCGCCGGAGACGGTTCTAAACAGATCTTCGTTATCTCCTCCAAGGGCGGCACTCCCCGCCAAGTCTCGCATGTGGCGGGCGGCGTACTCGGCGCCGTTCGTTGGCATCCCTCCAACAAGTATTTGGCCGCCTCCGCGAAGTCTGGCGTAATCGTAGTGAATGTCGCCACGGGAAAAACGGCAGTGCTCACGGAGAAGGGCGGCGACGCATTGGTGTGGTCCAACGACGGCAAGACACTCGCATATAACCGCCGCGTCGGCCAGTATCAGCAAATCTTCCTGTCTACCTTCGACGGTGGATTCTGATATTTGCCGGGCTGGCGTCGGCGCATCGCGCCAGCCCGCACATGGCCATGTCCCGCGCCAGTTCCGTTTGTAGCTGGTCAATCACTTGCCGCACCCCGGCCGCCCCATAAGCGGCCAGTCCCCACAACGCGGGTCTGCCGATACAAACCGCCCGCGCCCCCAGCGCCAGCGCCTTCAAAATGTCGCTTCCGCGCCGGATGCTGCCGTCCATCAAGATCGGTACTTCGCCCGCCACTTCTCTTGCAATAGCTGGCAAGGCCTCGATGGGGCTGGCTAGTCCGTCTGTTCCGCTGGCGCGGTAGTTGGACACTACAATGCCGGCCGCTCCTTGCTGAAGGGCGGCGCGGGCATCCGCCGGATGCATCACTCCTTTGCAAAGGACAGGCGCCGGGCTCCTCTTGCACAGCGCAGCCACTGCGTCCCAATGGAATGGAGCTGTTACCACTACTACTTTCGCCGCTGTTGGAATCTCCGGCCGTCTGGCGTCGGCTTCCACCCATTGCGGTTGCAACTCCTCCAGCGGAACGCTCGTTCTGGCTGGCCAGATCACCGTCGCTTTGGCCGCCTGCGCCCCGGCTCGCATGGCCTGTTCGCCATCGCCATGAAACCGTCGTTGCTCGGCAAGCGGTCCAATCAGGATGGGTGCAAAATGCTTCTCCCCAAACAAGGTCACCGAGAGATCCATCCCCAGTGTGTTCACCATCAGCCGGGGCCGGAACGTAATCCGGTCAAATGCCTCGCGGTCGCTGCCCGCTATTGCCGCAAACGTTCGCGGAGCCAACTGGGTTTGTGCGGCCGCCTCCATCTCCAGCGTATTCACCAACTCTTCCGGCGGCGCCAACCGCTGTGCCTGCAGAGCCGAAGCTCCGGCCAGCAACATCTTTCGTCGAGTCATGGGAAATCCGTCCGTACCAAACGCCGGTTGATTGCTGCCAGGGACGGCGTTCCCGTTGCCGTCATGGCCTGCACAAGCTCCGCCTGCACAATCTCAAGAATCCGCTGCACGCCGGGCGCTCCGTAGGCGCCC
>DASTML010000232.1:0-38450 GCA_035714175.1 Bryobacteraceae bacterium | reverse complement strand
TGCGGGTGACTACAAGGGAACCCGCCATAGTCCGCTGACGCAGATCACCACTTCCAACGTATCGACCCTAGTGCCAAAGTGGGTTTACCGCGTTCCGAAGGCCTCCAAGTTGGAAGTCTCCCCGTTGGTCTACCAAGGCGTCATGTATATCACTGCGCCAAACGAGGTGCGTGCGCTGGATGCGCGGACTGGGCGATTGATTTGGGAGTGGCGGGATGGACGCGCTACACGTTCCGACGTCAATCGCGGGGCGGGACTGCTCGGCGATTCCGTCTACATCGCTACCTCCGATTGCTTTCTCACTTCGCTAGATCGCAAAACCGGCGCGCTGCTGTGGCAGAAGCAGTACGCCGACACCAAAAAGGGAGTCTTCTGTAGTTCCGCCCCGTTTGCGTTGAAGGATCGCATCGTCGTCGGCACGGCCGGCGGTGATACCGGCATGCGCGGATTTGTGGCGGCGCACAATGCCAGAACAGGAGAAGAAGTCTGGCGTTTTTATACGGTTCCGGCGAAGGGGGAAAAGGGCTCGGAAACCTGGGGCGAGTACGTGGAATACGGAGGCGCCGCTACGTGGTTGTCCGGCACCTATGACCCCGAACTAAACACGCTCTACTGGACGACTGGTAATCCTTGGCCGGACTTCTACAACGGCGATCGCAAGGGCGATAATTTGTACTCCTGTTCGGTTGTGGCGCTGGATGCGGACACAGGCAAGCTGAAATGGCACTTCCAGTTCACTCCTGGAGATACACACGACTGGGACGGACAATCCTGGCCCGTGCTAGTGGATCGGGAGGTCAAGGGCAAGATGCGGAAGATTCTCCTGCACCCGAACCGCAATGGATTCTATTACGTCATTGACCGGGTTACCGGGGAGTTCCTGCACGCAACAAAGTTGAACGACCTCGTGGATTGGGCTACCGGCATCGACGCCAAGGGCCGGCCCATCAAAGTGCCCGGTAAGGATCCGACGCCGGCCGGCAATCGCGTCTGCCCCGGCGTGCGCGGTGGCGCCAATTGGATGGCGCCTACGTTCCATCCGGCCACTGGCATGCTCTATGTCATCACCATGGAACAGTGCGACATCTATACCAGTTCTGCCAAGAAACCGGAGCCAATGGCTGGTTTTTCCGGCGGCGGAGCGGGGCCGAAACCGCGTGACATGGGAACGTTCTATCTGCGCGCACTGGATGCGGCGACTGGCAAGCGCGTTTGGGAGTATCCCATGCCGGGACCGGGCGTAGCGTGGTCCGGCACGGTGTCCACGGCGGGCGGAGTCGTCTTCGTCGGCGATGACGACGGCCACCTGCTCGCGCTCGACGCCAAATCAGGCAAAAACCTCTGGCACTTCCAAATGGGCGAAGACCTCTTTGCCTCACCGGTCACCTATGCCGTCGACGGCAAACAGTATGTGGCCATCGCCTCGGCAACCTCCGTATTTTCGTTTGGTCTGTTTGAGCCGGTAACTGGCGTGGCGCTGGTGAAGTCCGGTCAATAGACCCGTTGGCGGCGGGGGTGCGGAAGTGGTAGCGTCTTCGTCATGAGATCCGCGCGCATGGCGGCCTTCGCGGCAGCGTTCTTGCTGCTTGGCGTGGCCGGCTGGGCGTATCAGCAGCGGCGCAGTTCCTATCAGTACGAGCGCGAGATGCAGAATCCGGCTGATGATCCGCCCGATGCCGAAGTACCCGGCGAGTGGGCCTTTGCTCGCCTTCGCTACCGTTCCGTCCGCTCCGGTTGGCGGCGCGGTTCTTGGGCAACGGATTCCAATAAGGCGGAGCGTGTTTTTACGCAGGGCGTACGCCGGCTCACGCGCATCCATGCCCGGTCCGTCGAAGAGATCATTGATGTGGATAGCGACGACGTCTTCAACTGGCCGTGGCTGTATGCCGTCGAAGTCGGTCATTGGAATCTTACTGAGCCCCAGGCCAGGCGCCTTCGTGACTATCTCGATCGCGGCGGTTTCCTCATGGTGGATGACTTCCACGGGTCTTACGAATGGGAGGTATTTATGGAAAGCCTCCGCCGGATTTTTCCGGACCGCGTCGTGGTCGATCTGCCCAGCGGCGATCCCATCTTTCACGTTCTCTACGACCTGGACCAACGCTTCCAGGTTCCTGGCCGCCAATACATCTGGTCCGGCCGCACCTACGAACGGGATGGCGTGGAGGCCAAGTATCGAGCAATATTTGACGAAAAAGGCCGGGTGCAAGTTGGCATTTGCCACAACATGGATCTGGGAGATGCCTGGGAATGGGCGGACGACCCCCAGTATCCCGAAGCCTTCGCTTCCCTCGCCTACCGCATCGGGATTAACTACATCGTCTATCCGATGACCCACTAACCCGCTATTGCAGCAACCAGCGGATCATCCCTTCATCCATCTCATCGAACGCCCGGTAGCGGTAGAGAGGTCCCTCCAGCCGCACAATCGTATTGTTCCAATCGGTCGGTTGCATCCACGTTACCTGCCGCTCCTTTGCCAGATCGGCCAGATCCCATTTCGTATAGAACCCAGGCATCACGGCGTCATGAAGTCCAAGATGCCGGGGCGATGTGAATACAGGTGCAAAACTATACGGCGCGCGCTCCAGCCATAGTCTCGCCAATTTCGGTTCCAGCCGCGAAGCCAACAGCAGCGCCACGGCGTGCACGCCATCGGCTACGCCGCGAACTGGTCCTTGCGCCTCCAACGCTCGTACAGCGGTTGCAATATCAATCGCTCGCATCGCGGGCAGATTCCGGCCTGTCAGCCATGATCGAGTCGCCGCCTCCCAGTCTCCGTGTTCCATATAGCGGGGCGGCGCGGGCAACGCGCGCGGCATCACGGCAAAGACCTCCGCACCCGCCTTCGCTATCGCGATCGCCCGCGGTGACAACTTGGCCGTCCGTTCCACATGCACCACGCCCGGTAGCTGCCCAGAGCCGACCGGTTTCACAATCCACCCGGAAACGGTCACGCCAGGTTCCGTAGGTATCGTCACTTTGCGGATCGACAGTCCGTCCCGCTTCTCTTCGTTCTCCACTACAGGTTGCGCCGTCGTTGGAGCTACCACGGCGAGGCGCTTCACATAGGCGTCCATTTCCCCGTCCACCGGCCGCGCCGCGCGCTGTTCGCGCAGAATCTCGATCAGGTCGCGCGAGTCGGTTCCCAACTGCCCTGTCGCCGTCACCCGCAAATCTTCATTGGTGAACATCTTCACGGGCCGTTCCTTCCAGTTCGTGTTGCCGTTGTTTAGCCAGCGGTTGAACCACTCGTAGACCCCTTCGCGAATTTCCAAGGGCGTCCCGTGTCCGCCCGGCCCCACCACCCACCGGATACGATCCTGCACGCCTAAGATTTCATAGAAATTCCGGGCTTCTTCATACAACGGCTTTGCGCCGGCCGGCGTGAAAAAGTCTTCCTTCGTCGAACCAATGAACCAAGGTTTAGGCGCAAATATCTCCACGTAGTCCGTCTGGTCCAGACCGCGCGCCAGGAAGTTCGGAGGACTCTGTTCCGAATCGCCAATCGAGCCGGGGAACAGCACCTCAAAGGACTGCATGTAGCACAACGGGGCTGCAACCTTCACCCTCGGATCGAGCGCCGAAATATAGGTTGCCTGTGTCCCGCCGCCGGAGCACCCCGTGCAGCCGATCCGCTCCGCGTCCACTTCCGGCCGTGAAGTCAGATAATCGAGCGCCCGCACGCCGTCCCAAACAAAATAGGCCGATAGGGTCTGGTTAATCAAAATGGCAGCCGTCCCCGCGGTCCAGTGCTGGGGTACGCCGGGCGTTACCAGGGAAACGCCCGCACGGCTCCAATATCCTTGGAACCGCTCGCCCTGACCCATCGGATCAAACGCCAAAACCACGAAACCTTGCGAGGCCAAATTGGCCGCCATCCGTTGTGCGGCCGGTTTGCCTTCATTCCAATGACCAATTGCGTATAGCACAGCCGGGTGCTTTCCCTGGCTCTTGGGCACATAGAGATTGCCCGTAATCCAATACTTGGGCAAGCTCTCGAACATCACTTTTTCAATCCGGTAGGCGCCGGCGTCGAGCGTGCCGGTCACTTTTGCGTTAAGCGGGCCGCGATAGGCCGGCAGCCCGCCGAAGACCTCTAAAATCCGCGCCTTGGCATCCCGTTGGTGCGCCTCCGCATCGGCACGGGAGCGGATCTTGCGAATGCCGTCTTTCCGGGCCGCGAGTTGGCGCTGCGCCTGCCGGTTGATCCACTCGTCAAACGCGGTGGGCGGGGCCTGTGCGGCAAGGCTAAACCCCAAAAGAAATAGTCCGGAGAGCAGGCGCATTGTTCGAGTGTAGCCGG
Organism: Bryobacteraceae bacterium; assembly: GCA_035714175.1. Classification (GTDB taxonomy): domain Bacteria; phylum Acidobacteriota; class Terriglobia; order Bryobacterales; family Bryobacteraceae. Next base: position 34,144 of record DASTML010000232.1, on the reverse strand, counting down.
AAAGCGGCGGCGGGTAAGCTACAATGCCTCGGAATGACGGATGATTCTCCGGACCCCGTGGAAACGTTGCGGCGCGCTACGATTCCCTCTCGCCTGATTGAAGATTTCCGGCCCTTGGCGGAGAGTTTGGAGTGGCGTCTCTCCGAGGCGTACTGGCTGGAAACCGGTACGAAAGCCTTCATCGAGCAGTCCGTTCCTTATTCGGCCACCTCCGGCGGTACTCTGGCGCAGGACGCGGCCGCACTGCTGTTGGCCAATTGCCGCGATGATCCGCCCTCCGGCCCTTTTGCCGTTCTGGAACTCTGCGCGGGCAGCGGCCTGTTTGCCCGTCTGCTCGTCGATTCTTTCCGCCGCCAGTGCATAGAGGCGGGCGAAACGTTCCACGAGCAAATGACGTTCCTGGCAACGGACCGTTCTCCGGCCACCTTGGCCCAGTGGAGCGAGTTCGGCGTCTGGGATGGCGTTAACGTGACGCCGGCCCTCGGTGATGCCCGCCGCCCGCTCGACTGGCTCACTCCGGACGGCCCTGTTCGCCTGCACAACATTCGCGCCGTTTTCTGCAACTATGGGCTCGATTCGCTTCCAGCCGCCATTGTCCGCCGCGGCGAATCCGGTCCCGAGGAACTCTGTCTCCGGTCCCATTACACGGCTGACGAAGCACGGCGGCGCCGCTATGGATCCCCGTCCATAGAGGAACTGCAGCAACGCGCGGAACGAGCCGACCCGGGCCTTCTCCACCTCGGCGATCTCTTCGAAGTCGAGGCCACTTTCCTTCCCAGCCGCCCTTTCCCGCTCCTGGACGAGGCGCTCGCCATCTATGGCAGCGCCCCGCGGGTCATCTGGAACTACGGGGCCATGGAATGCCTTGCTGCCATTCTTCCGGCCCTGCACCGCAGCGGATTTTTCCTGGTGAACGATTACGGCATCGTGGACGGCGCCGAGCCCGTCACTCATAGCACGCCCCAGCGCTTCGGCTCTTCGAAAGCGCTGGGATTGCATTTCCCAATTCTCGGCCGCTTCGTCGAGACGCTTGGCGCCGAATGGCTCGAACCGGATACGTTCGCGGGCGGCAATTTGCACCCGCGCCTGATTGTCCGTTCGGCGGCGCCGCGCACCCGCGCCGTGTTCTCGGAACGCCTCGGACATTCGCCTTGGGCGCAGGCTGGAGTGCGCGCGCAATCCCATGTACGCGCCGGTGCATTGGAAGAAGCCCGGGCGGTCTATATGACGGCATTGTCCCACTGCCGTCGGGATTGGGCGCTGCTGGGCGAGACGGCGGAGTTCTTGATCCGGCAGGCTGACGATCCTGAGGCGGGTTTGGAACTGGCCAAGTCGGCTCTGGCTCTTAACCCCTGGTATTCCACGTGGCTCTGGAACGTATATGGCGACGCTTACTATGCCTTGCAGCGCTATCCGGAGGCGTTGGCCGCATATAAGATCGCGGAGGAAAAGTCTCCGCGTGACGTGCGCACGCAGGTAAACCTCAGTTATGCCTACGCCGCTCTCGAAAATAATGAAGACGCTCTGGTTGCCATCGGCCGCGGATTTGCTCACGACACGTCCGGCGATTTCCGGGACCGGCTACGTGATAAGCAGCAGCAGATTCTCGGCGCCATCCGGGCCCGGGCCGTCGATTCGGCCTCTGTCCGGGAGCGTTGGGCCAAACGTATGAACGCCGTTTAAGGCAGCAGCGTGGCCAGCAGATCGGCGACTTCAAACACCGCACGGTTCTCGATGGCCCGTGCATTGGCTTGCAGTTCCCGTAGCCGTCCGGGCGCGAGCATACGCTCCAGCGCCGGGACCACGGCATCGAAAGATGAAAGCGATTCGCCCACCTTCTGCTCTGTCACCCAGTCGGCATTAAACCGTTCCTGGGGCAGCGTCCAGGCGTTTTTCTCCACGATCACAGGCAGGCCCATGTGGATCGCTTCGCTAATAGAACCAGGACCCGGCTTGCCAATAAATAGGTCGGCCAGTTGCATATAGCGGGGAATGTCGCGCGTAAAGCCTTCCACAAACTTGGCGATGCGCGTCTCCTTCGCCGCCAGCCGTTGTCGCAACTTTTCGTTTTTTCCGCAGATCAATATCAGTTGGAGATCCAATGCCGACACATCGATCTGCTCCAGAATCGATGCCATTTTTTCTGAGCCCATTCCGCCGAACAGCACCATTGCGGTGGGCTTTGCGGGATCCAGCCCCAGCTTCTTCCGTTCAGCGGCAACGTCCACCGGAGCCACATCGTAAAACTTTGGGTTTAGGATCATCCCGGAAACGCGATGCGCGGAACTTTCGGGGCTGATTTCCCGTACCTGTTGCATGGCCCTTTCCGTTCCGCAGAGGAAAATCTGCTTCTGGCGTTCAATCCAGAAGTGAGGCGGATAGTCGGCCATATCCGTCAGAACGGTAACGAACGGAATGCGAGGGTCAACGTTCTGGAGCGCCTGGCACATCGAACGTTCAAAATTTGGAACCAGCGAGACTACCATGTCCGGACGGTTCTCGGTCCAGTAGCGCGTCAACACGCGCACCTGCGCTGCGTGGTACAAGCGGATAACTCCGTGCATCAAGGGAAGCAGTTGCGTCGAACCCAGCGTCCACCCGTTTTCCAGCAGCCGGTTATAAATATCCTCCAACCGCAATCCGGTCAACTTGCGGAATACGTCCAACTCGTCCAATACGTCCTGCAAGTCCACCATGCGCATATCCCACGGACGGTCCTGCTGTTGCAGCACGGTGGTAAGCGCCGTGGCGGCGGCGCGGTGCCCGCCCCCTGCATCAAAGAAAATGAAATCGATGGCTGGTCTGTGGGGCACGGGGAGGTCTTGCTTCCATTGTACCGGGCCTTGCATGGAAACAAATCGATTCACGAATGTTTGTTCGACTCTTCAACGCCCTGTAACCAAAAGCGGAGTACATAATGGGCATGCGTGCCAGCCGCCTGTTAACCGCGCAGTTTCTCGGCTATATCGCCGCTCGCGACCTCGTCGTGATGCGGCGTTGCAATAACTGGATCGCCCCACGTTGGATCCGGCTCTGGATGATCTGCGCTACGCGCGGAGGCGACGGGTGGTTCTGGTACGGCGTCGGCGTCCTTACGCTCGTCTTCGGCGGGCCGGACCGTTTCCGCGCCACCGGAGCCGCGTTTCTGGCTGCCGCCGCCGGTATCTGGCTCTTCCTGCTATTGAAGAAAACGGCCAACCGTTCGCGCCCCTGCGCCATCTCTCGCCACGCTTGGGCCACTCTGTTGCCGCCGGACCAGTTTTCCTTTCCCAGCGGCCACACCATGACCGCCTTTGCCGTCAGCACGCCGATAATGCACTATTATCCGGACCTTTCCGCAGTCCTCATGTTCTGCTCGGTCAGCATCGCCGTATCCCGCATCGTGCTGGGAATGCATTTCTTGAGTGATGTGGTGGCGGGCGGGTTGCTGGGGGTACTGCTCGGCGTTCTGAGCGCCGCGATTATTTAAGTTCCACGAAGATCCATTCGCCCGATTCTCCGCTGTCGTTGCCAATAGCGGCGCCTCTCGCTTCCCGGAAAACCGTCTCGCCGTCCCGCAGCCGTACCGCGATGACGGGTGTCGCGAACACAGTATCCGTCGGCTGTTCATTGGCTTGTAGAACCGTTCGCAGAATACGCACCTGCGCATTCTCCAATTCCACGCGAAAGCGCCCCGGCGGTGTGGGCAACGGCTTTCCCTGTTCCATGCCTGGCGGCCGCGGAGGTGTATCGTTGAGTTCAACTTCGATAATCCGGATTGCCGTCTTGCCGGTATTTTCGCTGGTGTGCAAACCTACGCGTGGATCCCACCGCACCTCGCCGGCACGGAACGGGATATCGCGATTGACGCCTGTCTCCTTATTCTCAATCCGGAGCACACCGCGATCCAGATGAATCATCACGCGGTTCATCAGGTGCACATGCGGGCGGCTAAGTTGTCCGGGCACGTTGGCCGCGCGGACAATACGTACCCAGTCAGTCTGAACCAGGACCGACGTCGGGTTCTGCGCGCAACACGCCGCGGCCAGCAACAGGGAAAGCAACAATCGAACCATTCCGAGAACGGTATCACACCGCTAGCCTAGCCACCATACGCCGAACGCTACCGTGACGATCGTAAGGGGCAGCCCTACGCGCGTATACTCCCAAAACGTAATCCTCACGTGCTTCCGGGCCTGTTCCACCACAATGAGGTTCGCAACGGAACCCAGGAGCGTCAGATTTCCGGCCAGAGTGGATGACATGGCAAGCGTTAGCCATCCGGTCGTTGCATCCGGCAATCGCTGCACCACTGGTTTCAAAACCATTACGGCGGGTACGTTGGAGATGAGGTTTGAAAGCGCCGCGGAAAATAAGCTCAGGATCGCCGTGTTGTGCAGTCGCAGCGAGTCGGCCAGTTGGAGGAAGTGTTCATCGAGAGAAGTCTTCTCTACGCCTTCCAACACCACGAACAGGCCGGAAAACATAACCAGTAGGGACCAATCGATCTGCGTGTACACCCGCTCCGGATTGATGCGCCGCGTAATCAATAGCAGCGCGCCGGCCACCATCGCCGCCTTGGCTGGTGGTACACCCCCAAACAGGGCAATAAACAAAAGCGCGGCGGCTGTCAGGGATTTGATCAGAAGCAGCCGGTCAACCGTCACCTCCGGTTCCGGCACGTCGAGCGCCGGTCCGCTTCGGAATTCCTCGCGATAGAGGAGGACAATCAGCCCTATCGCCAGCAGACAGCCCGCCGCCGCTACCGGCGCCAGCCGTAGGAAAAAGACGGAGTAGGGAATGGCTGAGTAGCTCCCAATCATCATGTTCTGCGGATTACCTGTAATAGTCGCGACGCTGCCGATGTTGGAGGCGACGGCCACGCCAATCAGGTACGGCTGCGCCCGGCGGCCCAGCGCTACCGTAATCTCCACCACGAGCGGCGTCATCACTAGGCACATGGTGTCGTTGACGAACATCGCGCTCAGTACCGCCGTCGCGGCGACGATGGCTGCCAACAAAGTTATCGGATGATGCGCCCTTCGCACCATCGCCCGGCTGGCGAGTGCAAAGAATCCGCTCAGTCGCAGATTCGCAATCACGATCATCATGCCGAATAGCAGCAGAATCGTTTCGTAATGAATCGCATTCCACGCTTCGCTGACCGTCAACGTCTCAATAGCGAGCATCAAGCCCGCGCCAATGACGGCGGCGCCGGTACGGTCGATGCGCAAGCCGGGCAAACGGCCAATGCCGAGCGCCAGGAACGTCAGCGCAAAAACCAGAATGGTCTCTATTTGTTTTGGCGGTCCCGTAGACTTTCAGTGTGGCATAGAGCGTCGTAGCAGGGGGAGAAACGCATGCGTCTTTTCGGTTGTGTGGCGGTATTGAGCATCGGGGTTCTCGCTTCCCAGTCCAAACCGGACCCAGTCCTCACATTTGTTCAATCGGTCAGGGCGCTGCCTCCGGAATTCTCCGCAGACCTTCTTCTGCGAATTGCCGCCGCTCGCACGGCGAAGGAGGAGACCGCCTGGAAAATGGAACGTATCGAGGAGGCGTTCGAACTCGGCGGGCGATCTCCCGATCCCTTTCCTTCCAAGGGAAGTCTGGATACAGACTCACGCTCTGCCGTTACCGCGGCGACGCACGGTCTGGACGCCTTGTCCCTGCGTCTGCGTGCCGTGGAAGCTATGCTTCCGCTGGATCCGGGCCGCGCCGCGGGTATGTTTCGTGAAATCGGCGTGCCAGTTCCGCCCGTGTCTACGTGCCAATCCGCTCATCTGCCGGATTGGGAACGGTATTACAGTACGTTACAGCGCGTCTATGTCTCCGGATTTACAGCGAAGGAACGCGAGCGCGGAGAACCGGGCGAATTGTTGCGGGCGGCTATCGCCGGTGCCCATTCGCCTCTGCAGGTTCCTCCTCTGGGACGCCTGTTGCTCTCCCCAGCCGTGCAGATACAGGACCGGCAGCTATTCTTCGATTCGTTCGCGGATGCGTTGGCGGGGGTTGAACAGTCGGACCGTGAATTTGCTCCCACGGAAGGAGCGTTGTTGCAACTGACTACGGGAGCGCGGCGCCTCGGACTGACGGATGCCGCCATGTTGCGCGGTCTCTCTTCCTACCTTGCGCTGCAAGGCAGCGGTCCACGGTGTACGCCGAGTTGGAAGCGGCTGAAGCGGACGGCGGATGGATGGCAGTGGCCCTTGGCGTTGGAGTTCAATAAACGCGCGGCGGCGGCAACGGAACAGGGGCAATCCGTGTCGCAAATTTCCGGCGTCAAGATGACGCCGGAAAAGGACGCGGGCCAATGGGACGACGGAGAGTTTTGGCGGTCGGCGCGTGCGAAAGCCGTTCTGGCGGATCTGCGATGGTTGACGCATGGCAATCGCGATCTGCCGGCCGATAAACGATTTTGGACGATCGAAGAACGGAGCACGGCGGAGTGGAACACCCGCTGCCAGGAATTGCTGCGCCGTCTCGAAGGTTGGAAGCCGGACGAGGAGTCGGGCCCGCGCGACTACTTCTGGATGCGCAACCATGCATTGCAGGCAGTCGCGGCCCTCACTCCGCCCGGCCCGGCCCGGGATTTGGCTGTCCGCCGCTGGATGACAAGCATAGAGCAGTGGTACCAGCCTGGCACGGTGCAAAACGACTGGTTCGGGGCCCTGCAATATGCGATGCGTTCGGTCAGGGCGGAACTGGCCGCGAGTAGTAATCCCGTTGCCGCTGCCTATGCGCAATGGGCAGCATTATCGCGCCAATGACACAATAGAGGCATTGGATATCTTTGCCACGCCCCGTGAGCGTTTCACGGCTCTACTCTCCGCCAGGCAGTCCGCGGCAAAAGAACACGAGCGCCGTCACCACTATTTCGGATATCTCCGTCTGGTTCTTGGCGGCTTGTTAGCTTACAGCGGCTGGAAAGCGCTGGGTGCGCCGGACGATCCGCCTTGGCTGTTTCTGTTCCACTTGGCGTTGTTCTGCGTCGCCATCGTATTTCATGCGAAAGTGATCCGCCGGATGGAGTTCGCCCAGCGGGCCGTTTCCTACTACGAACGCTCCCTGGCCCGTCTCAACGGTGACTTCTCCAAGGCGGTATCCCGCGGCGACCGTTTCCTGGACAACCACCATCCGTTTTCCGGAGACCTTGACCTCTTCGGGCCCGGCGGACTGTTCGAGCGGATCTGCCAGGCCCGGACGAAGGAAGGCGAGACGGTACTCGCCGTTTGGCTGCTGCAAATGGAGGGTCCGCCCGTCGCGCCCCTGCGCCTGGAGGCAGCTGCGGAATTGGCCGGGCAACTGGAACTTCGAGAGCAACTGGCCGTTTTAGGTACGGATTTGAAAACGGCCCTCCACCCGACTACCCTGCGCCGCTGGGCGTTAGGCCGGTCCCAACTGTTTCCGAAAGCAATTCCCTGGCTCTACGCGGCCAATGCGGTTTCCGCTCTTTCCGTTGCCGCCGCCGTTTATTTCTGGATCTGGAGCCCTCTCGCTCTCGCCGCAATGGTTTCCGCCTTGGTCTTCTGGGCTTTCAAGGCGCGCGCCGAAGAGACGCTCCATTCGACCTCCCGTGCGGGTACGGACTTGCGCGTCCTCGAAGGGGCCCTCCGGTTGCTGGAAGACGCCGAGCCACAAGCTTCGCTTCTCGTCGAAATCCAGTCGCGTATCCGCCGGGAGGGACCGGCGGCCAGCGCGCGGATTGCCCACCTCGCCCATATCGCCGAGTGGATCGATTCGCTCGATAATGCAGTCTTCCGGATGCTCGATATCCTATTCCTGTTCTCCCTCCACTTCTGCCGTGCGGCTGATCGTTGGCGGGAAGAGAACGGAGCTATGGTGGATGCCTGGCTCACGGCGGCCGGCGAGTTTGAAGCGCTCTCGTCCCTCGCGGCTTGGCGATTTGAAAACCCTGATACGGTAGCTCCGGTCTGGACGCAGGGACCGCCTGTCTTTCAGGGAGCGGCCCTGCGGCATCCTCTCATAGACAGAAAGTCTGCTGTGGTCAATGATGCCTCGCTCGGCGCAGGCCGCCGGCTAATGCTGGTGAGCGGCTCCAATATGAGCGGGAAGAGCACCTTCCTGCGGACCATCGGTTTGAATGCGGTGCTCGCCCATGCGGGAGCTTCGGTTCCCGCCGGTTCTCTGGAGTTATCCCCGCTCCGGCTCGGCGCTTCGATTCGGACAATGGACTCCCTTCAGGAGGGGGCATCCCGCTTCTACGCCGAATTGCAACGGCTAAAAGCCGTGGTGGATCTGTCTACCGGCGAACGTAAGTTGCTGTTTCTGCTGGATGAACTGCTAAGTGGAACGAATTCCCACGATCGCAAAATCGGCGCGGAAGGGATTGTGGAGACCCTCCTCCAACGTGGTTCCATCGGTTTAGTGACGACCCACGACCTCGCGCTTGCCAGCATTGCCGAACGGCCTGGCAACGAAGCCGTCAACGTCCATTTTGAAGACCAGATCGTGGATGGACGGATACAATTTGACTACCGCATGAAACCGGGCGTCGTCAAAACCAGCAATGCGCTGGCGCTGATGCGCGCCGTCGGCCTGGACGTACCGCTCCGGTAAAACGATGCTGAAGAACTTCTTCCTTTTCCTCTCCACGAATCGCCGGCTGCGGAACTGGATGGAGACTTCGCCTTCCGCTCGCGTGTTAAGCCGCCGCTTCATCGCGGGAAACCACCTCGAAGACGGCCTCGCTGTTGTGCGGGAGCTCTACAGCCGTAGGATCTGGACCGCGCTCGATCCTCTGGGAGAGAATGTCGAAACCGCCGGGGAGGCTGCGCAAGCCGCCGCCAACGCCCTCGCTGCGCTCAACGGCGCCATCGCGCAGAATGCGGAAGCCGTTGTGTCGATCAAGCTTACCCAGTTCGGCCTCGATCTTTCCGGCCCGATGACCCTCGATAATGTCCTTCCTTTGGTCCGGCGGGCGGCCGAAGCCGGCTCACGAGTTGAAGTGGACATGGAATCAACGGCTTACACCGAACGTACCCTCGACATCCTGGAACAGATGGCGGCCGAAGGCCCTGTGCGCGGCGTCATTCAGGCCTATCTGTACCGTACCGCTGACGATATCGCTCGCCTCAATCGACGGAAAATTCCGGTTCGTCTTTGCAAGGGCGCCTACAACGAACCTGCCAGCCTCGCCATGCCCCGCAAGTCGGATGTGGACCTGAACTATAAGCGCATGGCTACGTTGCTCCTGGAACAAGGAACCTACCCCGCCTTTGCTACCCACGATCCGGCGATGATCGACCATATTCTGAGCCTCCGTCCCTCTCGCGACGCGTTCGAATTCCAAATGCTATACGGCATTCGCCGGGATCTACAGGAAAAGCTGGTCGCCGAGGGGTGGCGGTTGCGCCTCTACGTTCCCTTTGGCGACGCCTGGTACCCCTACTTCATGCGCCGACTCGCCGAGCGTCCCGCCAATGTCTGGTTCGTAATTCGCGGACTTTTCCTATAAAGCGAACCCACGGCCCGTGCCGATACATAGGGCAGGGAAAGTTTTCGCGTACCAATTAGCGGAAACATGCCGTCGGCGGCAACCAAATTGACACAGCCGGAGTCTAATTGCGTATGAAGTACTGGCTATTCTTCGTGGCCAAACTTTTGCTTGGCACTGCTATATTTCTAGGAATCTGGGCCGGGATGGAGGTCGTACTTCCGGAACCAGGGATGATAAAAGACGTCAAATTGGGGCGTTTTGGCCAGGATTTGACGTGGACAACGGCCATTTTTGTGTACTTTTTGGCGGCTGCCGGAGCGCTCTATCTCGTGATTTGGGACCAGCGATACCGATGCCGGAGCTGTCTGCGCCGTCTGCGGATGCCCGTAAACTCCGGCGCCTGGGACCAGATGCTGCGTCTTGGTACTCCGCAAGTGGAGTATATCTGTCCATTCGGCCACGGCACGCTCAATGTCAAACTTGTCCATTTCGGCGGAAGAGAGGGAGATAACTGGCGGGAACATGACGACAATATCTGGCGGGAACTCGAGAGTCTGTCGTCCGGGAGCCGCAAGTAGCAGCACGGTGCACTTTGTAAACAGGTTCCGGCGCGTTGGGTGTGCGAAAATAGGGACCGGCACTGTATGGCGAAGCGCGATCCGCTCGTAAAGTCGGAAGGGAAGGGCGGTTCCCGGCGAACCAAGGCGATCACTCCGTTCCGGCGCTACCTTTTATATGGCGTCACCTTCGCCGGCGTAACGGCGCTAATTTTTGGGATTTTCACGTACGTTCACTATTCGAACGTGATCGACGGCAAGTTGAAGGACGGTCCGTTCCCGAACACGTCGATGATCTTTGCCGCTCCCCGGAGCTTGAACGTCGGCGATGAAATTTCGCGTGATGAGATTCTGCGGACGCTCCGCAATGCCGGGTATGGCGAATCAAAAGCGAACCGGATGGGCTGGTATAACGTACGGCCCGACGCGGTCGAGATTCTGCCTGGCCCTGACTCCTACTTCGACAACGAAGGCGGCGTCATTCGCTTGTCGGAAGGCAAGATCAAGAGCATTATTTCTCTCCGGGATAATACGACCCGGAACGCTTACTCCCTGGAACCTGAACTGATCACGCATCTTTTTGATCAGAAACGGGAAAAACGAAGGCTGCTCTCTTTTGACGACATGCCGAAGACCCTGGTCAACGCCATCGTTTCGGTGGAGGACAAGCGATTTTTTGAGCACGTCGGATTCGACCCGCTTCGCATCGCGAAGGCAATCTACGTCAATGTGAAGGCCGGACGCAAGGAAGAGGGTGCTTCGACGCTTTCCATGCAGCTTTCTCGCAACTTCTGGCTGAATCTCGAAAAGAGCTGGACCCGGAAGTTTGAAGAATCGCTGATTACGATCGTTTTGGAGCAAAAACTCTCCAAACAGCAGATTTTTGAGTACTACGCCAACATGATTCCGCTGGGCCGCCGCGGCAGTTTCGCCATTTGCGGCGTGGGGGAAGCGTCGCAAGCCTATTTTGGCAAAGACGTCCGTTCCCTGACGCTCCCGGAAGCCGCCACGCTGGCGGGCCTCATTCAGCGTCCCAGCTATACGAACCCGATCCGTTGGCCCGATCGCGCCAAGGCCCGCCGGAATGTGGTGTTAAGTCTGATGCGGGACAACGGCTACATCTCCGACAAAGAATATGCCGAAGCCACCGTGGCCCCGATGGCCGTGTCGAAGGCGGGCGGTGAAACGGGCGATGCGCCGTATTTTGTGGATCTGGTAAACGACTTCCTGCACGAAAGTCTTGCAGATCATGACTTTACGTCCCGGTCGTACCGCGTCTATACCACGCTTGACCCCGAACTTCAGCAAGACGCCGTGGAGGCGGTCCGGATCGGCTTGGCCGAGGTGGATAAGCAGTTGGAGCGCCGGAAGAAGAAAAATCCGGGAGGCGCGCAGGTCTCATTGATTGCGATGGATCCCGCAAGCGGCGAGATTCGGGCGCTGGTCGGCGGACGGAATTACGGACTGTCCCAACTCAACCGCGCTATTGCGCGGCGGCAGCCCGGTTCCAGCTTTAAACCGTTCGTTTACGCCGCCGCTTTAAATACCGCACTCACGAACGGCGGCAATATTTTCACCCCGACATCGATGATGGTCGACGAACCGACCACCTTCTGGTTTGAAGGGAAGCCGTACGAACCCAATAACCACGGCGACCACTACTTCGGTCCTGTCACGTTGCGGACCGCTCTTGCCAAGTCACTGAACATTCCGGCCGTCAAACTGGCCGAAGCCGTGGGGTATGGCGAGGTGGTGAAAGTCGCCCGCGCCGCCGGCATGAATCTGCAGATCCGTCCCACGCCGGCTCTTGCGCTCGGGGCGTATGAAATGACGCCGATTGAGGTGGCAGGCGGCTACACGGTGTTTGCCAACAAAGGCATGTTCAGCAAACCGAACTGGGTTCGTTCGGTACGGGACGACGCCGGAACCGAAATTTTCGCCTCGAAGCCGACGCGGCGGCAGGCTCTCGATCCGCGGATTGCCTACCTCGTCACGAGCATGATGGAAGAGGTCGTACGCTCCGGAACGGGCGCCGGGGTCCGTTCGCGCGGATTCGCCCTGCCTGCCGCCGGCAAGACGGGTACTTCCCATGATGGTTGGTTTGCCGGGTTTACTTCCAAACTGATCTGCGTCGTTTGGATCGGATTTGATGATAACGAAGAGCTGAACCTGGAGGGCTCTCAGTCCGCACTCCCGGTTTGGACTGAGTTTATGAAACGCGCGCATGGCCACAGGGCTTATCGCGGTGCGGGTCCCTTTGCCATGCCGGATGGAGTTGTGGCGGTTCCTATTGATCCCGCGAATGGCCTATTGGCTTCCGCGGGCATGTCCAACGCCAAAACAGAGGTCTTCGTGACGGGGACGCAGCCGACCGCCGTTTCCATGGCCGGCGGCGGCACCGGAACACAGGTAGCTAGTTGGGCTGCGCCGGAGGAGACGCCCGCCCCCAATGCCCCGGCGACCGCGGAAAACCGGGCCCGGCAGCGCCGTCCCATCGAGACACAGCCTGTGGAGCCTGGCGAGGCCCGGCGTAATGCGCCCCCTGCCGGTCCGGATGACAAGAAGGGTGTTTTCGGACGGATTGGCGACTGGTTCAAACGCCGGAACACGAACTAGCAAACGGCCGAATCGAGCGGTGTAAAGTAGAGTTAAACTGTTGGCGAAGGAGGTGCATGCATGGCTCACTCGTCTGCCCCCTTATGGTGCGCCCTAGTGGGGGTAACTTCGTTGTGTCTGCCGGCGCAGCAGGCAAACAACGACGGACTTCGTCTGCCGGGCGGTCCGTTGATCGCCGCACGGCCCAATCTGACTTTCGAGCAGCGCGGCGACATCTACATGGCCCGCAAGATGTATCGCGAGGCGGTGGAAGCTTACCAACAGGGACCGCCTGATTCCGCGGTAATCGCCAATAAGTTGGGCATTGCCTACCATCAGATGACCTTCCTTCCGTTGGCCCGCCGGCAATATGAGCGCGCCCAACGTATGGATATGGCCTACGCAGAGGCCATCAACAACCTAGGTACGGTCTATTACGCACAAAAAAGCTACCGGCGCGCGATCTCCCAGTACCGGCGCGCATTGAAGCTGACGCCCAATTCGGCGTCTATACACTCCAATTTGGGCACAGCCTATTTTGCCCGCAAGAAGTACAAAGACGCCTTCGAGTCATACCAGAAAGCTCTATCGCTGGACCCAGAAGTGTTTGAGCACCGTAGCTCTCACGGCGTGCTGTTGCAGGAGCGCAGCATTGAGGATCGCGCCAAGTTCCACTTCTATCTCGCGAAGACCTACGCGAAGTCCGGCAATACGGAGCGGGCGCTGGTTTACATGCGGAAGGCAATTGAAGAAGGGTTCAAACAACGGTCAAAGTTTGTCGAAGATTCCGAATTCGCCTCTATGCGAACCATGCCTGCGTTCCAGGATTTGCTCAAGTTGGAAGCGCGTGCGCTGTAGCGCGTTGCTGCTTCTGCTCTCTCTGGCGGGCTGTTCGCGGCAGCAGGACGCCGGCGCCTTGCGGCGCGTAGCTATCCTCCCTTTTGAAAATTTATCGCCTGACCTCGCCGGCGGCGTCGATGCCGGCGCTGTACGCCTCGCGTTGTGGGAATCGTTGCAGGCCCAGCCTGCCATCTACGCTGCGTTGACGAATCACCGGCGAGATCTGCCGGAACTGCATGCGGCCTATGTCGTCGACGGGTATGTGACGCCGGGCGTGTTTCATCTGCGGTTGAACGACCAACAATTGAATTGCGCCGGGACGCTGGAAACGTGTGCGCCGCGGCTGGTGAGCGATCTGGCCGGACGAATCGGCGTCACCGCCCGCCCGGTACCGAACGTGGAGACTCTTCGCACCCTCTCCGGCGCGCGCACGCCGGCGGAAGTGGAAAGCGCTCTGGTAACGGCGACCAAAACCGATGCGACATTCGCCGCCGTATGGTTGGCGCGAGCAGCCGAGGCCTCGACGCGCGGCGGGGTGCCGGCGGCGCTGGAGATCCTCCGTTTGGCGCCGCTGGGGCAGATGACGCCCTATGACGCGGCGATGCTCACTCTCCGGATGGCCGAGTTGCAGCAGGACCGCCCCGGCCATCGCACGGCGATCATAGCTCTGGCGCGGCTGGCGCCAGCCGATGTGGACTTGCAGTTGCGCGCCGCGCGCGAGGCGGCTCTCGGCCGTGATTTCGCAACGGCCGCTGAGATTTATGACCGGTTGCTGCTGGTGGCAAAGCAACCCGCGGTTCTCAATCAGGCCGCTTATGTCGCCGCCCTAATGGGCGATCGTCAGAAAGCAGAACAGATGGCGACCGCGGCGGAGGCCGGCGCGCCGAATGAACCGCAGTTTGCCGATACACACGGAGACATCGCGTACTTCTTTGGCGACTACGCGGCGGCGGCTCGCCTGTTTGAAAAAGCGGCCGGCATGAACCCTTCTTTCCTGAATGGCCTGCCGATCTGGAAGGCCGCGATGGCGTCTCAACTCGCAGGCGAGACAAGCCGGGCTGAAGGCAGTTTTCGTCAATTTGCCGACTTACGGACCAAGGCGGGAGCGCCGAACACCCTCTTATTAGAAGCGGTTTGGGATTGGCAGGGGGGGCGGAAAGAGGCAGCGTACGAGAAACTACAGCGCGCCATCTCGTCATCGGAACGGGGTAAAGCATTATTTCTTTACTCGCTGATGGCGCTCAATCAGCGCGACTTTGGGACTGCGGAAAAGACGCGACGGGACATTGACCCCAATGCAATCGAGAGCGTTTTCTTGCGATGCCTGATGGACGGAGTGGCTCCACCGGCGAACCTGCCTGTTCCCCCCGAGGGCATTCAGGCGTTGCACCAGTTTCTGCGCGGAGACGCAAAGGGAGCTACGGCCTCCTTGCGAGCGGCGCAACTGAAAATGGACCCGTTTACTGAGGGACAGTGGCGGAAATTGGATCTTCTGCTTGCCGGCAAAAAGGAACCCGGCGTTTTTCCGCCTTCGCCGGACGACTGGCTGGCGGTCCTGCTGCGGTAGCGGCGGGGCCGCTTATTCCCAGGGCCGCTTTTCCACGCCGTGATCGCGGTCCTTCACGCGATCATACAGGTGGCCGGTACAGATGGTACCGAGCCCATTGTTGTACATCGACGTGGCGCCGAGAGCCTCCGTCAGATCTTCCGTAAAAGAGTGAAGCGCTTTCAGATGATCCGCCAGCGCTGCCATTTTGTGGCCATCGCGGGTGACAAAGAACATCTGATAGCCGCCGTGTACGAGGCGGGCGACTTCCTTGCCGTGAACCAGCAACCCCGCTTCGCCGATTTCCGGCATACCGTCCGTGCCCTCGGTTACCAGGCAACCCAGCCCGCGCCGAGTAACGAGCGAACCATCGACAGTGAATCCGGCCGAACGGGCGGCGCTAAGACGATCCGAAAAAGTGAGCTTGGTTTCCTTCTCGCGGCGGAAGAACATATAAGGTCATTATAATCACCTCGATGCCATTTATTCTCTCCCTCGATGAAGGTACGACGTCGGCGCGCGCCGCGCTCTATGACCAGGAAGCACGGCGAGTCTCGCTGGCGGCCGTTCCCACCATTTCTCATTTCCCCCATCCGGGCTGGGTGGAGCAGGATGCCAACCAGATCTGGGAGGCGCAAATCGCCGCGGTCCACAACACGCTGGGGCTGGCCGGTTATGGGCCGGAGGACGTGCAGGCGATCGGTATCACGAATCAACGCGAAACCACGGTGGTGTGGGACCGCGCCACGGGACAGCCTGTGTCGCCTGCCATCGTCTGGCAGTGCCGGCGCACGGCAGCCCGGTGCCGGGAACTGTCGGCGCATGCGGCCAAGATTACCCGCAAGTCCGGTCTGGTGGTGGACGCCTACTTTTCCGGCACGAAGATTGAATGGATTCTCAACCACATTCCGGACGGCCATGCCCGCGCCGCCAATGGAGATCTTCTGTTCGGCAATATCGACACGTGGTTGATCTGGAAATTGACCGGAGGGCGCGTCCACGCCACCGACCCCACCAACGCGTCCCGCACCATGTTGTTCAACCTCGGCGGGGGCGACTGGGACGAGGAGTTGCTGTCATTGCTCCACATTCCGCGGGCGATGCTGCCGGCAATCGTCCCCAGTTCCTCCGTGGTGGGCCATACGTCGGGCGACCTGCTGGGCGTCGAGATTCCGATTGCGGGCATCGCCGGGGATCAGCAGGCGGCGCTCGCCGGGCAGGCGTGTTTCTCCAAGGGACTGTCGAAAAACACCTACGGTACGGGGTGTTTTGCGTTGCTACACGCCGGCAGTAAGGAGCCGATTTCGGAGAATCGGTTGCTGGCGACCCGTGCCGCGTCGGCAACGGCGGAAGCACAGTTCGCGGTGGAGGGTAGCATTTTCGTAGCGGGCGCGGCCATTCAGTGGTTGCGCGATAAGGTGGGATTGCTTACCAGCGCGCCGGAATCCGGGGAGATCGCGGAGTCGATAGATAGCACCGGCGGCGTCTACCTGGTACCGGCGTTCGTCGGTCTGGGTGCTCCCCATTGGGATGCGGAGGCGCGTGCGGAGATTACGGGCCTATCGCTCGGTACCGGCCGGGCCGAGATTGTGCGGGCGGCGCTGGAATCCATGGCCTACCAGACGCGGGAATTGATCCAGGCGATGGAGGCAGATAGCGAGACCCGCCTGGCGGAATTGCGTGTGGATGGGGGCGCGGCTGCCAACAATTTCCTGATGCAGTTCCAGGCCGATATGCTAGACCGGCCTGTGGTGCGGCCGGCGGATCCGGAGACAACGGCGTTGGGCGCGGCGTTTCTGGCGGGATTAGCGACCGGCTACTGGAAGTCCGTGGACGAAGTGAGCGCCTTCTGGAAGGCCGAACGCACTTTCGAACCTGCGATGAAAGAGTCGACGCGCGATGCGCTGTGGACCGGATGGCAGAGAGCTGTTCAGAAGTCTCGTACGAGTTGTTAACTCTGCGGGCAAACCATGTTCAATGCGAAGGATTTCCCGTATGTTTACTAGCGGGGAATATCTTCGCCATGAAAAAACTGCTTCTCGCTCTGGGCGTGCTGACCGCCGCTGCCTTTGCGCAATCCGCTGACACGGCGGTCTTTGTCGCCGCGCTCTCTCCTGCCAATGAGGTACCCGCCATCTCTGGCTACGAGGCATCCGGCACCGCGATTCTCTATGCCCACGCGGTGCGGGATGCGCAGGGCCAGATTGTCTCCGGTTCCGTGGATTTTGTGGTACTCCACAACTTCCCGGACACGCCCACGGTCAATGGCCTGCACATACATACGGGCGCGGCCGGCGTGAATGGTCCCGTGGTGATCAATACCGGGATCGGAGGCGGCGCAAACGCCGTGGCGGTGCAGACAGGGCGTGGCACTATCGAGCGACAGGCGCAAGTGCTGGCGGGGGATTCCAACGGCTTGGCAGCGTTGCGCGGCCTATTTGAGAACCCCAATTCTTACTATGCGAATCTGCACACGTCGGCGTTTCCGGGCGGCGTCATTCGCGGCCAGGTTTACCGGGCGGAGCGCTCGGTGCTCCTGGGCCGTATGTCTCCCGCCAATGAGATTCCGGCGGTGACGGACTTTAACGCTTCCGCGCTAGGCAGCGTGGAGGCTGTACGTGCCTACGACGTCAACTACCGGTACATTGGCGGCGCCGTGACCTTCAACGTGGACTATACGGTTCCGGAAGCAACCACATTCAACGGGCTGCATATCCACACCGGCAATAAGACAACCAACGGCCCGGTCGTCATCAATACGGGGCTCGGCGGCGGCGCGAATGCGGTGGAATCGGCTTCGGGCGGCACGGGAAATATCACGCGTCGCGTGGAGATTCTGGCCGGGACACAGGCGCTGCCCTCGCTGGAAGGGCTCTTCGACTTTCCCGAGGAGTTCTACATCAACATTCACAGCACGCGTTTTCCGGGGGGTGTCATGCGCTCCCAGATGAAGCGCACAGAGACAGTTCGTTTCCCGGCGCAGATGCTGACGGCGAACGAAGTGCCGCCTGTCTCCGGGCTGGAGGCAAGCGCTATCGGAAACGTGTGGGTGGACGCATTGCGGGATGCCTCCGGGGCGGTGACGGCTGCGTTATTCACATTCGATGTGAACACGCGCTTCCCCGGCGAGACGCGCTTTACGGGATTGCACATTCACGACGGCAAGGCCGGGGCAAATGGGCCGGTGACGATCAATAGCGGCCTGCGCACGCTCGACAGCGCGACGGGTTTCGGCAATATTTGGTTCCCCGTCAACGTGGGAGGCGGACAAGCCTTGACCTCGCTGAACTCCCTGCTGACAAACCCGGAGAATCACTATGTAAATCTGCACACGTCGGTGAATGCGGGCGGCGCGGTTCGCATGCAGATGGGTCCGGAGAACACGCGTACGCCGAACATAACCGACGTGATCAGCGCGGTTAGCGATGCCAGTGTTCGCAACGTGGCGCCGGCCGGGCAATTTACCATCTTCGGTACAGACTTGACGAAGGTGGCTTCCCGCGTCAATGGGGTGGACGGACAGCGGTTGCCGGCGGTTGTAAACGGTACCAGCGTAACCGTCGGCGGTATTGCGGCACCCATCGTTTCGTTGGGCGTCGAACCGCGAAACAACCCGCCGGGATACATCGTGGCGCAGGTGCCCGTGGATGTGCCGGCCGGCCGCCAGCCGGTGGTGGTGAAAACGGTGAACGGCACTTCCAACTCGAGGGAAGTGGTAGTAGCCAACCAAGCTCCCGCGTTGTTCTTTGACGGGCAGGGCGCCATCGTTGTGCGCGCCACGAGTCTGGAACTGGTGCGTGCAAACAATGCGGCCCGCGCCGGCGAAAACCTGGCAATTCTCTCGACAGGTCTGGGCCAGACGACGCCAGCGTTGGCGACTGGAGAAATTCCGGTAAACGGCAATCCAGTTGCTCTGGGCGCAACGTTGACGGTGGGCGGACAAAACGCCGTGGTGGCCGGCAGTGCGGCTATCCCGGGATTTCCCGGCTTCTACGTCACGTTGTTCCAGATGCCGTCCGGGGTGGCCGCGGGCAATGCGCCCGTCGTACTGCGATTGAATAGCTTGACTTCCAATACTGTGCAGTTGTCCGTGCAGTAGCGTCGATTGATACCGGCGGGACAGGCGTGAGTACAATCCTTGCATGGGTTTGAACTCACGCCTTCTTGTTTTGTGTGCCGGAGCGCTACTGCTTGCGCAGCGTCCCGCCGTGAGTCCGGACCGGCTGGCGGCGGTTCGCAACCTGGGAAAAGCGTTCTACGAGAATCCCACCACGCACCGGGAAGCCGTGGCCGAGTTCCGCAAGGCAATGGCCCTGAACCCAGGCGCCGCACGTGACCGCTTGAACTACGGTTTGGCGCTGCTTCGGGCTGGGTCGATGGCTGAAGGCATGGCGGAACTGGAAGCGGTACAGAAGCAGGACCCCAAATTGCCGCACACTTGGTTCAACCTGGGGATCCAGTGGAAAAAACAGGGGGAAACGGAGAAGGCGGTTGCGCAGTTGCGGCGTTTCGCGGAACTAGCGCCGGATGACCCGCCCGGACACTATAACCTGGGCGTGCTGCTGAAACAGTCCGGCGATACGGCAGCGGCCATTGCGGCGTTCCGGCGAACCATCGAGTTGGACGGGCGGCTATTTGGACCTCATTTCCAACTCTTCAACCTCTTCCGGCAGGCGGGACGTGCGGAGGAGGCGCGTGCTGAACTGGAGCAGTTTCAGAAGTGGAAGAAAGCGCGGGAAGGGGATCCGATCCCGGAGGATCTGGAGTGGTCCTGGTATTCGGAGATCCTGGATGAACCGGAACCCGTGGCCGCAGCTTCGGCGGTGAAGGCCTCATTTGTGGACCTGGCTACGGACTATGCATTGGATCCGGCTACGGCGCATCTGGCGGTAACCAAAGATGGAGTCCTGGCCGGGTCAAAAGCCGGTTTTGCTCTGGTCGGCCAGGACGGCAAGGTGCGGTGGCGTGTGGACGCTCCGGCCTATGCCGCCGCGGCGGGAGATGCCAACAACGACGGCCAATTGGACTTCGCGGTGCTGTCGCCGGCGGGCGTGTCGTTATACATGGGCGGTGCATTGGAGAGGCCCATTGTCCTCGATAAGGGCCGCTATACGGCGGCCTTGTGGATCGACTATGACCACGACTATGATCAAGACCTTCTTCTGCTTGGCGAGACCTGCCGGCTGTTGCGTAACGAAGGAGACAACGGGTTTCAGCCCCGGCCGTTCCCTTTTGCGCCGGGTCAGGCGAACCGGGCTTATCTTTTGCGCGTGGAACCGGATTCGAAGGCACTGGATCTATTGATTGGCTATGCGGATGGTTCCCGCGTGCTGTACCGGGACGCACTTGGCGGACAGTACAAGGCTGGACCCGTGGAGCGGCTTCCGCTGGCCCCGCCATTTGATTTGAGAAACCGGGGCTTCTACGACTGGACGGGGGCGTTCTACACGGCCGGGGACTGGAACGGGGACGGCATTTTGGAGCCCGTGGAAGCCGTGGCCGCGGCTGCGGATATCGACGGTGACGGACGGCTGGACCAGTGGGCGTTGGATGCCAAAGGTGCGTTGCTGCGGCGGCGGAATACCACGCCCTGGACGAACTGGATTACGGTGAAACTCGAAGGTGTGAAGAACGCGAAGCTTGCCTTTGGCGCGGAAGTGGAGGTGAAGGCGGGGAGCCTGTACCAAAAGCGGTTCTATATGGGGGTGCCGTTGGCCTTCTCGCTCGGCGCACATGCGCAGGCCGACACCGTGCGCATTACCTGGCCAAACGGGTTGATTCAGAATGAGGTGCGGCAGCCGGGCCGCAAGGCGTACAACTATCAGGAGGCGCAGCGGTTGTCCGGCTCCTGCCCCCATATCTGGACGTGGAATGGCCGCCAGTTTCAATACGTCACCGATGTACTCGGCGTGGCCCCGCTGGGCGCATCCTCCGGCGATGGACAGTATTTTCCCACAGATCACGATGAGTACATTCAGATTCCGGCCGGAGCCCTGGCCGCGAAAGACGGCAAGTACGAAATCCGTATTTCGGAGGAGTTGGCCGAGGTCGCCTACTTGGACCAGGTGCAACTGCTGGCCGTCGATCACGCGGCAGACGAATCGCTTTTTGTAAGCGATAAGTTCAAGGCGCCGCCGTTCCCCGCGTTCCAGTTGTATGCGGCGAGGCAGCGAATCCGACCGGAACGGTCCGGGAATGTTTTCACGTTCCCGGGAGCCATACCTGCCAAGGCGCTGCTGGTGCTGACCGGATGGGTGGATTGGGCCGATGGCTCGTTCTTTGTGCAGGGAGCGCAGACCCGTGGACAGCAATTACAGTTCCCGCGTCTCGAGGCAAAAAACGCGCAGGGTGAGTGGGTCACTGTCGTGGAGGACATGGGTCTGCCCGCCGGAAAGCCGAAGTCGATTGTCGTGCCGGTGGCCGATTTGCCCTCCGGGACGCTTCGCATTGTCACCAACCTGGACGTGCACTGGACGGACGCCTTTCTTACGCCGGACGACGGCGAGCCGGTGCATCGCATCCACGCGCCCAAGCTCGCTTCCGCCGAGCTGCATTTCCGGGGATTCAGCCCGGTGACGATTGACCCGCAACGCCGCGAGCCGGAACGCTTCCACTACCACCCGGCACTCGCCGCCTCGCTCTGGAATCCCACGCCGGGTTTCTATACGCGATATGGCGAAGTGGAAGAACTGGTTGATAGAATCGATGATCGTCTTGTCATCATGGGCAGCGGCGACGAGTTGATCTTGCGTTTCGACGACCAATTGCCTCCCGTGCCGGCTGGCCAGCAGCGCGATTTTCTGTTGAAGGTGGACGGATGGGCCAAGGATCGCGACCCAAACACAGCGCACTCGCAGACCGTGGAACCGCTCCCTCATCACCGTATGACTACTTACCCATACCCTGCCTCCGAGTCGCATCCCGGCGGTGATTGGATTCGCCAATACAACACCCGCCCGGCGCTGCGCTTGGTCCGGCCGCTGGTCACCCGCCGATGAGCAGAAATTTTCTCCATGCCGTGAATCATTCCCGATGCCGAGCCGTCCCTGTGAAACTCATTCTCTTTTTCGTCGCGGCCTTTGCCGCTCTGCCGCAGACGGTGCAGTTCACCGATATCACGCAAGCCGCCGGCATTACGTTTACCCACAACTCCGGACGGGCGGGCAAACGCTGGCTGCCGGAGACCATGGGCAGTGGTTGCGCTTTTATAGATGCCGATGGCGACGGTTGGCCCGACATTGTCCTTGTCAACAGTAAGGATTGGGTGTCGCGCGGACGCCGCACCCTTCAGGCCATCTACAGGAACAACCGGAACGGAACTTTCACGAACGTGACTGCCGGCAGCGGCCTCGACGTCGAACTGTACGGCTTGGGCGTTGCCTTCGCCGACGTGGATAATGACGGCCGCGACGACATCTATATCACTGCGCTGGAGGGCGACCGCCTCTTCCGGAACGAAGGGAATTTCAAGTTTCGCGATATTACGACGCAGAGCGGAATCACCAATAAGGGCTTCCCCTCCAGCGCCGCGTTTCTCGACTATGACAAGGACGGTCACGCCGATCTGTTCGTAGCCAACTATGTGCAGTGGACGGCGAAAGGAGACCTGTTTTGTTCCCTCGATGGTTCGGCCAAGTCTTATTGCACGCCGGAAAGCTACAAAGGGATGGCGAACAAACTGTACCGGAACCTGGGGAATGGAAAGTTTGAAGATGTGACCATCCGCGCCGGGTTAAACGATCCCACCAGCAAATCGCTCGGCATTGCGGTTCTCGACTACAACAACGATGGCCACGTGGACCTGTTCGTAGCCAACGACACCCAACCCAACAAACTGTACCGCAACAATAAAAACGGCACGTTTACGGACGTGGCTGTTCAGGCTGGAGTTGCGTTTAGTGAGGACGGCGTGGCCCGCGGCGCCATGGGCGTCGACGCCATCGACTACGACGGTACGGGGCGCATGCACATCCTCGTCGGCAACTTTTCCAATCAGATGCTTGGGCTCTATCACAACGAGGGCGGCGGCTTATTCGTCGATGAAGCCCCGCGTTCCACGGTGGGCAAGTCCAGCCTGCTTTCCCTCGCCTTTGGCGTCTTCTTTTTTGACTACGATCTTGACGGCCGCGCCGATATTTTCGCCGCCAACGGCCATATTGAAGAAGACATCGGCCGCGCGCAGCCCAAAATCCAGTTCCGCCAACCGCCCCTGCTTTTCCGCAATGAAGGCGGCGGCAAGTTTCGCGATGTCAGCAAACAGACCGGCGCCGCCATCCAGCAGGCTCTGGTGGCCCGCGGCGCCGCCTACGCGGACATAGACAGGGACGGCGACCTGGACGTGCTCATCACGAATAATCATGGCCCCGCGGTACTTTACCGCAACGACGGCGGCAATAAGAACAACTATCTATCGGTGCGTCTCCGGGGCCGCGCGTCGGCGCTGGGGGCCATTGTACGCGTCACTTCGTCATCGGGACAGCAATGGCGCGCCGTACACTCCGGTTCCAGCTACTGCAGCCAGAGTGACCTCGCGCTGGTCTTTGGTCTGGGCCAGGATGCAACGGCCGCAAAACTGGAAATAGAGTGGCCAAACGGCAAAAAGCAGTCGCTAACCAGCGTCAAAACGCGCCAGCATCTGGAATTCAAAGAACCCTAGTGATCGGCCGGAATGGGGATGCCCAGGTCTTCGGCGCCTAGCGGCGACATCACGGCATCCGGGCAGTAACGGGCGATATGTTCACAGGCTATCTGTGCTCGCCGTACCCGCTCCTTGCTCAGAGCTACCACCGTGTTTTCAATGTGAGTGCCGCTCGGATAAACGTCCGGCGAATTGCGCAAGCCGAATTTCAGATAGATCGGTGCGGCTACGCGGATCAACTCCGGAATCTCGTAGTAGCGGAGGAATCCGCCGATATTGTCCGGCGCTTCCACGTAGAAATCGATCGGTTTGGTGATCGCCGCACGGATCGAGGCAATTTGCGGCAGCGTCAGGTCTGACGGAATGTTGATCGTGTCCGCTCCGAGGCGTTCCAGAATCCGGGCGCTCGCCGGATTCGCTGGCGCCATCATCACCGAAGTTTTGATAATCAGATCCCTGGGAAGCAATCCCTTTGCGCGCATTTCCGCCACCATCTCCAACGAACCCAGGTCGCTCACCAGTACGCTCCGGATTCCGAGGTCGACGGCCCGTTCCACATCCGCCAATCCCTGGCCCAATTGGTTTGATCCGCGCATCGATAATGCCAGTGCGCGCCCTGCCGCTGAAAACGCCTGTGCCCCGATGTCAAAGCTCGCCCGGGGCCCCAGAAATAGATTCACTTCAATGCTGTGCTTAACGCCGATGGCCGCCATCTCACGGATTTCATCGTCGGTTAGCAGCATGATCCCGCTTCCTTGGCTAATGCGGTGTACGGGCACCTGCCGGGACTCCGCTTCTTCCAGAACAGCCGTTAAGGACTTTGGCCCCTCCGTCGAGGGAATCTCAATCCGGTACTGTCCTCCGTCGGGAAACCGTAGTAAGGAATCGACCGCAATCGGCGCATCCTCCCCCGGTAATCCGGCGCTCTGCAGGAATGCGCGAATGTTGTCCATAGTGGTTTCTCGATGTCTGTTACGCGATGGAGGTGACTTCGTAGCCGTTCTGCCAAATCTGCGCGTGCAGAATCTCCGACGCCTGTCCGTGGTGAGAGAAAATTTGCGAGACCAGATCGGCGACGCTTTCCGACCCGCGTTCATACAATACCAACACCGAAGGTCCTGCGCCCGATAAAGCACAGCCCAACAGTCCCGGAGCCCGTAGTTTCAGGATTTCTTCCAACCCCGGTACCAGACGCGCCCGGTACGGCTGGTGGAAACGATCCTCCAGCGCTGTCGGAAATGCCGAAACCGTACCAGTCGATAAAGCCGCAATCAGCAGTGCGCTTCGCTGTACGTTGAAGATGGCGTCGGCTTTGGAATAGCTGGTGGGCAGTACGGTACGCGCTTCATGCGTCAATAACACAAAGTCCGGTACAACTACAGCCACGCCGAATTTGGGCGGCAGGTCCAGCCGCACCGCCCGTGCGACGCCATGCGCATCAATCGCGCTCGCGACAATCGAACCCAGCACGCACGCCGCCACATTATCCGGATGACCTTCAATACGCGCCGCCTCGTCCAGAATCCGGTGCGCGGACCACTCCAGCCCCAGTAATTGATCGGCAATAATAACGCCCGCGGTTAGTGCTGCCGCGCTTGACCCCAAACCCTTGCCAATCGGAATTTCATTATGAACTTCCAGGTAGACTGGCGGCAGTTCACGGCCCGTCGAGCGCGCCACATTGAGCGCCGTCTGCCAGATCAGGTTGTTCTCGCCTGGCGAAATCAATGAGGCGTCTCGTCCGAATCCGTGGATTTCCAGCCGGTCGGAAGCCCGGAACCGGCACGTCAAATGGATGCCGAGCGCCATCCCCAGGGCATCGAACCCTGGCCCGAGATTGGCGCTCGAAGCCGGTACTTTTACCTGATAGAGCACTCGCTATCCAATCGCCACGCGCCGTTCTTCCCGGCACGATTGGTACACGCCTGTCACCACTTCCAACGCATGCAGACCGGACTCGCCAGAGGTTAGCGGCTGTGTCCCGTTCTTGCACGCCTCGCCGAAGTCCAGGAATTGACGCTCGAAGGGCGTCAGCGGAATTGCCATCGGATCGGAAGCGCCCGACATCACTTGCTTCTCTACCGGCGCCGGCTCACCTTCGTCGTCCTGCACGTCCCACGCCGTCAACTTATCGCCCGTGATGATCGCCGTGCCCTTCGTGCCATGGATTTCCACCCGCTCGGAGTATCCCGGCCAAAACGCCGTCGAGGCCTGGATCACGCCTGTGGCGCCATTTTCATACCGCATCATCGCGTTTACGACGTCTTCGGACTCAATCTTATGCAGCGCGCCCAACTGCCAATACCCGTTCACTTCCGTCACCCGGCCAATCAGGTACAGCAGAATATCGATCTGGTGAACCGCCTGGTTGATCAACGCACCGCCGCCCTCCGTGGCCCAACTGCCCTTGATCGGCCGCGAATAATACTGCGCGCTGCGGTACCACTTCACATAAGCATCGGCCTGTAGAATTTTGCCCAATCGCCCATCGGCAATCGCCTTCTTCAGGAATTTCGTGGACTCATCAAACCGGTGCTGGCTCACAACGCCGAACGTAATGCCGGCTTTCTTAGCGGTCTCCACCATCGCTCGCGCCGTTTCCACGCTGGTCGAAATCGGCTTCTGCACCTGAATATGCTTCTTGGTTTCCGCGCAAATCTCCAACGGCTGCAACCGGAAATCCGGGAAAGTGCAGACATCCACATAATCCACTTTCGGATGCCGGCACACCTCTTCATACGTGCGCACAAATTCGCAGCCGAATGTTTCAGCGAATTTTCGCCCGTACTCCTCGTTCACGTCCGTGCAGACAGTCAGCTCATACCCAATGTTTTTCAGGGCCCGGGCATGCATGTTCGAGATGGCGCCCGTACCGATCATTCCTACGCGCAATGGATTCTCCTAAAACAGTTGAGTATAACGCAGCGGCCAGGAATACAATCCTTTGCAGAGGTCTTTCCATGCCCGAATCTCTACGCCTCACACGCGGCGGACCGCTCCATCTGGGCGTAAACTACCGGCTCCACTATGGCTACGACTTCGCCAACAGCGATCTCAGTGTTGCCAACCCCAATCGACTCGCCCGCGTCCATGCCGATTTCGCGGAACTGGCCCGCCATGAGGCCCGCATCCTCCGCTGGTTTCTCTGGAACGACGGGCGTACCGTCATGTCGCATAGCGGGCCGCTTACTTGGAATCGCAGTGCCCTCCGGGCCGGGTTGGACGCCGCCGCCGAGCACGGACTTTCGGTGTTGTTGGTATTGCTGGACCATACTTTCTGCTTTGCCGAGGAGCGTGACGGAAGCCTCGTGAAACAAGGCTTCGGCCTATGGATCAAAGAAGAGGAACGTTTTGCGCGTCTTCTGGAGGAACTTCTGCAGCCAGCCATCGCCGAAGCTGGTGCGCATGCTGCTGTCATGGGCTTTGAATTCATAAACGAACCAGAGATGGCCATGCGGCGCCGCGGGTGGTGGCTGGGACCGCAAACCGGCGTGGGTTGCGAAAAAGTACCACCCGCATGGCAGTTGACTCTTACGGAAATGCGCACGAGGATGCGTTCCGTTGCCGCCCTTGTTCACCGCGTCGGCAAACAATTCTCCGTTGGGAGCATGAGTAGCCGGTGGGTGGGGCAGTGGGAGGAGGTCCTCGATCCCGCTGCCGACTTTCTGAACTTCCACTATTACGGTGAGGCGCATGAACGCGATCTCAACGCCATGATTGAGACAAGGATTCTGCCGCTTGCCGAACGTATCGCCATTGGCTTTGGCGAGTTCTATCCGTGCGGTGCGCGCGTCGTACCGCCGAGCCGAGCGCGAAGCCCCTGGCCAGACCATACGCTCTCCGATTTCTTTCGTGCCTCGCAGCGGTACCGATTGCAGTTGGCGATGCCCTGGGTCTGGAATCCCGGCAGTTGCGATCCGGGCCAGATTCCGATGGAGGAGTGGGCCGCACACACCGGGTTGGATTGATCTATCCTGGGGGCATGATGCCCCGCCTTTGCATGCAACGCCGCCGGTTCTTGCAGGCGCTCCCCGCCGGGCCGCTGGCTCTCTCTTCTCAATTCTCTTCGCAGGCCGCCGTTTTGAAAGGGCTCGGCATGCCCGGTCCATATCGGGGCCGCGTGGTAGATGTCGCTCACGCCGGCTCCATTGTGAACCGCGCGTACCAGGCCGGACCCGTCCAGGACATGATGCGTCGCGGTATGCGGGAATTGACCGGCGCCGATGGTTGGCAGGATGCCTGGAAGCGCTTCTTTGAGCCTGGCGACGTCGTCGGCATTAAAGTCAATCCCGTCGGGATGCCGCATGTCATTTCGGCTCCCGAAGTGTTGCGCGAAATCATCGCCGGCGTGATGGCCACTGGCGTTAAGGCGAAGGACATCGTCGTCTACGACCGCTATCGCCTGCAGTTTCTCAAGGCGGGCTTCGATAAATGGCTCCCCGATGGCGTCCGCTGGATGCACGCGGTCGATGACTATGAAGAGATTCAACTGGGCATCGACGGTTATGACCGCGACCATTTTATGGAAATGGCGCTGGTCCAGCCCGGCCAGGATCTCGACAATCTGACCATGCGCCGTTCTTTCGCCGCCAAGTTCATCACGCATTCGGTCAACAAACTCATCAACCTCTGCGTTTTGAAGGACCATCAGTCTGCTGGCATCACCTTGGCGCTCAAGAATCTTTCGCATGGTCTGGTCAACAATGTGGCGCGCAGCCATTCCAGCTATACGCTCAATGCCTGCGGCGCCTTTATCCCCGCGGTGGTGCAGATGCCGGTCATCCGGAATAAGACTGTGCTGCACATCCTCGACGGCATCAAGGGGCTTTACCACGGAGGCCCTGGCGCTAAACCGCAATTCGTCTGGGAGCACAAACACCTGTACTTTGCTACGGATCCGGTTGCGCTGGATCACGTCGGCTGGCGCGTGATAGACGAAAAGCGCGTGGGTGTCGGCAAGAAGAAGCTGGTGGACGATACGCCGGACAAGTTCAGCCATTTCATCCACCGCCAACCGGAACACGTGGAGATTGCGGGAGCGATGGGGCTCGGCGAATGGAAATGGGACAAAATCGACCGGCGTGTGATCGCTCTGTAAACAGGAGGGGGGAGCCCATCGCGCTTTTGATTTAAATCCGTTGTTTATCAGCGCCTGCTTGCCAGCCTTTGCCATCGCTACCGTGTTTCCGAACCATCCGCCTGGAGACCGTTCTCCGGCAATGAAGGTGGACGACGCTAGGGAAATCAAACGGGAAGTAGCTATCTAGCGCAGAAGTGCGAAGCTGGGCAGACGGATTGCCGATTGGGGGAACTATAGTTACTCCCAAATCGTGTAAAGTATCGTCTCTCCGAGTTAGAAATCGGTACCGTCCCGCATTGCTGACAAAAAGCGCAACGCTCGACGACTATGTTGCGTGCAAACCCGAACATTCGCCACGTAGGACCGCTCTTTGACGCTAGTTGTTCGCCTACCGGCAACCTGTAGGTAATTGAAGGCTGAGCCTCTTGCCGTCCCAATCCTGCCGTTGAACCGGATTCGAAAAGCAGTGGCAATCCACCACGGCACAACGACAGCACGAATGGTCATCCGCCATGGTTCTCGTTGACCCGGGCTCTCCAAATAGAACTGCTAAGGCCTGTGAGAGGACTGCGCGTATCGTCCTGATAGTACTAAAACTTTAGGCATTTTGTGTAAATTTATTCACTTCTGCGTCACGAACTTATCACCAAATGTTAATATTCCCTATGCCTCATGGATTGACGGCATGTCCAAGTTCCTTCAGGGACCCTTCGGGATACATTTTTCGAGACAATTTTGTCTTTAAGCGTGCAGTCACCGCTTTCGGTCGGGCAAATTACGATTTGCTCCTATCGTCGGGGCTCTACGACCGGCTGGTGACAGATCGGCTGTTGATTCCCCACGAAGAAGAGGCCGGTCCGGCGGGTGATCCCCATGTTGAGCTCATCCTGCGGCCCGAGCAGATCCGGTCTCTGTCTTACCCATATGAGTGGTGTTTCGGACAGCTCAAAGACGCTGCTTTGCAGACTCTTCGGATCCAAAAGGCGGCTTTGAAGCATGGAATGACGCTCAAGGACGCTTCCGCCTTCAATATTCAGTTTCGCGGTTGCTCTCCGGTCTTTATCGATACGTTGTCTTTTGAACGTAATGATGGAGGCCCATGGGTGGCCTACAGCCAGTTTTGCCGCCATTTTCTGGCGCCTCTGCTGCTGATGAGCAGAATTTCTCCCACCTTCAACCAGTACTTAAAGGTGAATCTGGACGGCATCCCGCTCGATCTCGCTTCCCAGCTTCTTCCCCGGTCCACCTATTTTCACTTTGGGATTCTGGTGCACATTCACCTGCACGCGAGGTCGCAGAAGAAATACGCGGGCGGGGAAGCGTCACCCTCAGAGCGGGCAGTGCCGCAGTCCGCCGCTGATCCTAAACCGGGATTGACGGACTCGCTGCTTGAATTGGTCGAAAGCTTGCAGTTGGGCCGTTTCGAGACGGAATGGAAGCACTATTACCAAACCGCATCCCACTACACGGACGTGGCGGAAAAGGCAAAGCGGAATCAGGTTTCGCGAATTTTGGAGATCATCCGGCCCAGCCTTGTCATTGATTTGGGGGGTAATACGGGGGAATATAGCCGGTTGGCGACGCAACAGGGCATTCGTGCTGTTTGCTGTGATGTCGACCCAATGTGCGTGCAGCAAAATTACGAAAGATCCAAGGCAGAACGTGATGAGTTCCTGCTACCCCTACTTATGGATCTGACCAATCCCACGCCGGATTTGGGCTTCGCGCTGGAGGAACGATCGAGCCTGTTGGCGCGTGCAGACGCTGACTTGGTTTTGGTTCTGGCCCTGATTCATCATTTGCGGATCACCGGCAATATTCCACTTCTGCGGATTGCCGAGTTCCTGGCTTCGATGGGGCGCCGTGTATTGGTGGAATTTGTACCCAAAGAAGACGTGATGGTGCAGAAGATGTTGCGGGCGCGGCCCGATACATTTTTCGACTACACCGAAGAGCAGTTCCGGGTGGCGTTTGCCGAATATTTTGAGATCGAGGAACGAGTCGCGTTAGAGGGGAGCCCACGCAGCTTGTACCTGTTGAAAACACGCAAAGCTGAAGGGGCCCGGTCGGATGGGTAGAGTTCGTCCGGCACTTTCCCGTTTTTTGGTCTATGCGCTGCTGATCTGTATTCCCATAGTCCGGGTGCTATTGCATGAGGACTATGGGTTTCTCCATCCGGAAGTGTTCGCTATTCTGGGTCTTCATTTGGCGGCGGCAGGCTTATTGGCGCTGGTGACCTGGACGGCGTTTTTAAGGGGCTCCGTAACAATAGCCCTGCTCGTGCTTTACGGCAGTTTCCCGCTTTTGATGATGATGCCGTCGCTTCGTATCCGGTACACGGCTTTGCTGATTGTGGTGATCGGCACAGCCGGGATATTGCTGCTTCGCGAACGATTTTACTCCCTCTTGGCGGTCTTTTTGGCCGCGACTTTTGGCGGGGATCTTGTCAAGGCGGCGTGGGAGCGAACCGCATTACCTGCGAGTTTAGCCGCTTCTTCGCAAAGCCGTGCTCCTACACATACTTTGCATGTAATTTTCGATGAAATGCAGGGGTTAGGCTCCCTCCCCGCCTTCTGTGAAAGTTGTAAACGAGCGCGTCGCACTATTGAGGCAGCGCTGGAGCAGGGTAACTTTCACAGTTTTCCGAATGCATATTCGAACTACCGGACAACAAGGGATTCGGTGCCCAGCCTATTGAACGACCGGTTGGTGACCAAGGCTCACGAGTATATAGCGTCGGAATTGAGGCCGGTCTTGGAGACCAATGCCTATTTTGACAGTTATCTTGCGAAGGGCTACGACATACATATTTATCAGTCCGACCACATACTTTACGGCTCCGGCAAGTATGCGTCCCTGCCATCGGTCACCTATAAGGCGAATAGTCTGGCGGGAATTCATTATCTGCAACTGCCGTGGACTGCGCGTGTGGGGCAGGTTCTGTCCTGGTATCTTTTGGCGGACTGGTTTTGGGCCCAGATTTGGGAAAAAACGGCTCCTGCGGCATGGCAACCGCATGTTTTTTCCACGTTTCCGGTGGCATCCCGGAAGATTTGGCCGGAGCAGATTGTTCGTGATGTGAAAGCAACGAAGAAGGATACTCTATTCTTCGTTCACTTACTGAACACGCACCGTCCGCACATCATCCGGCCGGACGGCAGTATCCGTCCGCTGGCCGAGTGGGAGCCTGACGGGCATGTTGTTTATCACGAAGGGGAAGAGTCACGGTACCGGCGAAGCTTTGAAGCATACGGAGAACAGTTGGAGTTTGCCGCGAAGCAGATGACGGAAGTTCTCCAGGGCCTCCGGGATTCCGAGCTGTATGACCGGATGACCATCGTCTTTCATGGGGACCACGGATCGCGAATCCGCTTAGTACCGAACCGGCAGATGGCGGGTATCCGCAAACTTATGCCCGATGGATCTGATAGCGACTATTACGACTATCCCGAGGGGGTAGCTCCCACAGCGGAAGATTTGTCCAACCGATTTGCGACGTTTTTGGCCTTGAAACTGCCGGGAAGTACTTCGGCCCGGCTGGTAGAGGAGCCCAATAGCGTTCTCTCGTTCTTTCGGCAGTATCTTTCGCATTCCGGCACAGCCGAATCGGAAGGAGTGCGATCCGTTTATTTATTCAGCAAGGAAGGACAACCGCGCGAGATTCCAATGTTGCGGTTTTGGCCTTCCACCATACAGACGTCCAGTCTATCTACACGCAATCAACCAACTTTTAAGGAGCGATAAGATGAAAAATTATGGATTAACATTGGCGACCGTTGCCTGTTTGCTGTTTGCCTATCCGTCGCGTGCGGAGGCTTATTTGGACCCTGTCACGGGAAGTGTTGCGTTCCAGGTGGCGATTGCCAGCACATTGACGGGTCTGGCGGCGCTGAAAGTCTATTGGCGGCGGGTCCGAAGTTTATTCCGGAAGGAAGCCGAAGGCACGGAATAGGGAACGATGTAATAAAAAAGAAAACGGCCCCGGCATTTGAAAACGCCGGGGTCGTTTTTTTCACGTTTGGCTATTGTTGGGCTTAGAAGAGTGAGGACGCCAAGGGATTCGGCAACGGGGGTAATAGAGAATCCGGCCAAAGGGCGGAGCGAAACATGGAGATGCCCTGGGAGAAGGAGATTCGCTGGAGGTGCCGGTTGGACCTAGGGCGATTCTAGAGTGGTCTGGATAGTGGGGAAGGTAGGGTGGCCAGTGCGAGCCATAGGGAGCAGCAGGAGCGAGTACGTAAGTACGCCAAAACAGGCGGTGAATTCGACCGCCTCCCGATTTCGAACCGGTGCCTGGCCAACACCCATCAAGGTCTTCTCATCCCGGAAGTTGACCTCAATCTCCCAGCGCCACAGTGATTCTCCTGTGCAGGTGTCGGAGGGGAGAAGAGCTTGGCACCCTTCCGCGCACGTCCGATGATGACCGTTTTGTTCGGGAAGATCTTTGAAGACTCTTCGGTTCCTAAAGGTCCCGTCCGCCGAGCACCCCAGCGACCAAGATTTCCCGTGAGGTTTGCGTGCGCCATTCTGCTCACTCCGATTCGGGCGCCTTCATATTGGGCTTTCGCGGCGAAGGCGCGTGGGTGAAATCGAGGGCGATCGCGCGACACAGAAAGTAGGGCGAAACGGATTGCTCCGGCAGCCCCAAGGAGATCTGGAGGAACCGGTTGGCCCAAAACACATTCTCGGCAAAGGCTGCGCCTAGCGGATCGCACCGCCAGGACGTGCCAGAGACACGACGGCGCGTTTGCGAATCACTGTGTTGTCGATCAGGCTGCCGGTTAGTCGCGAAACCGCATTCCTACGGCGCAAAGCAGCCCCCAGATGGTATTGCGGCCAGACCGCTGATGGCAGACAACACCATTTCCTCCGCACGGCAAGAGACTCGCTACCGCGTGAAAGCAGGACGCGCCAATTCGAACAACTAGCGCCAAACGCGGATGCTGTTGCCGCAATACCAAATGGGATTTGTATTCAATGATCCAACTGGAAATGCAAAATCAATCTCTCGATCGCCTCAAAACAACAATTGCCCTTTGATCTAGTCAAAGGGCCAAACAAGAAAACGGCCCCGGCTTTGGAAAAAGCCGGGGCCGTTCTGTCTGCGGGCGGGGTTAGAACTGTAAGTTCAGACCCAGCTTCAGGAACCGGGGCAAATTGCCCTGGGCGGGGTTCAGGCGGCCGAAGTTGCCGTTGGTGACGTCAACTGAGGCGATCTGAGTAAACCACGGGGTGTTCAGGGCGTTGACCGCTTCAAAGCGGAACTGAGCCTTCAACCGTTCGTGGATGGGGAACATCTTCGACACGGACGCATCCCAGTTCTGGTAGCCGGGGAGGCGAACATCGGAGAACCGCATCGGGAAGGTACGGAGGGTGTAGGCTTCCTGCGCGGCGACCAACCGACCGGTGGAGGGGTTAATCCACAGATCGGTATTGAAGTACTTGCCGCTGG